>NZ_JBTHHU010000013.1:0-198023 GCF_059089585.1 Streptomyces sp. SX-6 | reverse complement strand
CCCCGCCGCTACCTCCCCGAAGGCAGCATGGACCAGCTCTACCCGGCCGACCACACCCACGACGAAATCCCGCCGACAACATGATCGTTGGCACGCAACTCGCTACACCACTTCAAGGGACACGACCCGTACAAGGAAGTCGACTTGTACCTCCCCGGCGGACAGAGCGTGCACTACGTGCATACTTCGCCGGGCACCAGCTACGACGACGCAGTTTTCGAGCCCACAGACACGCCCAGTGGATTCCGGGGAACGAAGATCTCCTGGAGTGGGAACGCCGGGTGGGATCTCAAGTTCCGTGATGGCAGCGTATGGGTGTTCCCGCAGTATGCAGCGCTGAAGGAAATCCGTGATCGTCACGGAAACACCGTTGAGCTGACGAGACGGGACCGAAACAAGGGCGAGATCACCCGCATCACCACGCCCGGCGGACGCTGGATCGCCTTCGCCTTCGCCTATGACGAGTACCACCGAGTCCGCGAAGCACGCGACAACACAGGACGCACCACCGGCTACACGTACGACAGCGCTGGTCGTCTTGCAACAGTGACCGACGTGGCGGGCAAGGTGAGCCGTTACACCTACGACGGCGCCAGCAACCGGATCGCCACCGCGACGGATGCCCGCGGCATCACCTACATGACCAACTCGTATGACGCAGACGGGCGGGTGAAGGAGCAGGCCCTTGCCGAGGGTGCCAAATACACCTTCTCGTACGCCAAGAACGATGTCGGCAAGGTCACCGCCACCGAGGCGAAGCAGCCCAGTGGCGCGGTGCGTCGTGTCACCTTCGACGGAGACGGTTTCGGTACCTCGGACACGGCGGCTCACGGCTCGGACCTCGCCCGTAAAACCGTCTTCGAGCGCGGGCCGAACCACCGTGTTGACGCGATCGTCGACCCCTTCGGCCGACGTACGCAGTTGCACTACGACGCGGCCGGTCACGTGATCTCGTCCACCCGGCTGGCGGGTACGGGCAAGGCCCGTGAATCCGGAACGGTTTCCTACGACGGCCCGTACGACCAGATCTCCAAGTCCACCGACGCACTGGGCAACACCACCCTGCTCGGCTACGACGCCAACGGCGATGTGCAGACGGCGACGGATCCCGAGGGTCGCAGGACCACGTTCACGCACACCGCCGAAGGCCAGGTGAAGACGGTCACCGATGCGTCGGGTGCGGTGACCCAGTACACCTACAGCCATGGCATGCGGATCGCGGCAAAGGACGCCGAGGGCCGAATATCGGCCCAGTTCTGGGACGCCGCCGGGCGGCCCAGCGCGCTGACCGACACGGCGGGCGCGGTCAGCACCGTCGCCTACGACAAGCTCAACCAGACCGCCCAGACCACGGACCCGCTGGGCAACGGCATCCGCTTCGGTTACGACGACAACGGCAACCTCACCTCGCTCAGTGACGCACGCGGCAAGGCATCGACATGGGCGTACGACGACGCCGACCGGCCCAAGAGCGCAACGGATGCTGTGGGGGCCACGGCGGCCTTCGAGTACGACCCTGCAGGACACATCACCCGGTCCACCAACCGATCCGGCCAAGCGGCAACGGCCGAGTACGACCTCCTCGGCCGCACGAAGTCGGTGGCTTACGGCGTCGGTTCGGCCGGCCAGGCCGAATCCACCGCGACCTACCTCTACAACTACGTCGACCTGCTCCAACAGATCACGGATTCGGCGTCGGGCACACAGGCTTTCGCCTACGACGACTACGACCGCACCAAGACCGTCACCGGCCCCACCGGCACCGTTTCCTACGACTACGACGCGGCCGACCAGCGCACGCAGATGAGCGCGGCCGGGGTCACCACGGGCTATGGCTACGACAAGTCCGGCATCCTCACCTCCCTCACCTCTGGCGGCAGCACCGTCACCTTCGCTCTGGATGCGGTCGGGAGGGAGAAGTCCGTCGCATTGCCTGGCAATTGGACCCGTGCCACCGATCTGGACAGGACCGGGATGGTCAAGGCCATCACCTATTCCCGCGCGGGAACAGCTGTCGGCGACCTGAATTACGCCCGTGACGAGCGCGGCCTGCACACCGGCCTGACGGGCAGGCTGGCCAAGGTCGCGCTGCCGGCTGCGGAGGACGGAGCGGCGTTCGACGACGCCAACCGCCTCACCCGGCTGGGCAGCCGCTCGTTCACCTATGACAGGGACGGCCGTCTGAAGTCGGACGGCCTGCGCGACTACACCTGGAACGCCCGCGGCCAGCTCACCGGACTGACCAAGGCAGGCAGCTCCTCCACGTTTTCCTACGATCCGCTGGGCGGCCGAGCGTCCAAGCAGGTAGAAGGCAGATCCTCCGGGTTTCTGACCGACGGATCCAACCCCCTGGCCGAGCTGGATGGTTCGGGCAATCCCACCGCAACGGTCACGACATCCGGCCTGGACCGTTTCCTGACCCGTGCAGAGGGCGGCAGGACTCAGGTCTACCTGACGGATGCGCTGGGCTCGGTGGTGGGTCTGGCCAACGACGACGGAACGATTGCCACCACCTACGCCTACGACCCCAACGGCCAGTCCTCGTCCGACGGATCACCGTCCACCAACCCGTACACGTTCACCGGCCGTGAGGACGACGGGACGGGACTGCTGTACTTCCGCAACCGCTACTACGACCCGTCCACCGGCCGCTTCATCTCCGAGGACCCCATCGGCCAGGCGGGCGGCCCCAACCTCTACCAGTACGCCCTGTCTTCCCCGACCACCTATACCGACCCCACCGGCAACAACCCCTTGATCGCCGGATGCGTCGTCGGTGGCCTGATGGACGGCGGCATGGACTGGCTCGGCCAACGCCTGTCCGGACGCAAAGTCAGCTGGGGCCAGGTCATCACGTCGGCGGCCAGCAGCTGTCTGACGGGGATGCTCGGGACCGGCCTGGGCGAGTTCCTGGAGGGTTGGGGTGCGAGCAGAGCCGCGCAGTGCCTGAAGAACAGCTTCACTCCGGACACCCCGGTCCTGATGGCTGACGGCACGCAAAAGGCGATCAAGGACGTCAAGGTCGGCGACCAGGTCATGGCCACCGACCCCGAGACGGGTGAGACCGGACCACGTGCCGTGACCACGCTGATCCAGGGCGACGGGCAGAAACAACTCGTCGACCTGACAACGGAATCGTCATCCGACACCGGCCACCTCACCGCCACCGACGGCCACCCCTTCTGGGTGCCCGCCCTCCACGAGTGGGTGCCTGCACGTGAGTTGAAGGCCGGCCAGTGGTTGCAGACCAGCGCGGGCACATGGGTCCAGGTCACGGCCGTACGGCACCGCACGGCCGCGGCCGAGGCTCACAACCTCACGGTCGACGGCCTGCACACCTACTATGTGCTTGCGGGCCAGACGCCGGTCCTCGTTCACAATGCGAATTGTCCGGGGATCGGTCCTGGTTGGTTCCCGTATGGGAGTGGGAAAATCCCGAGCGGCTGGTCTGGCCCCAATATGACGAGCAAGTTCAGGAAGAATGTCAATAAGGAGGGCTTTGTGTGGCGCGCTCCGAAGGGACAAGACAGCGTTCGTATCGACAGGGGAGACCCCAACTCTCAATGGGACACCCAGCAAGTTGATCACGTGGTGATCAACTCCGGGGGAAGGATCGTGGGGCGCGGTGGCGAGCTTCTGCCTCCCAATGCGCGAATACAAGATTATCCGGCGGAGGCTCATATACCACTGAGCGAGTGGCAGACATGGAGGACCTGGAATGCCCCCTAAGGGTCATGGCCTTCAGACGCCCTGGATACGAAGCCAGTTGGTTGACTGGCTGGTTAAGCTAGGTGACAGGGTTTGGCAAGAGAAGCATTGGACGCTTCAAGCCCCGGGCGCCTCTGGCCTTGACGAGGCGCTGGATTTCTTCGATGACTCGGGTGTTCTGGCCGAGCCGAGCGGAAGGCTGGGGTATGTCCTTGCTGACGACGAAGAAGTCTCCGCAATGGCTGCACTGAACTCTGCGCTTGACTCCGTTCTGTCTTCTTCTGCATCAAGCGACGCAGAGATGATTAATTCCCAAGGGTGGGGTGATGTCGTTGCGGCGGCGCGTGAAGCCTTGAAGGCAATGGGTGGCGCTCCTTGAGATATTGATCAGAAACCCAAAGGGTTCTGTTCGAGTATGTAGCAGACGTGCGGACCGTCGAGCAGGACACGGAAGCGGTCCGTGTCCTGAGTCGAGTCGCGGGCACGAATGAGGGCGATCGCCAATAGCTGAAAGGTGTCCCTGAATCTGCCCCTGAGCCGAAGACGGGGGGACGTGTGGAGCGCAGAACCGTACTGGGGATCGGCGGAGTGCTGTTCGCCGCTGGCGTGACGGGGTGTTCGGCACATTCCGACAACTCTGCTGGCCACGGGGATCGCGATGCTTCGCCGGAGCCGCCGACTCAGCTGCGCGGGGTGGTTCCCGCGTCATACACACAAGTCATGGCCTTTGACCTGCTCGGCGATGGGCACCGCCGCTGGGCGGCAGTAAGGGAGTTGGCGCGTGCGGCGGAAGCGTTGAACGAGGGCGGTGCGACCGGTGGGATAGCGTTGGGCGCGGGCCTGTTCGACAGGAACGATCACCAGCCGCGCCACCTACGAGCGATGCCGACCTTCGCGGGTGACCTGCTGGACCCCCGAACCTCGCACGGCGACATGCTGGTCCAGATTGCGGGTGAATCGCGAGCGGTCGTGACACAAGCGGCGGAGCGACTACTGAGGGATTCCCCACCGTGGCAACTCCGTTGGCGGGTCGACGGATTCCGTGCCGACAACCGGGTTGAAGAAGGCAAAGGGCTGGCGCGTAATCCCTTTCATTTCACCGAGGGGTTCGGTAATCCACCCAGTGAGAGGGAGGCCTTGGATCGCTCCCTGGTGCGCGCCGACCAGGGCGAGCCCGAGTGGGCCGTGGGAGGTAGCTACCAAGTCATACGCATCGTGCGATTCGCGACGGAACTATGGGACAAGGATTCCTCCGAGGAGCAGGAGCGCGTCATTGGCCGTCGGCGCGATGGCCGTTGGCTGGATGGGACACCTGTTAGTGAGGAGCCGAACTTCGCTGCCGACCCCAAGGGAAAGATCACGCCACTGGATTCGCATGTGAGGATGGCGGCTCCGAACCGACGGAAGCCACCGTCAATGGTGCGGCGCAGCTACAGCTACGACCGAGGCAACGGCGACACCGGACTGATCTTCTCTTGTTTTCAGCGCGACCTCACGAGGGGCTTCGAGGCGACGCAGAAGCGCTTGGTGGGAGAAGCGCTCGCCAAGTATGTCCTTACAGTTGGCGGAGGTTACTACTTTGTGCCGCCGCACGGCGAAGCGTGGATGGACGCATTGATACGCTGAAGCGTTCGAGGCTGCCGCTCTTGCTCAAGGTCGCATTCCCGCGCCCAGCCATCAGTCATCGGTCACCGCGGATCGGGCCTCATCACGGACCGCCATGCACTCATCCATGGCCTCGCGCCATTTCGGGTCGCTGCGATCCAGGGTGTTCGCATTTTCCAGGGCGGCGCGATATCGGGCTGCCAGGTCAGGGCGACGCTCGATCTCGATCTCGGTCGCCCACTTGATCTGGAACATACGGATCGGGTTGAACGAGGCATGCTGGGTGGCCGACGTGAACGCCGAATCATGGTCCGCTTGAAACTCCGCGAGACGCGAAGGAGCGATGCGCGCAAGTGCGGCCCGCAGCGCAGGGAACGTCTTCTCGGGGCGGGGGATGAGTTCGGTCGGATCTTCTGCGGGCTGTGCGGTCATGGGTCCTCCATATGTTCCGGCGCACTTCGAGCCGTATCGGATCCGTCCCCGCCACCGGGACGGACCCGACCGGCTGCGCCCCCCGGCTGGGCCCCGCCAAGCTTGCCCGCGAAGTCAGAGACGATCGAGCGGCAGTGCGCCCGCCGCCGGATGTCAGCGATCGAACGTGTCGGGCACGGGCAGTGTGGTCCACCGGGTGACCGGCCAGACGACGGCAACCGCCCTGCCGATCACGTTGGTTCCCGTGGGGCGCCGACGCCGGCGGTCAGGCGGTGATCGTCTTGTACTCGACGTAGCCGGCCAGTCCGGTGGCGCCGTACTCACGGCCGATACCGCTGGACTTGAAGCCTCCGAAGGGGCCGTCGAAGCCGATCGGGGCACCGTTGACGGTGACCGTGCCGGTCCGTACGCGTCGCGCCACGGCCATCGCGTGCTGCTCGTCGGCGGACCAGATGCCGCCGGAGAGGCCGTACTCCGAGTCGTTGGCGATACGGACCGCGTCGTCCTCGTCGTCGTAGGCGATGACCACCAGCACCGGACCGAAGATCTCCTCCTGGGCGATCCGCATCCGGTTGTCGACGTCGGCGAAGACGGTGGGGGTGACGTAGTTGCCGCCC
Source organism: Streptomyces sp. SX-6 (assembly GCF_059089585.1). Taxonomy (NCBI): domain Bacteria; kingdom Bacillati; phylum Actinomycetota; class Actinomycetes; order Kitasatosporales; family Streptomycetaceae; genus Streptomyces; species Streptomyces sp. SX-6. The sequence continues at coordinate 191,661 of NZ_JBTHHU010000013.1, read as the reverse complement.
TCCAGGCCCAAAGGCACCTGCGGGCCGCCGACGACCAGGCGTGCCCCCTCCTCCATGCCGAGCCGGATGTAGTCACGGACCCGCTGCTGCTGGTCGGGGCAGATCATCGGGCCGATGAAGGTGTCCTCGTCGGCGGGGTTGCCCACTTTCAGGGACTCGATCAGTTCCTTGAGCGCGGTGACGACCTCCTCGTACCGCGAGCGCGGTGCGAGGATCCGGGTCTGGGCGATGCATGCCTCGCCATTGTTGAGCAGCGAGGCGAACTTCAGGCCTGCGACGGCCTTGGTGAGGTCGGCGTCCTCCAGGATGATCGCGGCCGACTTGCCGCCGAGCTCCAGGCTGACCCGCTTGAGCTGCTCGCCAGCGATGGAGGCGATCCGTCGACCGGCGCGGGTGGAACCGGTGAAGGCGATCTTGTCGACGCCGGGGTGGGAGACCAGGTACTCGCTGGTCTCCCGGTCGGCATGGAGCACGCTGACCACGCCCTCGGGCAGGCCGGCCGCGTCCAGGAGCTCGGCGAGCAGGTTCATGCTGAGCGAGTTCTCCGGGGAGGTCTTCAATACGACGGTGTTGCCCGCCAGCAGCGCTGGGATGATCTTGGCCAGGGCGGCCGAGAACGGGGAGTTCCACGGAATCACCGCGGCGACCACGCCGATCGCCTCGCGGCGCACCACGCTACGAATAGGCAGTGCGGGGTCGGATGGCTGGAGCGTCTCCTCCCAGCCGAACTCCTCGGCTGCCTTGAGGTAGGCGTTGGCCTGCCGGGTCAGCCCGGGCTGTCCCGCCCTGGTGAACCAGATCGCCGAGCCGTTCTCGGCGGAGATCAGTGCCGCGATCTCCTCCGCGCGGTCCTCGCGCAGCGCGTTCAGGCGGCGGATGGCCTCGATGCGCTGTGCAGGGGCGGTTCGCGGCCACGGTCCGAGGTCGAAGGCCTTCCGGGCGGCCGCCACCGCGCGGTCCACATCCGCGGGGGATGCCTGGGCGGCGCGGCCGATGACCGACCGGTCGTGCGGGGAGTGGATCTCCAGTGTGTGCGTCGGGGTGCTGGGCCGGGTCCAAGTGCCGCCGATGTAGAGCCTGTCGTTGATGATCATGTTCTTTCCGCCTCTGCCGGTCGACATGTCGCTGGACTGGCTCACACCTCGGGGGCTCCTGGCTCGGTCAGTTCACCGTTGGCCAGGCGCAGCCACCGGTTCACCCCGATCTCCCGGAGGAACCGTTCGTCGTGGCTGACCACGACGAAGGCCCCCTGATAGGAGTTCAGGGCACTCTCGAGCTGGCCCGCGCTGACCAGGTCGAGGTTGTTCGTCGGCTCGTCCAGGAGCAGCAGGTGCGGGGCCGGTTGTGCGCACAGGACGCAGGCCAGGGTGGCGCGCAGCCGCTCGCCGCCGGAGAGCACGCCTACGGGCAGGTGGGCGCGGGCGCCCCGGAAGAGGAAGCGGGCGAGCAGGTTCATCCGCTCGGCCTCCGGCCGCTGCGGGGTGTATTCGGTGAAGTTCTCGGCGACCGTACGGTCGTCATCGAGCAGGTCGAGGCGTTGTGAGAGGTAGGCGATACGCCCGTCGGCCCGCTTGATCTCGCCGCTGTACGGGGCCAGGTCTCCGTTGAGCAGACGCAACAGGGTGCTCTTGCCCGCGCCGTTGGGGCCCAGCAGCGCGATGCGTTCCGGGCCCCGGATCGTCAGGTCGACACCGCCGCCGGTGAATACTTCCTTGTCGCCGAGCCGTACGCGGAGTTGTTCGCCGAGGAACAGGTTGCGTCCGGCGGGTACGTCGGTGTCGGGCAGGTCCAGCGTGATGCGCTGCTCCTCGCGCAGGGTCCGTCCGGCCTCGTCCAGCCGGGCTTTTGCCTCGGTGACCCGGCCAGCGTGCATCTGGCCGGCGCGACCGGCGGACTCCTGCGCGCCGCGCTTCATGGTGCCGGCGAAGATGCGGGGCAGGCCAGCGTTCTTCAGGTTGCGGGCGGCGTTGCTCTGGCGGCGTTCGGCGCGTTCGCGGGCCTGCTGCATCTCCCGCTTCTCCCGCTTCAGTTCCTGCTCGGCGTTGCGGACGTTCTTTTCGGCCACCTCCTGCTCGGCGCGCACTGCCTCCTCGTACGCTGTGAAGTTGCCGCCGTGGAGGCGGAGTTGGCCGCAGCCGTCGAGTTCGGCGATGCGTTGCATGCGGTCGAGGAGGGCACGGTCGTGGCTGACCAGGAGCAGGCAACCGTTGAATGTCGCCAGTACGTCGTAGAGCTTGTGGCGGGCGTCGAGGTCGAGGTTGTTGGTGGGTTCGTCGAGCAGCAGCACGTCGGGCCGCTTGAGCAGTTGGGCGGCCAGGCCGAGGGAGACGACCTGGCCGCCGCTGAGGGTATTCAGGGTGCGGTCCAGGGCGAGGTGGGCCAGGCCGAGGCGGTCCAGCTGGGCGCGGGTGCGTTCCTCGATGTCCCAGTCGTCGCCGATGGTGGTGAAGTGCTTCTCGTCGGCGTCGCCCGCCTCGACGGCTTCGATGGCCTGGATGATCGCGGCGACGCCCAGTACCTCGGCGACGGTGAGGTCGCCGGTCAGGGGAAGGCTCTGCGGCAGGTAGCCGAGGGTGCCGGTCACGGCGACCGACCCGGTGCGGGGCCGCAGGCTGCCGGCGATGAGCTTGAGCAGGGTGCTCTTACCGGTGCCGTTGGGCGCTACGAGACCGGTACGGCCGGAGCCGAGAGTGAAGGACAGGTCCTGGAAGACAGGGGTGTCGTCGGGCCAGGCGAAAGACAGGTTCGAGCAGACGACGGAAACGCCGGACATGGAGGTAACCTCGTGGGGGAGGGAGGCAGGGATGACATTTCTGCCTCGGCAGCAGACGGGGAGGAAAAGAGGGAACGACAACGCAGCCACGACGGCGGTGCTTCCACGCACCGGCCGGTGGCCCGTCGGGTCCGGGTATCACCCGGAGATGTCGTCGTCCACCACCACGTCTGGTCTCCTCAACACACGATCAGAATCCTCGCCAGTATACGGGTTGGCTCGCAGCTGTGTGATCGGCCGTGGCTGGGAACGAAGTTGGGCGTACGAGCGACGCCGTCCGCACACCTGGTAGCTTCTGCGCAGTTGGTCGACAGGCGATCTTAAACATTCAACCTGTCACCCCGTATTGTTAATTTTCTGTCAAAGGAACCCCATGCTCCGCCGCAGGCTTGCCCGCTTAACGCCCATCGCCCTGCTGACCGCCCTCACCGTCAGTTCCCTCCCCGCCGGCCCCGCCATCGCGGACGAGAGCGCGGCCACCCCGCACCTCGACGCGATCGAGCGCACCCTGCGCGACGTGTCGCCGGGGCTGGAGGGAGAGGTCTGGCAGCGCACCGCCGGCAACAAGCTGGACGCCTCGGCCGATGGAGCCGCGGACTGGCTGCTGCAGACGCCCGGTTGCTGGGGTGACGCCAAGTGCGCCGAACGGCCGGGGAGCAAGCGGCTGCTGGCGAAGATGACGGAGAACATCGCGCAGGCGCAGCGCACCGTCGACATATCCACGCTGGCGCCCTTCCCCGACGGCGCGTTCCAGGACGCCATCGTGGCCGGGCTCAAGTCGGCCGTGAGCAAGGGCAATCGGCTGAAGGTGCGGGTGCTGGTGGGGGCCGCGCCGGTCTATCACCTCAATGTGCTGCCGTCCTCCTACCGGAACGATCTGCTGGGCAAGCTGGGCAAGGACACGGCGGCCGGGATCGAGCTGAACACCGCCTCGATGACGACGTCCAAGACCGCCTTCTCCTGGAACCACTCCAAGCTGCTGGTGGTGGACGGGAAATCGGTCATCGCCGGTGGGATCAACGACTGGAAGGACGGTTACCTGGACACCGCCCATCCGGTGACGGATGTTGATCTGGCGCTGACCGGGCCGGCGGCGCACACGGCCGGGCGCTATCTCGACCAGCTGTGGTCCTGGACCTGCCGGAACAAGAGCAATGTGACCAGCGTCTGGTTCTCGGCGTCCAAGGGGACGGGCTGCATGCCGCGCATGGAGCAGGAGGCCAACCCGACGCCTGCCGGGCCCACCGGCGACGTACCGGTGATCGCCGTGGGCGGGTTGGGGGTCGGGATCAGGAAGAAGGACGAGAAGTCCGGGTTCCGTCCGGAGCTGCCGTCCGCGCCGGACACCAAGTGCGTGGTGGGGGTGCACGACAACACCAACGCCGACCGCGACTACGACACGGTCAACCCGGAGGGGAGCACCCTGCGCGCCCTGGTGGAGAGCGCGCGGAACAGCGTGGTGCTCTCGCAGCAGGACCTCAACTCCACCTGCCCGCCGCTCCCCCGGTACGACATCCGGCTCTATGACATCCTCGCCGCCAAGCTGGCCGCCGGGGTCAAGGTCCGCATCGTGGTGAGCGACCCGGCCAACCGGGGCGTGGTCGGCAGCGGCGGGTACTCGCAGATCAAGTCGGTGTCGGAGATCAGCGATGTGCTCCGCAACCGGCTGGCACGGATCGCCGGGGGCCAGGAGGCAGCGCAGAAGGCCATGGCCGCGCATCTGCAGCTGGCCACCTTCCGCAGCTCGGACGCGGCCAAGTGGGCCGACGGCCACCCCTATGCCCTGCACCACAAGCTGGTGCTGGTGGACAGCTCGACCTTCTACATCGGGTCGAAGAACCTCTATCCGTCGTGGCTGCAGGACTTCGGCTACATCGTGGAGAGCCCGGCGGCCGCCGCCCAGTTGGAGAAGAACCTGCTGGAGCCGGAGTGGCGGTACTCCAAGGCGACCGCGACATTCGACTACGAGCGCGGGATCAGCGCCGACTACCGGTAGCTCGTTGTGTCGTGGGCCGGACGTCGAACGTCCGGCCCACGACATGACGCCGAAGTCAGCCGTCCTGGCTCATCATTACGGGGGGCTCCGAGGAACTCTCCGAATCCGAGAGGGAAGAGATGTTGCCGAAGGGAATCCAGCGATACCAGGCGTACAGATAGTTCCACGCACCGTCACTGCTTGTTTGTCGTTCGGCTTTAACCGTCACAGTGGCCCCCTTCCTCACAAAAGATGTTGCCGAGGACATCTGCACATGATGCTGATTCTTCGGGTCGTTGTCAGCACATGCCGTAGCCCTGACATCCCCAGCGGCGCCTCCCAGGACAGTCACCACGCAGGAGCTGTACCGCGACCCGGACTGGGCGATCCCGACGACGATTCCTGACGTTTGGGCGGTAAATGACACCTGCCCCGGGACATCGATCCATCCGCCCGAGCTGCCTGAGCCAACAGCCCCGTTGAGGAAGGCGCTTCCGCTGATGGTGGCGCTGCCGTCCACCTGGACATCGCTGCTTGCTGTCAGCTTCTGCGTGACTCCGAGCGTCCCGCTGACCGTCGTGTCGCCCGTCACCCCGAGCGTCCCCCCGACCGTCGCGCCCCCCGTGACCCCGAGCGTCCCGCCAACCGTCGCGCCCCCTGTGACACCCAGCGTGTCCTTCGCCGTTACCGCGCCCGTCACATCGAGATTCCGCTCAGCCGTCACCGCGCCCTTCGCGGTCAGCGCACCGCTCACCGTCAGGCTCGCAAGCGTCTGGTCCGTCACGCACACCGTCAAGTGATCCCACCGCGTCACGAACCCGCCGTCCGGTGTCGGCGTCACCGTCTTCAGCGCGAACGCCGTGTCCCGGAGCACCTCCCCCGCCGGAACCGGATACACACTCCCGCCCGCGATCGAGGCGTCCGTCACGCGCCGCCCGTCCATGTACAACTCGTGGTTGTCACCGCGCACATGGTGCCACTCCAGCCGTACGGCCGCGCCGGCAGCGATCCGCGTGGCCGGCGGGCCGCCCTGTTCCGTGACGGCCACCAGAGCCCGCCCGACCCCCGGCGCGGGGTCCGCCCCGCTGCGGAAGGGGAACTTCGCGACGTCCAGCGTCCCCGTGTTCGGCACGTCCGGGATCGTGGAACCCGTCGTCGCCCACTCCTCGATCCCGATCCGGGCGACACCGGTCTTGTTGCTGACGGCGATGTTCTTCAGGGTGATGTACAGCCCGTCGACGGTGACTTCGCTTTCCCCGCCCGTGGGCTCGACGCTGAACCGCACCTTCGACGTCTCCCCCGCCGCCGGGAACACCGCCGTCTCCGCCGTCGGCACGGCGAGCAGGACATCCGGCTGCGGACCCACGACCGTCCACCCGGACTCCGGCTCGACGTACGGTGCAATGCCCTCGCCCGTCAGCGCCAGGTCCTGGGCGAGGGAGCCGACCGGCAGGACGATCGCGATCCGGCTGCACCGCACCGGCGTGGTGCCGCTGTTGGAGATGACGAGGTCGATGGACCCGTAGGCCAGTTCGTCCTCGTTGCCCGGGCCGGACTTGGGCGGGCTGACGGTCAGCGGGGTGGGCACGGTCGTCAGGGCGTAGCTCAGCACGCAGTCGGTCATCGGCGATCTCCTTCGGTCTGGTCGTCGGCCTTCACAGGGCGCAGGGTGAGGCGGCCGGTGCGCAACGTCGGCGCGGGATACGGGTGGTGCGGTTCGCCGTCGGAGGCGTACGTGGTGGCCTCGCTCCACGTGTCCGCCGTCTCGTTCTGCACCCACGTCCACGTGCCGTACCGGTCGGACGGGCGCGGCAGGACGAGCGCGGGCGGCCCGGAACGTACCCCCGCCGGGTCCGGTACGTACTCGCTCACCGGCAGCGGGCCCAGCCGGAAGGACACCGGGAGTTCGGCCAGCGGCGGCTCCACGAGCCGGGCGGGCAGGCGGACTTCGGCGGTCGGCAGGACGTCCGTGGTGGCGTGCACCGTGCCGCGCGGGTCGGCGAGCAGGGTGAGGTAGGCGGCGTTCCGTTGGTCGGGGTCGCTGCCCGGGGGTCGGGCGGGCAGGGCGAGGGAGGCTCCCGTACCGACCGGGGCGAAGTACTCCCGTGCCTCGTCGGGGAGTTCGGCCTCGCCCAGGACCGTGTGCAGCACGCGGTAGTTCGTGTCGCGGTGCTCGCCGTGGAAGTAGCCCACCAGCCCGTCCGTCAGCTCGTTGCGTTCGCCGAGCCGGACCGGCCAGCGGTAGCCGGGGTACGCCGGCGCCTGCGGATCGCGGAGGTTCTCCCACGAGGGGTCGGTGTACGGCGGCCCGTCGAGGTCGATGTCGAAGCGGACGCGCATCAGCGCGAGCGGCCGTCCGACGAGCACGCTGGGCGTGTGCGGGGGCGCGACGTCCCCGACGGGGGCGGTGGTGGACAGGGTGCGGTCGATGACGGTGAGGAGGGAGCGCAGGGCGGCCGGGCCCCGGTCCGGGGCGACCAGTGCGGTCAGGAAGCCGTGCAGAATCGGGTAATTGGCCCGCAGGTCGTCGATCTCGCGGTACTGCGAGTACGGCAGCGCGTGCCAGGTCACGTGCGGGTCGCCGCTGGGCGGCAGGGTCGTGCGCAGTTCGCCGAGCGGGGTGCCGTCGGGCCCGTACGCGTACAGCGCGCGGTCGAGGTACCCCGGGACGAGCCACGCGGATACCGGGGTCGTGTCCGGGTCGCTCGCGGTCGTCAGCGGGTTGAGGTCGTTCCGGGCGTCGAGGAGGGTGAAGCCGGCCCGCGCGGGCTGGGTCAGGCGGGGCGTGAGCTGCGTGAAGCGGTACCAGGTGGGCGGGTTGATGGTCCAGTGGCCCTGGGACGGGTCGTCGGGGTCCTGCCACGACGGGGTGAGCTCCTCGGGGAGCTCGGGTGCGAAGCGGCGGGCGGGTACGCCGACGCCGATCACGTCGCCGGGCTCGTCCCCGGGAGCGAACTGCAGCGCCCTCGGGTCCGGGAAGATCGCGGGCAGGGCGTGCCCGAAGCGGTCGATGACGGCGAGGCGCGCGAAGGCGAACTGTCCGGCGCGCAGCGGCTGGTAGAGGCTCTCGTTCCAGCCGGTGAACGGGCGCGGGAGGGCGCCGGGGTTGGGCGGCAGGGTGCGGCCGGACGCCTCGGTGAGGGCGGTGCGCAGGTCGTCCGGCAGCTCGGAGTGGGGGTTGAGGGTGGCGGGGGTGGACGCCCGGGCGGCGAGTTGTTCGGTGAAGCCCGCGAGGGGCTGCGAGAACCAGTCGGCGTCGTCCTCGACCTGCCGGGCGAGCGCCCGCAGCGCGGCGGCTCCGGGGCCCGGGTGGGTACGGGCGTACTGGCGCAGCGCGGCGGCCATGGTCTCCGAGGCGGTCGGTGCGAGGAACTGGCGGCCGCTGAGGCTGAGGGGGACGGGGTGGGCGCCGGTGCCGAGCCAGTGGTATTCGGTGCCGTCGAAGCGCCAGTTGGCGCGGTCCGCGTGGCCGCCGTCCGGGTCGCCCTGCCACTCGACGGGGAAGTAGTCGACCTTCCACTCGAAGAACAGGGGCTGCCAGGGCTGCCGCCACTGTGCGGTGTACGCGCCGGGGGTGCCGACGGCGTTGGCGTTCGGGTCGCGCATGGCCGTGGCGAGCGTCTGCCAGTCGCTGAAGCCGGTGGCCCTCGCGAGCGTACGGGCGTTGGAGGAGGCGAGGTGGAACAGCTCGCGCAGCAGGGCCGGCAGCACGCCGGACAGCCCGTCGGGGGCCGGGAGGTTGGGCGGCTTCGGGGTCTGCGCGTCGCTCGCGGAGACCGGGCTCCCCCCGACCCGTACGCCGGTGACGAGCGCGTCCGGCCAGCGGCACTTCAGCGGCGGGTCCTCGTCCTGCTCGCTGTCGTCGTACTCGCCTTCGCGCACCGCGTACGGGTCGGCGGCCGCCGCGTGCTCCGGGTCCGGCGGAAGGGGACGGTCCTTCGTCCCCCGGATGACGATGACCGGGTCGTTGGGCCGGTGGTGGCCGGGCAGGACGGCGCGCTTGAGGACGACCTCGTCCGGCGGGAGGCCGTGGTCGAGCTGGTACTGGCCGATGTCGGCGGCGAGTTGCTCGGGGGTGTCGCCCCAGGGGATCGCGGCGCGCAGCCGCGCCACCCGGTCGCGCTGGTCCTTCGCCGCCTTGGTGGCGTCCCCCACACGTGCCGTGAGGTCCTCGCGGTACTTGCCGGTCGGCTCGTCCGGAGCGTCCGGCACCTTCGGCAGGTTCGCCGCCCACCACAGGTCGTACAGCCGGCGCTGCGCGGCGATGAGGTCCTGGACGGCGGCGTCGTGCGCGGCCTGGTCCTCGTTGAGCTTGGCGAGGGCCTGCGCGAACGCGCTGCGTACGGCTCGCGGCCGACGGCTGCGTGCAGCCGGTTCCGGCATGCCGGGGTTCTCGGCCTCCTCCAGCACCCACGTGTATCCGCCCGGCTCCGGGGTGAACCACGAGGCGTGCAGGGCGCGTTCGGCCTGGAACTGGCCGTCGGGTTCCTCGAGCAGGTCGAGGACGCCGGAGTGCACGGCCGAGAGCAGGGCGGCCAGCTCGGGCGGGGATCCGGCGCGCCGTGCCGCGTACTCCTTGATGGCCTTGGTGGCGTGCTCGGTGTTGTTGCCCACGCCGATGGTGACGTAGTCGGGCCGGTCGGAGGCGGGCATGCCGCTGCCCCGGCGCTGCCACTGCACGTCGAGGGCGGTTCCGTGGCAGACCGTACGGGCGGTGTCGGGCGCCGTTCCCGTGGCGGTCCAGTTGAGCTCGGCCAGCCGCTGCGCGAGGTCCCCGGCCAGCGGGTCGGCGGCGGGGTCGCTGTACCAGCCCGCGACCAGGTAGTTGAGCTGGTAGGCGGTGTCAGGGTCGAGGTCGTCCGTGCGGTCGTGCACGGAGAACACGTCGCGGTTGTACGGCTGGTAGGCGGCGAAGGTCGGCAGACCGGGGCCGACGGCGGTCAGGAACAGCCCGCCGGGTGTGCCGGGTTCGCTCCACGCGCCGTCGGCGAGGTCGATGCGGCGGCCGATGCGGGTGAGGCGGCCGTCCCGGTCCATGTAGGTGCTGGAGCCGAGGGCCGGGTCCAGGTAGTCGCTCTCGACGATCCAGCCGGTGTCGGTGCGTTCCCCGGAGTCGGTCGCGATGGCCTGTCGGACGACGAGCCAGCGGTTGGGCACGAGCGGGAAGACGGGGATGCCATCGCCCTTCTCGTCCACGCCGTGGGTGAGCGCTTGCGGCAATTGCCAGTGCAGATAGACGCCTTCGCGCTCGGGATCGGCGTTGAAGGCCGTGTCGGTGTTGGAGAACGCGGGCGGTTCGGGCGACAGGTTCAGCCGGGTCAGGGCGTAGTTGGCCTGCCAGCGCTGGAAGACCTCGGCGTAGCGGACGCGTTCGTTGACGGTGAGCGCCTCGATCTGCAGGGGGACGACGAGGGGGTGTGTCACGGCGCGGTTCTGCCCTTCCTCGGGGTTCTTCGCGGTCATCGGCCCACCTCACGGGTGATGAGCTGACGGCGGGGCGCGTTGACGAGCTGGACGGCCAGACCCGCGGGGCCGAAGCGGTCCGCGGCCGACTGCCCCAACTCGGCGAGGCGGCCGCCGAGTTTGCGCAGCAGCCCGTCGGCGTCGGCGGGGCGCAGGTCGAGGACGGCGCGCCGGCCCGCGGGGTCGGGACGCAGATACGCCTCGAGTCCGTCGGGGCCCTCGGGGTGCGGGAACGCCTCGCCGTCGAGCTGCCGGGCGACGGCGGGCGGGTCCACGCGTCGCAGGTTGATCACCCGTCGCTTGCCCTGGCTGATGTCGACGCCGAAGGACAGGCCCTCGGGCGGCTCGGCCAGTTCGACCTCGTCGGGTACTTCCTCGAAGAGGACGAGGAGCACGTCGGGGCCGAGGACGTCCTGGCGGAGTACGGCGATGGGAGTGCGGGTGTCGTCGCCGTGGCCCCGGTACGGGCGGACGAGAAGGCCGGGGCATTCGCGCACCAGCGCGGACCGGATGAGGACACCGGCGCAGGGCGTGGGAGGGACAGCCTGGGGACGTACCCAGGGAGCGGCGATCCAGGCGATGGCGTCGTCCGTCTCACCGGTGATGGCGATGCCCGCCGCGCCGGAGACGAGAGCGGTGAGCCAGCCCTGGTCGACGTAGAACAGGCGCAGGGACTCGGCGGGCAGGGCACTCTCGTCGGGGACGAGGCCGGCGAAGGGGATGTTGTGCAGCAGCCGCAGCCGTTGCAGCCATGCGGTGATCGGGACGGCGTCGGCGGCGAGTTGAGCCGTCAGGGCGGTGCGCAGCGCGGCCGGTGGGTCGGTGAGCAGTTCGGCGGTCCGCGCGGCCCGTCCGGCCCCGCGCCGCCCGGCGGTGGGGGTGCGCCGGAAGGGCTCGGGCGGGGGTGCGTGGCGGGTCTGTGCGGGGTGCGTACCGGCCCGTAGCAGCCGTGCGGCGGCGCCGTCGACGGCGAGCTCCTCGAGGAGGGTACCGAAGGGGCGGGGGCCGAGGGCGCGTTCCGCCGCCCCGTCCGTACCCCTCGCCTCAAGGCCCACCGCCGCCAGCCGCTGAGCCAGCACCGCCGCCCGCGCACGGGCCTTCGCGTGCCATGCGGTCAGCATGGCCGCGAAGTCCGCGTCGGCGAGGGCCAGTGCGCGGCCCAGGGTCCAGGCCGCACCCCAGCCCGTGTCGAAAATCCCCCATGCCTGCTCGTATGCCGTCAGCTGCGCGGCGCTCGTCCAGCCGACGGCGGGCATCTCCGGCAGGGGCTGAGCGGGCTCGGCGGTGAAAGGCCCGCGGTACCACGCGTAGCTCTGCTCCCCGGTTTCCAGCCGATAGGCCAAGGGGACCCGGCCGGAGCCGAGCCGGGCGCGGGCGGTGGTGTACGCGGCGGGGTCGGCTCCGGCGGGCGGCTCGGCCGGGGGCGGGGGGACGTGCAGCAGCAGGTCGCGTTCCTGGTCCGTCTCGTCGAAGAGGAAGTGCCGTACGCGCCCGGGGAAGCCCCCGCCGGGTGCCGGGTTGCTGGTGAAGGACCAGCTCCGCAGCGCGGCGAGGCGGATCCGTACGTCGGCGGTCAGCTGCCCGGCGTCCGCGTCCTCGAGGATGGAGCGGCAGCCCTCCAGGGCGACGAGGTGCGCGGCGTAGCGGATCTCGTGCTCGCGGTCGGGCAGCCGGTTGGCGACGACGACCGCGTACGTGCCCTCGGCGAGCTGTTCGCCGCGCAGCCCGGTGTCCGTGCGGACGTCCCGGACATGGATCAGGTGCCGGAGCTCGCCGGTGCGCGGGGCGAGCGTGGCGAAGACGTCGCCGGGGATGTCCACGGTCTGACAGATCGCGCTCGGGTCGCCCTCGATCTGTGAGGGCGCGATGTGCGGGTGGCGTACGCCGTCGGCGTCGGTGAGGAGTTCCTCCGCCGTCATGGGCACGGTCAGGGCAGCGGACTCGGGGTCGCCGGGCAACTCGCCCTCGGCGAACAGGAGCAGGGCGAGCCAGGGTTCCTCGGGTGCCGCCTCGAGGGCGGTACCGGACTCGTCCAAGCGCCGCATCCACGGCAGCAGCGGATCGGTGAGCGTGAGGTGCGCGAGGGTCGTGGTGTAGTCGGAGCGGGCCTCGGGTGCCGGGTTGACGGCGTGCACGTGCTCGTCGGCGAGGGCGAACTGCGGGGCGCGGACCTCGAAGGTCTCCTCGACGGGTACGAGGTAGTCGTCGGAACCGTCCACGCCGGGCAGGGTCTGCGTGGCCCGCACGCGGTAGAGGCCTGCGTTGATGGCGGGTTCGCGGTTGTCCTGGAAGCGCAGGACGAAGCTGGGGTCGGTGGCCCGCGCGGGGGCGCGGCGCTGGTCCGTCATCGGGCGGCCCCTTCCGAGGCGGTGGCGGCGAACACGGTGTAGAGGGCGGCGGAGGCGACGGTGCCGGGTGGCAGCTGCCAGTGCTCTGTGGCGACCGGCGCGTTGTCGTCGTGGATCTCGACGACAGTGACGGTCGCGTCGTCGCAGGCGACGAAGGCGCGGGCGGCGTCCGGGGTGAAGGTGACCGACAACGGGCGTGCTTCGAGGGGGAGTTCACCGAGCAGGGCACCGCCGCTGACGACGGAGACGGTGGAGTCGTGGAGCACCCAGGCGCGGTCGCACGGGTCGAGGGTGAGGGAGCGGGGGTCGGGGCCGATGGCTACGTCGTATTCCGCGATGGTGTCCTTGGTGGAGCCCTGGCGCTCGTACAGCGTCACCACCTGGCCGCCGTCGTCGACCTTGCGCAACAGGATGCCGCGCCGGGCCGAGTTGGTGAGCAGGGCCAGTGCGGTGCCACGGGCGAGGAGGTTGTACGGCTGGTACCACGTGCCGCTGTTCGGCACCGTCACGAGTTGCACTTGCCCGTTGCTGCTCGCCTCGGCCCCGTAGACGTACACCCGGCCCGGCTCGCCGGCGGTGACGAACGTGGGCGTCGCGGGTCCGGTGACGCCGTCGCCGACCCGGTCGCCGGTCGAAGTGTCGTAGGTGAAGGTCCTGCTGAGGTCGTTGGCTGTGACGTACAGGCGGCCGGCCTCGACGTCGACCGAGATTGCGCCGATCTTCTGCACATCCTGGCCGACGTCGGTGCTAACCGGTGCGGCGCTCCCGGTGAGATCGACCGAAGCGGCCGTGGTGCGTGCCGGACGGGCCACGACGGCCCGGGAGTTGTCGCGCTTGACCGCGAGCACCGTCGGCTGCCCGGCGAGCTCGATTCCGGTGCGCGGCGGCCGTACCTGCTGGGCGACGACGTCAATGACCGCCAGCTGCTTCGGATCCGTACCGGCCGCGTAGAGCGTCGCGCCGTCCGCGGAGGTCGCCGCCAGGTAGGGTCCCGGCTGCCCGACCGGGACCCGGCCGACGACGGCCGCCGTGTCCGGGTCGACGGACAGGATGGCCCCGGTGGTGTCGTCCAACACGAGGACGACGGGCTCGGGGGCGGGCGGTTGGGGGTCCTCGGTGAGCAGCAGCGGGTCCGCGTCGAGTCCGGCGGTACGGGCCTGCTCGGCGTAGTCGCCGACCGTACCGTTGGGCAGCGGGATGCCGTGGCACAGCCCGGCGAGAACGCCGTGCATGCGGGTACGGGCCGAGCCCGCCGCGAGGTTGGCGATGTGCTCGGCGAGTACGCCCACACCGGCGCCGAGCGGTTCGGCGAGCTCGACGGGCGAGCCGGTGGGGCCGGCGTTCGGGTCGAGCGGGAGCGTGGCGTCGGGGCTGAGCTTCTCCGTGGCGAGGTCGCGCTCGGCGATCGGACCGAGGTCCTGGCCGTTGGTCTCGGGCGGGGGGACGGTGACGCGCAGGCCGGTGAGGTGGTCGAGCAGCGGGTCCTGGCCGAGGGTCTTGTCCTGGGGGATGTCCGGGTCGCCCCACAGCGCGAACGGCACATTGCCGTGCTCCGCCTCGATCCGCCACTTGCTGTCGTTGGGAAGCGACTGCCAGGAAGCGAGCTGCCGGCGGCGGGTGTTGCTGTACTGGACGGTGACGTGGAGCAGCCCGTCGATGCCCTTCTCCTTCATGGGCCTGATGTCGACGGTGCTGTGGTTCTCCGGCTCCCGGTCGTTGAACTGTGCCTGTGCCGTGGGCACGACGCTGGAGACGGCGAAGGAGAATCCGGCCGGGTCGGCCAGCCACGGCTCCGTACCGGCCTTGATCCTTGCCGCCCGCAGAGCAGGGTCGGCGTCGGGGTCGGTGAGCAGGCCGGTGAGCGGGTGCGCGGTGAGCGGGGCCTCGGGCGGCAGGAGTTGCGTACGGAACTCGTCCCAGGTGAGCGCGGCGGGACCGGACAGCGAGGCGCCGAACTTGACGGTGATCTTGATGAAGACGAACTTCGCGGTGACCGTGCCGCCCGTGGGCGGCCCCCACAGGTCGAGCGAGGCCCCGATCTCGCCGCTGACGGTGAACAGCAGCTTGACGCGGGCTCCCACGCGGATGGAGATCCCGACGCGGAAGTGCAGGGGCGCCCACTGGATCAGCAGATTCGCCTGTGCGGTCAGCCACGCCTCGACGTTCCCGGACTTGTAGCGCACGTCCAGCATGCCGCCCGCCATGACGGCGTTGGGCGTGAGCGCGAAGTAGGCGCCGCCGCTGACGGTGACGGCCGAACCGACGGACCAGGTGAAGCCGAGACGCGGGACGACCGGGAAGTGGCCGGGCTTGGGGTAGTCGGGGTGGTAGCCGCCGACGGTGAGGACGAAGTCCCCGGCGTGCGGGCTCGGCCCGAACCAGGAGTAGAACGCGAAGCCGCCGGTGAGCACGCAGGACGGGTCGATGACATAGGAGTCCACGAGCTGTGCGGTGGCGGCGAGTTCGCCGCGCGCGGACTGGTAGACGATCCGCAGGTCGACGCCGACGCGCGCGTACTTCTTCTCGCCCTTCTGCGGGAAGCTCGCGGTGGCGCGGCCGATGAGCGCGAGGGTGAGGGAGTTTCCGACTTCGAGGAGCAGCAGGACGCGGGCCTGGACGAATTCGAAGGAGGTGAAGTCGATGCCGCCGGCCAGCCAGATCTGGCCTTCGGCGGGCGTGACCCAGGGGTTGGGCCCGCCGGTAAGCACCGGGAGCGTCTTGAGGGGGTCGTCGTCGAGGCCGCCGTCCAGGCCGGTGACGAGCGGGAATTGGGCGATCTCGGTCTGCTCGGGGACGCGGACGCTGCTGTTGTAGCCGAAGCCGAGGGCGAAGCCGGTGACGCGGAACGGGGGCGGTCCGCCGAAGGTGCCCTGGAGGCGGCCGAAGGCGAAGAACGAGGTCATGCCGTCGACGCGCCGCTGGTACGCGCCGAGCGCGAGCGCTCCGAACTTCGGCATCTCGACGACGAGCAGGCCCTCGATGAGGATCTTGTAATCGTCGGGCGGGGGCTGGCGGTTGATGAGGGCGCCCGCGATGTGCAGCGGGTTGCGGCGCAGATCGACGGTCAGCCCCTGGAGGCGGGGTTCGGCGCTCATGGTGTCGAGGTCCAGGGCGATCCCGAGCCCGATGACGCCCAGGGTGAACCCGGAGGCGCCCATGCTCGCGTCGAACATCACCAGCACCTTGCCGGAGTCGAAGCCGGCGCCGATGCGTTGCAGGTGCAGGGGGCCGAAGGAGCGGCCGATGTCGGCCCACGCGGCGGACTCCGGGCCGCCGCTGCCGCTGTCCCTCAGCGCGAGCTGTTTCTGCCCGCCTCCCCCGAAGGAGACGGCGAGCGGGTCCTGTGCCGCGCCCGCGACCTCGTACGGGAGGGTGAGCACCACGCCCTTGGGCAGGCCGGTCCCGGAGTCGGGCAGCTTGCCGCCGGTCCAGCCGGTGGCGTCGAGGTCGGTGTTGACCAGTGTGACCTGGGCGGGGGTCAACGCACCGCTGGTGGCGAGGAATTGGATGCCGGTGATGCCGACGTCCACGCCCGGCGGGATCTGGCCGCCGACGAGCGGCAGCTGGGACAGCTTGGTGGGCTCGAGGTCGGAGATGTTCGCGGCGACGAGCAGGACGAGGGCGCGCGGGGTGCCCGGTACGGACGCGACGACGATGCCACCGCCGGCCTCGGTGGTGGCGGACAGCAGCAGCCGCCCGGCCGTCCTGTCGTAGCGCAGGCCGACGGAGGCCAGGGCGGGCAGGAGCCCGGCGGGGACCCCGGCGGGGATGGACAGCCCGACAGAACCGGCGAGTTCACGGGCGGTGACGGCGGGGGTGCCAGCCCAGCGGGCGGTGAGGATACGGCCGGTGGGGTCGCTGTCGTAGTCGACGGCGAACTCCAGGACGCGCTCGGTCTCCTCGTCGAGCGGGACGGTCAGCCGCAGCAGTCCGGAGACCTGGGTGTGGTCGGGGGTGTGGTCGACGGTGACGGTGAGGGAGACGGGGATCTCGTCGACGGTGAGGGTGGTGGTGCACGCGAAGGTGAAGTGGCCGTAGGCATCGAAGGCGACGGAGAGTTCTTCGATGGTCAGATCGCGCAGGGCCTCGGGCATGTCGATGCCCAAGTGGCTCATGATGACGGCTGGTTGCAGACCGACCGCGTGCGCGGTGAAGGCCCACCCGTCGGTGGAGGACCAGGTTCCGGCGACGTTCAGGACGCCCGCGTCGAGCTGCCACCGCGCCGCGAGCCCGGCCAGAGTCACCCCGGCCTGGTGCGAGACGGTGAGCACGACCTGGCTGAGCTCGATGCCGCGGACGGGCTGCCAGACGTCGGTGAGGGCGAGGTCGAGTCCGTAGCCGCGGTTGCCCGCGTCGGAGGCGAGTTCGGCCCAGAGGGTGAGTTCACTGACGGTGAGGGTGTCGGGGACGGGGACGCCGGGGAAGCGGTCCTGGAGAAGTTGGCCGGCGTTGACGGGCCGGACCAGGGTGCCGGTCAAGGAGCGGTCGGGGAGGCCGATTTCGACGTCGATGGCGATGTCGTCGGCGAGCTGGACCGTGCCGCCGAGCGTGGTGAGGAGCTGGGGACCGGCGAAGGGGCTGAGCACGGCGAACTCGGCGTGGAGGTTCTTCACCGTGAGCCCGTCCAGTGGGCTCCACTCCCGGTCGAGTCCGACGGCCAGTTGAACGGTGAGGAGGCCGCTCGTACCGGAGGTCTGCGGGGAGCCGTTGCCCACGGCGTACGCGACCGCGAGGGCAGTGAGCGCCAGGCCGGTTCCGGGTGCGAGGTCGGGCGGCAGGTCGAAGCCGCCCGTACCGAGGGCCGCGAAGGCCGCCAGGTCGTCCAGTGCCGTGATGCGTACGGGCGCGAATTCGGCGCCGAGCCGCCAGATGTTCCCCTGGGCGGGCGGATACCCCCATACATACGGCTTGGGATCGGCCTGCGCGCTGGGGAAGTTCAGTTCGGCGCCCGCGCCCACCAGGGCCTCGGACTGCTCGTCGAGGGCCGGTTCCACGCCGAGCACCAGGTGCAGGGTGCCGAGGCCGAAACGCTCCAGCGGGATGAGGGCGTCGCGGAGTTCTTTGGGCAGGTCGGGTGCGTCGGAGGGCAGGGCGGCATCGATCCGTACCCCGACGACGACGCCTTTGCCGGTGTCGGCGAGGAACCGTACCGCCGTGTGCGCCTCCGTGCCGCTTGCGAGCGGCACGGTGCCGACGGCTGTGAGCCGGTCCACGTCGATCGCCGGCGCGCGCACCTGCAACGCACTGTCGGCGAGGTGGTCGTGGAACAGCCCCTCGGCGGGCTCCAGTTCAAGGAATTCCGGTGGGACGGTGAGTTCCGGCTGCCCTACGGCGGCCTGCAGGGTCGCGCGCAGCGTCTCGACGGTCAGCGCCATGGCAAGCCTCCTATTCGTACGAGATCTCGTAAGTACCGGCGCCGTCGCGGTCGATCCACAGGACCCAGTCGCGGCCCGTCCATTCGCCTGTGGGGCTTCCGGGTACTGCCGGGTTCGGGGCAAGCGGCTGCCCGGCGAGGGTGCTGAAGACACCCTTTCCGGTCATGTCCTGGAAGCCGAACTGCCAGGGGACAGCAGTGGTGTTGCCCTGGTAGCCATGGCCCCAGTGCCTTTTCAGCGGCTTCTTCGAGGTGACCTTGGGGTCCGGGATCTTGTGCGCAGTGCGGACCGCCTCCCAGTCGCCCAGCATTCGATGATTGAAGTCGCTGTCGGTACAGGTAGCGGTCCTGCCGCCGAAGAGGAGGGGGCCGGTGCTGACGAACAGACCGTCCGGGGTGGTGTGCTCCAGCCATTCCTTGCACGTGGAGGTCTTGCTCCCGTGGTGGCCGACTTTGAGCCACAGTTCCTTCTCCCGACGGAACCAGTTGTCGGTCGGGTCCTTGTCGAAGTCGATCAGGAACTTCTCGTTCTGCACGAGGGCGTCGGCCATCAGCAGCACCTTCTGGCGCTTCCCGCTGCCGTCCACTGCCCCGACCAGCACGAGGACCAGGCTGCTCAGATTGGCGAGCGCCTCTTTCTTGGCGCCTTGGATCCTGGCGGCCCCCTTGAGATGAAACGCACCGCTGTCAATCAAGTAGAGGTTCGGTGCGGCAGGGGTCACAGGGCCGAACAACGGCTCCGGAACCCCCTGGTCCGGCTTCTCCCGTGGTGGATTCACCACGCTGTGACCGCTGGAGCTCGCCAGGCTCGCAGGGTTGGTGAGCAAGGTCTCCACGAAGCGGAAGCTCCTGTTGCCTTCCTTGTAGTCGCCGGATGCCATGGAGTACCAGACGTTGTTCAGGGTGTAACGCAGCTTCTTGGTGGCGGGGTCGAGGAGGACGTCTCCCAGCAGGTTGAAGTGGTCCTCGTCGGGATGGCTGATCAGGAGGTAGTCCAGGACGCCGGGGTTGACCAGGTCCTGCAGGTGATCGTCGATCCGCTTCCGGAGGTGGTCGATCAGGCGCTGCTTGGCCGTACCCACTGCCGCCCCCCGCGGCGCCACCTCTCCCCCGGGCTTGGACCCGCAGTCCAGCAGCACCGCCGCGTCCGCCTTCGGCGCCCCCGGTTTGTAGAACGTGATCAGGGTGCAGTCACCCTGACCCACATTGAAGAACACCACCTTGACCGGCATGTCGTCCCCTCGATGGCGTCGGTCCGTAACGGACCGCGCACCTACGGACGACAGTCCGCAACCCGCGCGGTCGCCGGGCCATCCCACCGCACGCGGGACCGATCACCGACAGGAATCCCTGTCTATGGCGCGTTCCGAAGCATTCCTGGCCTGATGCCCACCGTCCGGGGCCTGCTCCGGTCCGACCCACCGTCAACTACCGCTCTCAGCCGGACACTTGCAGGATCTCATCCCGCACCCAGCGCACCGCCCCCGCCGTGTCCTCCGCCACCGGCACGCCCTCCGGCACCGGCGGGCGCCGGACCACCACCACCGGCACCCCCGCCTCACGCGCGGCGGTCAGCTTCGCCGCCGTGGCCGCCGCGCCGCTGTCCTTGGTGACGAGCACGTCGATCGCGTGGCGGCGCAGCAGCTCGCGTTCGCCCTCGAGCGTGAACGGGCCTCGGTCCAGCAGCACCGACATGCGCGGCGGCATCGGCGGCTGCGGCGCGTCCACGGAGCGTACGAGGAACCACAGGGCGTCGAGGTGGGCGAAGGCGGCGAGGCCCATGCGGCCGGTGGTGAGGAACACCCGCTCGCCGAGGGCGGACAGCGCGTCCGCGGCCTCGGTCAGCGAGCCCACGGAGTGCCAGTCGTCGCCCGGGCCCGCGACCCAGCCGGGACGCCGCAGCGCCAACAGGGGAACATGGACGTCGGCGGCAGCACGTGCCGCGTTGGAACTGATCTTCTCGGCGAAAGGATGCGTGGCGTCGATGAGCGCGTCCACGTGCTGCTCACGCAGCCACCGGGCCAGGCCCTCGGGCCCCCCGAACCCCCCGATCCGCACCTCCCCCGCCGGCAGGCGCGGGGAGGCGACGCGGCCCGCGAGGGAACTGGTGACGCGCAGCGCAGGGTCGGCGGACAGGTCGGCCGCGAGCAGGCGGGCCTCGGTCGTGCCGCCCAGGACGAGGATGTGGCGCTCGGCGGTCACGCGTTGCCCTTCCGTCGGTGATCTTCTCGATGATCTTTTCGGTGATCTTCGTGGCTGAGACGGAGACGACGAAAACATCGGGCGGCCGTACCGCGCAACTCGCGCACACCGGGCTGCGCCACGGCTGGACGACCGGGGCCTGTGCGACGGCGGCCACGACGGCCGCGTACACGGCGCTGCTCACCGGCGAGTTCCCCGACCCGGTGACGATCACGCTGCCCAAGGGGCAGACGCCCGGCTTCGCGCTCGCCGCCGAGGAGTTGGGGGACGGACGGGCGATGGCGGGCATCGTCAAGGACGCCGGCGACGACCCGGACGTCACGCACGGGGCGCTGATCCGCGCGACCGTACGGGCGCTGCCGCCGGGCTCCGGCGTGGTGTTCCGGGCCGGGCCCGGCGTGGGCACGGTCACCCGGCCCGGGCTGCCGCTGCCCGTCGGGGAGCCCGCGGTCAATCCGGTGCCGCGGCAGATGATGCGCGACCACGTGGCCGAGGTGGCCGCGCGGCACGGCGGCACGGGCGATGTGGAGATCGAGATCTCCGTCGACCATGGCGAGGAGATCGCCCGTTCCACCTGGAACCCGCGGCTGGGCATCCTGGGCGGGATCTCCATCCTGGGCACGACCGGGATCGTGGTGCCCTATTCCTGTTCGGCGTGGATCGACAGCATCCGGCGGGGAGTTGATGTGGCGCGTGCGGCGGGGCGTACGCATGTGGCGGGGTGCACGGGCTCGACCTCCGAGAAGGTGGCGGTCGCCGTGCACGGGCTGCCCGAGGACGCCCTGCTGGACATGGGCGACTTCGCGGGTGCCGTGCTGAAGTACATCCGCCGCCACCCCGTCGACCGGCTCACCATCGCGGGCGGCTTCGCCAAGCTGTCCAAGCTGGCCGCGGGCCATCTCGACCTGCACTCGTCGCGCTCGCAGGTGGACAAGGGCTTCCTCGCCCGCCTCGCCCGCGGCGGCGGTGCCGACGAGGAGCTGGCGACGGCGGTCGCCGCCGCCAACACGGGCCTGGACGCGCTGCAGCGGTGCGCGGCGCGCGGCGTCCCGCTCGGCGACCTGGTGGCGGCCACCGCCCGGGGCGAGGCCCTCGCGGTGCTGCGCGGCGCACCGGTGGCGGTCGACGTCATCTGCATCGACCGCGCGGGGACGATCGTGGGGCGGGCGGAGGCGAGGGGCCCGGCCGGGCGGTGACGTCAGGCGCAGGAGGCCGGAAGTCCTGCCCGGGCGGCGAGCCGGTCCCGTACGCCGGTCAGCCTGGCGATCTCGGCGTCGAGGGCGGCGAGCCGGCGCGCGACGACACCCTCGGACCGGGTGCACATGCCCTCGGGAACGCCGGGCGGCACGGGTTCGTCCTCGGACAGCAACGGCCGCTCCATGCAGGCGCGGACGTCCTCGACGGTGAGGCCGGCGGCGAGCAGCTCGCGCACGAGGCGGACACGGGCCACCTCCTGCGCGCCGTACCACCGCTGTCCGGTCGCGGTACGCCGCGGCGGGGGCAGCAGCCCGCGCTGTTCGTAGAACCGCAGCGCTCGCGGCGTCGTGCCCGCCGCGGCTGCCGCATCACCGATCCGCACTCCGGCCTCCCCTTACAACTCCACGACTTACAACTCCACGACGACGGTGCCCAGGTGGCGTCCGCCGATCACCTCGTGCAACGCCTGTGGGGCACGTTCCATGCCCGCGACGCGTACGTGCGGGAAGTCGATCTCGCCGGAGCGGAGCCATCCGGCGAAGCGCTCGTCCCACTCGGCCCGTACCTGCGGGCCGCCGCTGAACGCACGCAACGCGAGGCGTTTGACGATGAGTTGCATCAGGTCGAGCTCCACCGGTGCCGTGGTGCCGGTGCCGTCCGGCGCCATCTGCCCGGACAGCGCGCCGACCAGGGCGAAGCGGGCGTCGTGCCGGGCCGCCGCGACCGCCGCCCGCAGTTGCTCGCCGCCGACGGTGTCGAGGACGACGTCGATGCCGTCGGGCGCGGCCTCGGCCAGTTGCTCGCCGAACGGCCGCGTGCCTCGGACCACGACCGCGTCGTAACCCAGCCCGGCCACCAGCCGGTCGGCCTTCTCCTGCGAGCCGGCGCTCCCGATCACCCGGCCCGCGCCGAGCAGCCGGGCAACGCGGCCTGCCGCCGTGCCGATCGAGGTCGCGGCCCCGGATATGAACACCACGTCCCCGGGCCGGACTTCGGCGTCCCGGGTGAGGGCGCCGTAGGCGATCCACCCCTGGGACAGATGGGCCGCCGGGTCGGGCAGCTCGTGGCGCAGCGGCAGGCACTCGGCGGCGGACACCGCCGCGTACTCCCGCCACCCCTTCCAGTGCGCCACCAGCTCGCCGGGCCGCACCGGGCCGCCCGGGGGCGCGGAGACGACTTCGCCGACCGCCGCCCCGATCAGGGTGTCCCCGGGCCGCAGGCCGGGGACGGCGGCGCCCGGCACGCTGCCGCCGAGGAGCGTGCGCAGGTACGCGGCGACGTGGAAGTACCGGTTGCGGACGAGCACTTCGCCCTCGGCGGGCACGGGCAGCGGTGCCTCGACGAGGGCGAGGTCCTCGGGCCTCGGCAGTCCGGCCGGCCTGGCGGCGAGCCGGACTTCGCGCGAGGTGCGGGGCAGGGCGGGCATGGGGACTCCTCCGGGTTCGGCGCGCCGTACGGGGTCGTACGGCGCGCCGACGCTAACCCCTCACCCGCGGGTCAGGGTCAAGCCTTCGTCCGCGTGACCGGCTCCTGCAGTTCGGTCACCCAGTCCGCCCGGTTCTCGGTGCACTCGAGGTAGAGCTCGCGCGCGTACCCCGTGGACCGGAGGCCGTTGGCGGCGATCCCGTGGGCCAAGGCCTGGGCGGTCGGCATGATGTCCTCCATGGCGCCGTGGTGCACGATCGTGGCCGCCTCGACGGGCGGGAGGTCCACGAGCGAGAAGCCGGACCCGGCCGGGGGCTTCGTCGCGGCGGGCACGGGCATGGCCGCGTGGACGAGGAGGCCGCCGGAGCCGTCGGGGGCGTCCTCGTAGTAGGCGATGCCCGGTCCCGTCGGGGTCACGCCGCCCTCGTCGAGCTGCCGGCACAGCTCGGCGAAGAGCGGTGTGATGACGGGGCCGATGTCCTCGGGCGCGTAGCTGGCGGCCGTGGCGCTCAGCTCGGCCACGCGGACCGCCGGGATGTGTTTCATCACTACGTCGTCGGTGCTCATGGTTCCCTCGCTCTCGATGCTGCGGAGCCTCGCCGCGACCTGGGTCAGCCGTGCCCCGGCGGCCGCGACGGCGGCCTCGAGTTCGGCCTGCCGCAGCCGCAGCATGCCGCGCAGCTGCTCCACGCCGACCTCCTCGTCCACGATCGCCCGGACCTGCTGCAAGGTGAAGCCGAGGTCTTTGAGGGCGATGACACGGTTGAGGCGGGCCAGCTGTCCCGCCTCGTAGGAGCGGTAGCCGCTGACCGGGTCCACATGGGCCGGGCGCAGCAGCCCTATGGCGTCGTAGTGCCGCAGCATGCGGACCGAGACACGGCCGTGCCGGGCGAATTCTCCGATGGTGAACATGATGCGGTCAGTCCACCGGATGACACGGTGTCAGGGTCAAGCGCCCTGTTCCCGGCCCCCCGGCCGCGCATGCGCCCCGGACGGGGGCGACGTAGCCTGGCAGGAGGAGGGGTACGGCCTGCTGGCCAGGGGTTTCGGAGGTGGTACCCATGACGATGATTGCCGGTTGGCATGTCGAGGTCGAATTCGAAGAGGACCGGGACGACCGCCGCGTATGGGCGGCCGGCCTGCTCCGGCTGCGGGACGGCACGGAGCTGCGGGCGCGGGCCCACGCCACCCGTCACCCGGACGATCCGGGCGAGCTGCGGATCGGCGAGGAGGTGGCCGGGGCCCGCGTGCTCGAGGACCTTGCGGCCCAGCTGAAGGCCAAGGGCGGCCGGGAGATCAGCGCGCTGCGCACGGCTGCCGCGCACTAGCCGGCGCACGTAACCGGCGCACGTGGCCGGCGCACGGCGTGCCGGTCGTCCCGGCCGGCCCGTCAGTGGTGTCCTGTGCGGCCGCAGGCGATGCCGGTGCGGTTGGGATCGAGGTGGTGGCGGTCGTCGCCGTGGACCGTGAGCCGGCCGAAGCCGTGCTCGCGCAGCCACGCGCACGGTCCGCCCGGCCCTGTCCGGGGCAACGTCCACGGCACGCACTGCCCCGCGTCGCCGTAGCCGTGGTCGCAGCCGTCGTAACCCGGCGGGACGGTGACGCCGTGCTGCGCGTGTGCCGCGGGGTGCTGCGGTGCGGCCAGTTCGTCGGCGAAGCGCTGGACGCGCGCGGCGGCGACCTGGCCCTGCGGGCCGACGCGCACCCAGCTGGACACCGACGGCACGCCGTTCGCGTCGACCACCGACAGCATGTACCAGCCGGGCGGGGCGAGGTTCGGGTTGCTGGTGAGGCTGAGGTCGATCGTGTTGCCGTGGACCGTCATGGGCAGGTCCACGTACCGCTGGTTGGGGTCGGAGGAGTGGGTGACGGCGGCGGGCCGGATCAGCGACGCCTTGACCACGGGCTTGTCGACCGTGATGCGCTGGGTGGAGCCGTACGCCCAGGCGTCCTTGGCCACCGAGGTGATGCTCGGCCGCGGGCCCTTGAAGAGGTAGGGCGGCTTGAAGACGGAGACGCGCCGGTCGAAGGAGCCGTCGCCGGGGTTGTTGCCGATGCTCAGGACCCGGCCGTCGGGCAGCAGCGTCGAGGACGAGTGGTACGTGCGCGGCACCGGGTCGGCCGCGAGGCCGGGCCGGAACGTGTTGGTCGCCGGGTCGTACAGCGACGCCTCGAAGACCGGGTCCTCGCGGTAGGTGTGCAGCGCGCCGCCGGTCTCGAGGACCTTGCCGTCGGGGAGGATCACCGCCGAGACATAGACCTTGCCCTCCGCGCCCTGCTGCCTGCGGCCGTTGGCGTACGTGCCCTGGGGCAGGTCGGGGCCGGGCAGGTAGCGGGGCGAGGCGGCCTTCATGTCGATCAGGTCGACGAGGCGGTGGGCGTCGGGCGCGACGGTGTGGTTGCCGCCGCCGATGGTGATCACCTTCTGGTCCTGGGCCGGAGGCAGCAGGACGGACATCGACTGGTCGCGCTCGTCCTTGCGGCGCAGCCCCGGGACATCGGTGACCTGGCCCTTGTCGTAGTCGTAGACGGACGCCCCGGTGCCGTCCAGGCCGCGGCCGAAGACATGGCTGCCGGTGTAGAAGAGGCGGCCGTCCTGCAGCAGGATCATCGCCGGGTACAGCCCCCAGAAGTGCCAGGCCTGCTTGGCCTCGCCCATGCCGAGCCAGCGCTTGCCCGCCGTGGAGTAGTGCTCGTTGACGACGGTGCCCGAGGAGTCCTCGCCGAGCCCGCCGAAGGACACGACGTCGCCGTTGCCGAGTTCGGTGGCGGAGGGGTACCAGTGGCCGGCGTTCAGGTCGTTGGTCCTCGTGTACCGGTTGGTGGCCGGGTCGAAGACGTAGGACACCTTGAGGCCCTTGTAGCCGACCTTGCCGTCGGGGGACGCGTAGTCCTTGTTGCCGCCCATCACCAGCACGCGCCCGTCGGGGAGTTGGACGTGTCCGGCGCAGAAGAAGTCGTCGGGCGTCGGCACGTCGGTGAAGGTCTCGGCCACGGGGTCGTAGACGGAGGTCTTGAACGTGCCCGCCTTGAAGGCGTCCCGGTCGTTCCCGGAGCCCGCGATCAGCAGCACCTTGCCGGTGTGCAGCAGGACGGAGTGGATGGCGCGCAGCGGGGCGGGGGCCTGCTTGACCTCCCACTGGCCGCGGCAGTCGGGGCGGCCCGCGGGCGCGCAGGGGTCGACCGGCGGATCGGTCGGTACGGTCGCGTCCACCATGGAGTAGTCGTCGGTGGTGAGCGAGCCCACGCCGTACAGGGCGGCACCCCAGGTGATCTGGTCGGTCCGCTCGGGGATGACGGGGGTGCGGACCTCGGCACGGCTGTACGCGCCGGACCGCGGCAGGGTCTTGAGGTCGGTCCAGAAGACCCAGCCCGCACGGGTGTCGTGGCGGAACACCGTGAGGGTCACGTCGGGCGTGGTGGAGGTGTACCAGAGCGACAGGTCGTACTGGTGGCCCGTGACGACCTTGGGCGCGCAGGCGTCCTCCCGCATCATCACCTTGCGGTCTCCCCCGGCGCGCCGGGTCATGTCGATGCGGACCGCGTGGTCGCCGGAGTGGGCCTGGTCGCGGCCGGTCACGGTGTACGTGACGGTCTGGTCGCCCCAGCCGGCCTTCTCGAAGCACGTGGGGAAGCCGTCCGGGCCGAGCGTCTCCAGGCCCGGGTTGGTGACGAGGTTGTCCGCCGCGCGTGCGGCCTGCGCGCCGGGCTGAACGACCGCGAGGCCCGCGGCGATCAGGGCGGTGACGAGCAACAGGAGTCTGATACGGGCACGTTGGACACGTTGGAGAAGTCTTCTCCGGTGGTGCGAGGTCATCGGTCCCCCTTCACTACCTTGAGTATGTCGATCCTCCCGCCCCCTTCTCCGAAGGTCGCGACGGCCTTGGAGTGTGCGAACAGCGCGCGCACGGTGGGCAGGTTGTGCTGCTCCCCGCGCAGGGCGGGGGTGGAGACGACGTAGTCGATGTCCCGCCAGCCGTGCGGCAGGGACGCGGCCACGGCGGAGTCCTGGTCCAGCTTGTAGTGCCAGATCACCTTGCCGGGCGTGAACCCGGCGTCCACGGCGTCCAGCCACAGCACCCCGTCGGTGACGATGCGGGTGCCGGCCGCGTCCCGGACGTGGCCGGCGCGCAGCCATGCGGCGGCCTGGTGGTAGACGCCGTTCTGGGTGGCGGTCAGGGCCAGGCGGGTCTGCCGTACGTGCTGGGGTCCCGCGGCGAGCGCCACGGCCGCCAGCAGGACGGCCACCGCCGGCAGCCGCCAGGTGTGCCGCGCGGGCAGTGCCCGTATCAGCGCCTCGGACGCTCCGGCGAGGGCCAGCGCCAGGAACGGCAGGAGCTGCACGACGTACATCTGCGGCAGATAGCCGCCGGGGCGCAGGGCGACCAGTACGAGGGCGGCCACGGCCAGCCCGACCGGTCTCAGATGTCTGAGGAACAGCGCGGCCACGGCGGCCGCGCAGCCGCCGGCCAGGAGCAGTGTGTCGCCCGAAATCCAGCCGTGGACCAGGATGTTGGCGTCGGTGCCGGCCTCGAAGGCCGATCCGCTGCCCTGACGTCCGCCGAGCTGGAAGCGGAGGGTGCCGAGCAGGGAGACGTGCTCCGGGCCGGGCAGCAGCTCGCCCTTGAGGAGGGCGTAGAGCGGATAGAACAGCACGGTCAGGACCAGCCCGGAGGCGAACCCGGCGACGGAGAACGTACGGGTCTTCGGGTGGCTGCGCTGCCACAGGGCGTAGATCAGCGCCGGGAGCAGGACGGTGATGGTCTCCTTGGAGAGCATCGCGACGGCGAAGGCCATGCCCGCGGCGATGTGGTGCCACAGATGGCGGCGCGGGGACAGTGCGAGGGCGAAGGCGGCCAGGGCCCAGAGGGTGGCGAATCCGTCGAGGTAGATCTGGCGCTGGAGGGTGATCGCGAGCGGCGAGAGGCCGAGGAGCAGCATCGCGCCCGCGGCGGCGGCGCGGCCCATTCCGAGCCGACGGGCGACGAGATGGACGAGCAGCGCGGTGGCGGCGACGACGACCAGCATGGCGGCGCGGCCCTGGACGAAGGCGGGCGAGCCGGGCATCAGGGCGGCGGGAAGCCAGGAGAAGGCGGCGAGTTGTATCCAGCCGAGGGGCGGGTGGTCGTACCAGTAGGTGTAATGGGCGAGGCCCTTGCCGTGCTGGACCGCCCACGCCTGGGCGAGATAGGTCCCCTCGTCGTCGTTGGGAAATGGGTAATTGCCCATGTTCCAGGCCCTGATGGCGACGATCGCCATCAATAGAAATGTCACCAGGACGAAATCCGCGCGCAATCTTTTCCGGCGGCGGGTCGGAGGTCTTGATTCCTCTCGGGGTGCGACGGGCTCCGCGACCTTCCGGACATTCGGCCGCAGCGCGGCATTCCTCACGACGTGCCTCCCCCAGGGCCCGGCCGGGCCGACGACGAGACAGGCTGGCACACCACAACGGCACATGACCAGAAGCAAATGAGCCACCGGCGGCGCGAAGTGACGTCGCAGGTCAGGACGTTCTCGGCAGAACCGTGAATTCCGTATCCCGATTCCACGGGGACCATGGGGCAGGCGTGCTAACTTCCCCATGGGAATGGGGAGTACACAATCGGAAATCGTGGGGGGAATACATGCTCTCCGTGGTCCTCGTACTGGACTCGGTGGTTCTCATGGCCCTGGCCGGTGTGACCTTGTGGTGGATGATGCACGCATGGCGCACTCCCGAAGTGCTGGAGTCCACCGCGTTCGCCGAACCCGACGGCCTGCACGGGCTGTCGTTCTCGCTTCTGGTGCCCGCCCGGCACGAGGAGGCCGTCCTGCGGCACACCGTCGAGGGGATGCTGCGCATCGACCATCCCGCGTACGAGATCGTGGTGATCGTCGGCCACGACGACCCGGGCACCTCGGCCATCGCCCATGAACTGGCCGCCGAGCACCCGCACATGGTCAAGGTCGTGGTGGACACGCACGAGTCCAAGAACAAGCCCAAGGCCCTGAACACCGCCCTGGCGCACACCAGCGGCGACATCGTCGGCGTCTTCGACGCGGAGGACATCGTCCACCATGATCTGCTCAGACATGTGGACTTCGCCTTCCGCCGCGAGAACGCCGACGTCGTGCAGGGCGGGGTGCAGCTCGTCAACTACCACTCCAGCTGGTACAGCCTGCGCAACTGCCTGGAGTACTTCTTCTGGTTCCGCAGCCGGCTGCACCTGCACGCCCGCAAGGGCTTCATACCGCTCGGCGGCAACACCGTCTTCGTCCGGGCCGCGTTGCTGCGCGAGACGGGCGGCTGGGACGGCAACTGCCTCGCCGAGGACTGCGACTTGGGGGTGCGGCTGTCGAGCCAGGGCGCCAAGGTCGTCGTCGCCTATCACGCGGCGCTCGTCACCCGGGAGGAGACGCCCGACTCACTCACCGCTCTCCTCAAGCAGCGCACCCGCTGGAACCAGGGTTTCCTCCAGGTGTTGCGCAAGGGCGAGTGGCGCAGGCTGCCGGGGTTCCGGCAGCGGGTCCTCGCCCGTTACACCCTCAGCACGCCGTTCCTCCAGGCCGCGACCGGGGTGATGATCCCCTTCGGTCTGCTCATCGCCTTCGTCGGCGGAGTCCCGCTGGCCGTCGCGCTGGCGGCGTGGCTGCCGATGCTGCCGATGGCCGCGATGATGGTCTTCGAGGCCGTCGCCCTGCACGACTTCGGCCGCGCGTACGGCTTCCGCATCCGGCCGGTGCACTACGTCAAGCTGCTCGTCGGCGGCCCGCCGTACTCGGTCCTCCTCGCCGTCGCGGCGCTGCGGGCCGTGTGGCGCGAGTACCGGGGCCGGTCGGACTGGGAGCTGACCTCGCACGTCGGCGCCCACCTCGACCGGGAGCCCGTCGGCTGACCCCCGGCCCTCACCCGCCCCCGGCACTCACAGACAAGGCGTGTGCTCGCGGTCGCGGCCGCCCGAGTAGAGGTGGCTGTCGGGGAACTGCTCCGCGGCCAGCGTCCGGCCCACGATGATCACCGCGGTGCGCACCACTCCGGCCGCCTTCACCTGGTCCGCGATGTCGGCGAGCGTGCCGCGCAGGACGAGTTCGCCGGGGCGGCTGGCCATGGCCACGACCGCGGCGGGGCAGTCAGGGCCGTAGTGCGGGAGCAGTTCGGCGGCGACCTCGTCGGCATGGCGGGCGGCGAGATGCAGGACGAGCAGGGCGCCGCTGCGGCCGAGGGTGGCGAGGTCCTCGCCGGGGGGCATGGGGGTGGCCTGGCGGGCGATGCGGGTGAGGATGACGGTCTGGCCGACGGTGGGCACGGTCAGTTCACGGCCGAGCGCCGCCGCGGCGGCGGCGAAGGCGGGGACGCCGGGGACGATCTCGTACGGGATGCCCGCGGCGTCGAGGCGGCGCATCTGCTCGGCGACGGCGCTGAAGACGGACGGGTCGCCGGAGTGCAGCCGGGCGACGTCGTGCCCGGCCTCGTGGGCCCGGACGAACTCGGCGGTGATCTCGTCGAGGGTGAGCCGCGCCGTGTCGACGAGGCGGGCGCCTGGCGGGCATTCGGCGAGGAGTTCACGGGGCACGAGGCTGCCCGCGTAGAGGCAGACGCCGCAGCGGGCGAGGGTCCGCGCGCCGCGCACCGTGATGAGGTCGGCGGCCCCGGGGCCGGCACCGATGAAGTACACGGTCATGACGGTTGGCCTTCCTTGGCGACGGACCACTGGGTGACCGGCATGGCCTGGCGCCAGCCGGTGAAGCCGCCCACGGGGACGGCGCGGGAGACGGCGATACGGGTGAGCTCGCCGCCGTGGCGCCGGTACCAGTCGGCGAGCAGCGCCTCGGACTCGAGGGTGACGGTGTTGGCGACCAGCCTCCCGCCCTCGGGCAGCGCGCGCCAGCAGGCCTCGAGCAGGCCTGGCGCGGTGAGGCCGCCGCCGATGAACACGGCATCGGGCGCGGGCAGTTGACCAAGTGCCTCGGGCGCGGCGCCGGTGACGACGCGCAGGGCGGGTACGCCCAGGGACTCGGCGTTGCGGGCGATGCGTCCGGCCCGTACGGGGTCGCGCTCGACGCTGACGGCGCGGCAGGAGCGGTGGGCGCGCATCCACTCGATGCCGATGGACCCGGAGCCGCCGCCGACGTCCCACAGCAGTTCGCCGGGGGCGGGGGCGAGGGCGGCGAGCGTCGCGGCCCGTACGTGATGCTTGGTCAGCTGGCCGTCGTGCTCGAAGGCTTCGTCCGGCAGCCCGGGGGTGAGCGGCAGCCGGGGCGCCCCGGCTTCGCGGTGGCACTCGACGGCGATGACGTTCAGCGGGTCGCCGGGCGGGTGGGGCCAGTCCTGCGCGGTGCCCTCGGCGCGGTGCTCGCGGTCGCCGCCGAGTTGTTCGAGCACGGTCATCCGGCTCGGCCCGAACCCGCGCTCGCGCAGCAGCGCGGCCACCTCGGCGGGCGTACCGGCTCCGGCGGAGAGCAGCAGCAGCCGGCGGCCCGGGTGCAGGGCGGCGGCGAGCGCGGCGAGCGGACGGCCGACGAGGCTGATCACCTCGGTGTCGTGCAGCGGCCAGCCGAGGCGGGCGCAGGCGTGGGAGACGGAGGACGGGTGCGGCAGCACCCGCAGCCGCCCGGCGCCGAGCACCTCGGCGAGCGTGCGGCCGATGCCGAAGAACATGGGGTCGCCGCTGGCGAGGACGCACACGCGCCGCCCGGCGTGCGCGGCGAGCAGCCCCGGGATCGCGGGGCGCAGGGGCGACGGCCAGGCGACGCGCTCGCCGGGACACTCCGCGGGCACGAGGCCGAGCTGGCGCGGGCCTCCGACGAGGACCTCGGCCCGGCGCAGGGCGTCACGGGACGCGGGGGCGAGGCCGGGCCAGCCGTCGGCGCCGATGCCCACGACGGTGAGGGGGAGGTCAGTCACGCCGGAACTCTACTGACCTGGGCGGATGCCCGGGGAGCCGGGGCTCGCCCCGAGCTTGTTGCATAGGATGTGCAACTACTATGAAGAGGCAGAAGAAGCGTTCACCGGTGGTGCTGGGTATCGAGTCGTCCTGCGACGAGACCGGTGCCGGTCTGGTGCGGGAGGGCAGGCTGCTGGGCCACGCGGTGGCCTCGAGCATGGACGAGCACGCCCGCTTCGGCGGCGTCGTCCCGGAGATCGCGGCCCGCGCCCATGTACACGCGGCCGCCCCGGTCGTCCGGGCGGCGCTCGCCGACGCGGGCCTGGAGACGGCCGACATCGACGCGGTCGCGGTGACCACCGGCCCGGGCCTGTCGGGCGCCCTCCAGGTCGGGGTGGCGGCGGCGAAGGGCCTGGCGTACGCGCTGGACGTACCGCTGTACGGCGTGCACCACCTCGCGGGACACGTGGCCGCCGACACCCTCGAGCACGGGCCGCTGCCCGATCCCTGCGTGGTGCTGATCGTCTCCGGCGGCCACACCTCACTGCTGCTCGTCCGGGACCTGGCGCGCGATCCGATCACGCACCTCGGCGACACCCTCGACGACGCGGCCGGCGAGTGCTTCGACAAGGTCGCCCGCGTCTTCGGCCTGCCCTATCCGGGCGGGCCCGCCGTGGACCGCGCGGCACGCGAGGGCGACCCGCGCGCGGTGCCCTTCCCGCGCCCCCTCACCGGGCCGCGCGACGAGCCGTACGCCTTCTCCTTCTCGGGCCTGAAGACGGCCGCAGCGCGCTGGGCGGAGGGCCACCGGGCGGCCGGACGGCCGCTGCCGGTCGCCGACGGCGCCGCCTCGCTCCAGGAGGCCGTGGCCGACGTCCTCACCCGCAAGGCCGTGACCGCCTGCACCGCGCACGGCGTGGGCACCCTGGTCGTGGTCGGCGGTGTGGCCGCCAACTCACGGGTGCGCGCGCTCGCACAGGAGCGCTGCGCCGCCGCCGGGATCGAGCTGCGCGTACCGCCGCTGCGGCTGTGCACCGACAACGGCGCGATGATCGCGGCGGTCGGCGACCTGCTGGTACGGGCGGGCGCCGAGCCCGCACCGCTGGATGTGTCGGTGGACCCGTCGGCGCCGCTGGAGTACGCGGCGCTGCACCCGCGGGCTCACCAGTTGGCGCGCCGGTAGTCCTTCAGGAAGCACCCGTAGAGGTCCTCGCCCTCCTCGCCGCGGACGATCGGGTCGTACACCCGCGCCGCGCCGTCCACGAGGTCCAGCGGCGCGTGGAAGCCCTCCTCCGCCATCCGGACCTTGTCCGGGTGGGGGCGCTCGTCGGTGATCCAGCCGGTGTCCACGCTGGTCATGAGGATGCCGTCGGCCTGGAACATCTCCTGGGCGCTGGTCCGCGTGAGCATGTTGAGCGCCGCCTTGGCCATGTTGGTGTGCGGGTGTCCCGCGCCCTTGTAGCCCCGGCTGAAGACGCCCTCCATCGCGGAGACGTTCACGACGTACTTGCGCCGGGCCGGGGACGCGGCCATGACCGGGCGCAGCCGGCTGATGAGGATGAAGGGCGCGGTCGAGTTGCACAGCTGCACTTCGAGCAGCTCGACGGGGTCGACGTCGGAGACCGTCTGGATCCAGCTGTTGGTGGCGTCCAGGTCCGGCACCAGGCCGCCCGCGTCGATCGCGGTGCCGGCCTCGATCCGGGCGAGCGAGGCCGAGCCGCCGACGAGCGCCAGGTCGGTGACGTCCTGGGCGGTCAGGCCCCCGTCGCGCCCGGCGGGCAGGGCGGCGACGGCGTCCACGGCACCGCTGCCGAAGGCGCCGATCACCTCGGCCGCGGGCAGTTCGCCGGCGGGCAGCGGCGCGGACTCGGCGCCGACCAGCTCGCTGTAGGCGCGCGGGGAACGGCGCACGGTCTGGGCCGCGTTGTTGATCAGGATGTCGAGCGGGCCCTCGGCCGCGACGGAGTCGGCGAGGGCGACGACCTGCGCCGGGTCGCGCAGGTCGATGCCGACGATCTTCAGGCGGTGGATCCACTCGTCGCTGTCGGGCATCGCCTTGAAGCGGCGGATCGCATCGTTCGGGAAGCGCGTGGTGATCGTCGTGTGCGCGCCGTCGCGCAGCAGGCGCAGCGCGATGTACATGCCGATCTTCGCCCGGCCGCCGGTGAGCAGCGCACGCCGGCCGGTCAGGTCGGCGCGGGCGTCGCGGCGGCCCCGGTTCTCGGCGGCGCACGCGCGGCAGAGCTGGTGGTAGAAGACGTCGACCTCGGTGTAGCGGTCCTTGCAGACGTAGCAGGACCGGGGCCGCACGAGTATGCCCGCGATCTCGCCGAGCGCGGTGGAGCTGGGCAGGATGCCCTGCGTCTCGTCGTCGATGCGCTCGGCGGAGCCGGTGGCGGTGGCCTCCGTCACGGCCTTGTCGTGGGCCGTCTTGGCGGCGCGGCGCTCCTGGCGGCGGCGCTGCTTCACCGTGCGGTAGATACCGGAGGTGGCTCGCCGCACCATGATCGCGTCGGGGTGGTCGACCGGGAGCTCGTCGAGCTCCTGGAGCACGCTCAGGCAGATCGCCATGCGCTCCGGATCGATACCCGTCTCTTCAGTGACCGTCATCGCCGCTGTCGTTCCCAGTCCATACGTTCGATTGAAACTTCCCAGGAACTGTACGTAGGCAAGGGCGGCCGCGCCAAACCCGCGCGGGACCGGGCAGGGGCTCCGGGTGATCCACGAGCCGCCGCATTGACGCCCGCTCGACGCCCGCGCGCCGGGATTCCCCCGTCAAACCCCTTGTATCACATCTGACTTATTGCCCTTTACGGGTTAAATGCCGCCCGAAAAGCCCATTTTGGTGCATCCCGCCTGGAACCGCCGGTCACAATTGGCGCTCAAAACCCCCTAGAAAGGTTCAGCCATGTCGCGAATCGCCAAGGCAGCCCTCACCACCGCGGCCGTCGGCGCAATCATCACCGGTTCCGCGGGTGTTGCGTCCGCCGACGCCGGAGCAGGGGCCGCGGCCGTCGGCTCCCCCGGCGTCCTCTCCGGGGACGTCATCCAGGTCCCGATCCACCTCCCGATCAACCTGTGCGGCAACTCGATCGACATCGTCGCCCTGCTGAACCCCACCTTCGGGAACACCTGCGTCAACGGCTGATCTCCCCGGCAGCAGGCCGCACAGACCGATCACACAACCCGCGCGACACGGCTACGGTCAGCCGCCCGAGCCGTCGGCCGCGCACTCGTGGCGCCCATCGTTCTCCTGATGGGCGCCACTTCCCTGTTCGGGGGCGGGCGCCCGCTCGGCGTCGCCGGCGGCGCCGGGGAGATCGGGGATCTCGACGACGGGCGGCAGGTCGGGGGTCAGGTGCGTGTGCTGTGAGGACATGGCGACCGTCCTTCCGGTCACGGGCTTCCGGTCACGGGCTTCAAGGCCGGGGGCTTCAGGCCGGTGCGAGGAGCTTCCGGCGCAGCTGCGCGCAGGTACGGCTGAGGATGCGGGAGATCTGCATCTGGGAGACACCCAGGCGCGCGCCGATCTGCTGCTGGGTGAGGTTGCCGAAGAAGTGCCAGTACAGGACGGACTTCTCCCGCTCGGGCAGGGCGTGCAGCAACGGCCGGAGGGACTGGCGGTCGATGACCAGCTCCAGCGCACCGTCGGCCAGGCCCAGCGTGTCGGCGAGCACGATCTCGCCCGCGGCGTCGACGGGGTGGTCCAGCGACAGCGTGTGGTGCACGCCGTCGGCATCGATGCCGCGCCGCACCTCCGCCTCGGTCAGCCCCGTCTCCGCGGCCAGCGCCGCCGTGGTGACCGGCGCACCGGAGCCCTGCTGCTCCAGCCGCGTCCGCGCGGAGCGGACGGCGGCCCGCAACTCCTGGTCCCTGCGCGGGATGTGCAGGGACCACACATGGTCGCGGACATGGCGCTTGAGCTCGCCGTTGATCGTGGGGACGGCGAAGGACTCGAACGCGAAGCCCAGCGCCGGATCGAACCGGTCCACGGCGCGCACCAGGGCCAGGGCGGCGACCTGGCGCAGGTCGGCGGGGCTCTCGCCGCTCGAGCGGTAGCGCACGCTGATGCGCTCGGCCATGGGCAGCCAGGCGGCGATCACCTCCTGCCGCAGCCGGGTGCGCTCGGGCCCCGGGGGGAGCTCCGTGAGCCGGGTGAACAGGGCGTCCGTGCCGGACGGTTGACGCGTCCGCCGGCGGAGAGCAGTTGCTGTCATGACCGCAGTTCTCCCCTCGCTCCAACCTCACTCGGGCCTCACTCGGGTCTCACTCGGAAACCGAGCCGCAGCCGTCTCAGCATGCCTCCGGCCGACCGCTCCCGCGACTCGGAGAAGTCGTCCGGCTACACAGAGCGAAGCCCTCGCGTGTGGTGCGCGCCACACGACAGCCGCCTTGACGCGGCCCGCGTGTAATCGATTACCTGTCCCCCACGAAATCGATTACATGCGAGGTGTCATGGCGAACATCAAGGACGTGGCCGAACGGGCCGGCGTCTCCGTCGCCACCGTCTCCCGTGTGCTCAACGGCCGCTCCCCCGTGGCCGAGACCCGGGAGCGGGTCCTGGCCGCCGTCGAGGAGCTCGGCTACCGGCCCAACGTCGTCGCCCGCGCGCTGCGCACCGCCCGCACCCGGACGCTCGGGCTGGTCATCAGCGATCTGCGCAATCCGTTCTTCATCGAACTCGCCGACGCCGTGGAGCAGGAGGCCCGGCGGCTCGGCTACAGCCTGATCATCGGCAACGCCGGGGAGAGCAGCGAGCAGCAGGACGACTACATCCGCACCCTGCTCGACCGCCGCATCGACGGGCTGATGGTCAGCTCCGCCGGCACCGGGTCCGCCATGCTGCGCGAGGCCGTCGCCTCCGGCACCCCGCTGGTCCTGCTCGACCGCGCGGTCCCCGGCGTCGCCGCCCCGTGCGTACGGGCCGAGGGCGGCGCGGCCCTGACCGCGCTCGCCGCGCACCTCGCCGCGCTGGACCGGCGCCGCCCGGCCGTGATCGTCGCCCCCGCCGGCACCCCGACCGGGGACGAACGCCTGGAGCACTTCCGCACCGCCCTGGCCGCGCACGGCATCCCGCTGCCGCCCGAGCGCGTCGGGGCCTCGCCCGACCCCCGGGCGGGCGGCGGGCAGCGGGTGATGCGCACGCTGCTGGACCTGCCCGAACCGCCGGACGCCGTGCTCGCCACCGACAACCTCATGGCGCTCGGCGCCCTGGACGAGGTACGGGCGCGCGGGCTGCGCGTCCCCGCCGACGTGGCGCTCGTGGCCTTCGACGACGTGCCGTGGTTCGCCCACCTCGATCCCCCGCTCACCGCGATCGCCCAGCCCACACGGGAGCTGGGCCGGGCCGCCGTGCACACGCTGCTCGAGCGGATCGAGGGGAACGAACCCGCGTCCGTACTGCTCCCCGCCCACCTCGTACCGCGCCGCTCCTGCGGCGAACCGGCACCGGCATCAGCACCGGCATCGGCATCTGCACCCCGAAGGAGCGGCGCATGACCGGCGGACGCGAACTGCTGCGCATGACGGGAGTCACCAAGTCGTTCCCGGGCGTACGAGCCCTGGACGGCGTGGACCTCACCCTGCACGCGGGCGAGGTGCACGTCCTGCTCGGCGAGAACGGCGCGGGCAAGAGCACCCTCATCAAGATGCTCTCCGGCGTCCACCGCCCCGATGCCGGCCGCATCCTGGTGGACGGGCAGGAGGCCGTCATCCGCTCCGCGCAGGACGCCGAACGGCTGGGCATCGCCACCATCCACCAGGAGTTCACCCTCGTACCCCGGCTGAGCGTGGCCGAGAACATCTTCCTGGGCCGCCCGCCGCGCGGCGCGTTCGGCCTGATCGACAAGCGCGCCCTGCACACACGCGCCGCCGAACTGCTGCGCCGGGTGCGGCTGGACGTACCGCCCGGCACCCCGGTGGCCGAACTCGGCGTCGCACGGCTGCAGATGGTGGAGATCGCCAAGGCGCTGAGCCTGGACGCCCGCGTACTGATCATGGACGAGCCGACCGCGGTGCTCACCTCCGAGGAGGTGGACACACTCTTCGGCATCGTCCGCGAACTGCGCGAGAGCGGCGTCGGCATCGTCTTCATCACCCACCACCTGGAGGAGATCGCCGCCCTCGGCGACAGGGTCACCGTCCTGCGGGACGGCCGCTCGGTGGCCGAGGTCCCCGCCGGCGTGGGCGAGGACGAGCTGATCCGGCTGATGGTCGGCCGCGACATCGCCGAGCAGTACCCCCGCGAGCGGCCCGAGCGGCCGGGCGCGCCGCTGCTGCGCGTGCGCGGGCTGACCCGGCACGGCGGACCGGCCGGGCCGGTCTTCGAGGACGTCGGCTTCGAGGTGCGCGCCGGTGAGGTCGTCGGCCTGGCCGGGCTGGTGGGCGCGGGCCGTACGGAGGTCGCGCGGGCGCTGTTCGGCGTGGACCGGTACGACGCCGGAACGGTCGAGGTCGACGGCGCGCCGCTGGCCCCCGGCGGCATACGGGCGGCGATGCGTGCCGGGCTCGGGCTCGTCCCGGAGGATCGCAAGGGCCAAGGGCTGGTCCTGGACGCCTCGTTGCAGGACAACCTCACCCTCGCCCGGCTCCCCCGCGACACGCGCGGCGGCTTCGTCGACCGGCGGGCGCAGCGCCGCGAGGCCGCCGCGGTCGCCGAGCGGCTGAAGGTGCGGATGAGCGGGCTGGGGCAGAGCGCCCGGACGCTGTCCGGCGGCAACCAGCAGAAGATCGTCATCGGCAAGTGGCTGCTGGCCGGGGTCCGGCTGCTGATCCTCGACGAACCCACGCGCGGCATCGACGTCGGCGCGAAGGTCGAGATCTACCGGCTCGTCAACGAGCTGACGGCGGCGGGCTGCGCGGTGCTGATGATCTCCAGCGATCTGCCGGAGGTACTGGGGATGAGCGACCGGGTGCTGGTGATGGCCCAGGGCCGGCTCGTCGGCGAGCTGACGGGCGAAGAGGCCACGCAGGACGCCGTGATGGAACTGGCGGTGCGGTCGATGACCGCGAATGTGAGCGCAATGGAGGGCTCCGATGTCGGCTGAGGTGCTTCGGGTGCCGGGGAGCACCCCCGGGCAGTGGTTCGCGCGGGCGGTGCTGCGCAACGGCCCGCTGGGCGGGCTGATCGCCCTGACCGTGGTGATGACGGCGCTGTCCGCGGACTTCCTGAACGGGCAGAACCTCCTCAATGTCGGCGTGCAGGCGTCGGTGACCGCGATCCTCGCGCTCGGCGTGACGTTCGTGATCGTGTCGGCGGGCATCGACCTGTCCGTCGGCTCGGTGGCGGCGCTCTCGGCGACGGTCGTCGCCTGGGCCGCGACCGACCAGGGCATACCGGTGTGGGCGGCCGTGCTGCTGGGGCTGGCCGTGGGCGCGGGCGCCGGGCTGGTCTCCGGCGCGCTGGTCGCGTACGGGAGGCTGCCCGCGTTCATCGCCACCCTGGCCATGCTGTCGGTCGGCCGCGGACTCGCCCTGGTGATCTCAGGCGGCTCGCCGATCGCCCTGCCGTCCTCCCTCGGTGCGCTGGGCGACACCCTGGGCGGCTGGCTGCCGGTGCCGGTCCTGGTGCTGGCCGCCATGGGGCTGATCGCCGCGCTGGTCCTCAACCGCACCTACGCGGGCCGGGCGATGTTCGCCATCGGCGGCAACGAGGAGGCGGCCCGGTTGTCGGGAATCGCCGTCGGGCGCCGCAAGCTCGTCATCTACGCGCTGTCCGGGCTGTTCGCGGCGGTGGCGGGCATCGTGCTGGCCGGCCGGCTCACCTCGGCGCAGCCGCAGGCGGCGGTGGGCTACGAACTGGACGCCATCGCCGCCGTGGTGATCGGCGGGGCGAGCCTGTCCGGGGGTTCCGGCAAGGCGTCCGGCACCCTGATCGGCGCGCTGATCCTCGCGGTACTGCGCAACGGCCTCAACCTGCTGAGCGTTTCGGCGTTCTGGCAGCAGGTGGCCACCGGCCTGGTGATCGCGGTGGCCGTGCTGCTCGACACGCTGCGCCGCCGGGGCACGCGATGAAGGGGCGCGTGGCGAAGGGGCACGTGGCGAAGGGGCACGTGGCGAAGGGGCACGTGGCGAAGGGGCGTACGGCCGCCTGCGCCGCGGCGGTCGCGCTGGCGGCGACCGTGCTGACCGGCTGCGACCGGGGCGGGCACACGGATCTGGGACTGGCGCTGTCGACGATGAACAACCCGTTCTTCGTCGGCATCAAGGAGGGCGCGCAGGCCGAGGCGAAGGCCCGCGGACTGAAGATCAACATCACGGACGCGCAGAACGACCCCGTGCAGCAGGTCAATCAGCTGGAGACCTTCGCCGGCCAGAACGTCAGGGCGGCGGTCATCAACCCGGTGGACTCCGACGCGGCGGTCCCGGCGGTGAAGGTGGCCAACCGGGCCCGCGTACCGGTGATTTCGATCGACCGCGGGGTCAACGGCGGTGACGTCGGCACGACGATCGCCTCCGACAACGTCGAGGGCGGCCGGATGGCGGCGAAGGCGCTGGCCGACGCGCTCGGCGGCAAGGGCAAGGTGGCCTTCCTGGAGGGACAGCCCGGCACCTCGGCGGCGCGCGAGCGCGGCCGGGGCTTCGAGGAGGGCATCAGGGCCTTCCCGGGCATCGAGGTCGTCGCCCGCCAGCCCGCCGACTTCGACCGCACCAAGGGCATGGACGTGATGGCCAACATGCTCCAGGCCCACCGCGACATCACCGGGGTGTTCGCCGCCAACGACGAGATGGCCCTGGGCGCGGCCAAGGCGCTCGGCTCCTCCTCCGGCAAGGCGGTCAAGGTCGTGGCCTTCGACGGCACGCCGGACGGGATCGCGGCCGTACGGAACGGCACCCTGACCGCGACCGTCGCCCAGCAGCCGGAGCTGCTCGGCAGACAGGCGGTGCAGTGGGCGCTCCGGGCCGCCGAGGGCAGGACCCTGCCGCGCACGGTGAAAGTACCGGTCGTGCTGGTGACCGGGGAACGGAAATGACGAAGTGAGCGAGTTGAGCGAGAACCCTGTGTACGACGTCCTGGTGGTGGGCTCGGCCAACGCCGATCTGACGGTCCGGGTGGACCGGCGCCCGGGCACGGGCGAGACCGTGCTCGGTACGGACCTGGTCGAGTCGGCGGGCGGCAAGGGCGCCAACCAGGCCGCTGCCGCGGCCCGGCTCGGCGCCCGCACCGCCCTGCTGGCCCGGGTCGGCGACGACGCCTTCGGCGAACTGCTGCTGGACGCGCAGCGCGCGGCCGGCACGGACGTACGTCATGTGCTGGCCGGCCCGGGGATGCGCACCGGCACCGCGATGATCGTCGTCGGGCCGGACGGGGACAACTCCATCGTGGTCTCCCCCGGCGCCAACGCCCGCCTCGCCCCGGCCGACGTGACCGCGGCGCGCGAGGTCTTCGCGGCGTCGTCCGTGGTGTCGCTCCAGCTGGAGATCCCGCTCGAGACCGTACGGGCGGCGGTCGCCGTCGCCCGGGAGACCGGCACCCGTGCGGTGGTCAACCCGTCGCCGGCACCTGACGTCCTCGACCCCGAACTGCTCGCCGCGGCCGACCCGTTGGTGGTCAACGAGCACGAGGCCCGGCAGCTGTCCGGCCTCACGGACGGCGCCCCGGCCGCGTGGGCTGCGGCACTGCGCCGGGCGGGAGCCCGGTCGGTCGTGGTCACCCTGGGCTCCGACGGCGCCCTGGTGCTGGACGCCACGGCGCCGGACGCCGTGCCCGTGCCGGGCATCGCGGTCGAGGCCGTGGACACCACGGGCGCGGGCGACGCCTTCACCGGCGCGCTGGCGGCCCAACTCGCGGACGGTACGCCGCTGGTGGCCGCGGTCCGCTACGCGGTCCGCGTGGCGGCCGTCTCGGTCACCCGGCCCGGCGCCCAGCCGTCGTACCCGACGCCGGACCAACTGCCCGGGTGACCAACTGCCCGGGTGACCGGGACGGCCGCCACGGGCCCAATCGTCAATTGTGTCCGCTATGCCATGATTCACACATGGACCATATCGACGTAACTCCCATGCAACTGTCCCATCTCGATGCCGTTCTGAACCTCGGCTACCGCGCCTACGACGTGAACGCGATGCCGTACACCTCGTGGTCGCTGTCCTCGGTCGCCGTGCACTGGGACACACAGCCGGAGGCGTGCTGGGTCGCCGTGGACGACGAAGGGCTGCTCGGCTTCGTCCTCGGATCGCTCTCCTACGACGAGCGCGACGACTGGGGCTACCTCGAGTGGATCGCCCTGGAGGAGCGGGCACGGGGCAAGGGCGTCGCCAGCGCGCTCGTGGAACGCTGCTGCGACGCCCTCTTCGCGGCCGGCGCCTCCCGGATCATCACCGACGTGGAACGCGACAACCAGGCATCGGCGGCCCTGATGCGCCGCAACGGCTTCGCCGAAGGCGTCACCGTCACCCTGTTCGTACGGCCCAACCCCACCAAGTCCGCGCCGGCGGCCGCGCATCCCGGACAGGACCCCGCCCGCGCCCGCCTGCGCCGCGCCGCCCGCGCCACCAGCGCGCGCTGAACTCCACCTGTGTGTCGGCGACATGGCGGGAACCATGGCGCCGACACACAGGTGGAGGCCATGATCGTAGCCATGCGGATACTGATACTGGGCGGTTCGGTGTTCCTCGGCCGTGCCTTCGTGGCCGAGGCGTTACGGCGAGGTCACGAGGTCACCGTGTTCAACCGGGGCAGATCGGGCCCGGATCCGGCCGGGGCCGAAGTGGTGCGCGGGGACCGCGAGAACGCGGACGACCTGGCCCGGCTCACGAAGGGGCGCGCCTGGGACCTGGTCGTCGACACGTGCGGTTTGGAGCCGCGCGTGGTCGCGCGGTCGGCCGAGGCGCTGTCCGGTCACGCCGAGGCATACCTGTTCGTGTCGTCCTTCCACGCCTTCGCGGGCTGGCCCGGCGAGCCGGTGGACGAGACGTCCGCCCGCCATGGGTGCGCACCCGACGCCGCGCCGGGCGACGTCGTCCACAACGCTCTCAAGGCCGGCTGCGAGCGGGCGGTCGAGCAGCGTTTCGCCGGGCGTGCGCTGATCCTCAACCCCGGCATGATCGTGGGGCCTTACGAGAACACGGGGCGGTTGCTCTGGTGGCTCGAACGCTTCGCCCGGGGCGGGAGGGTGCTGGTGCCCGGCGGCCCGGAGCGACCGGTACGGCTGGTGGACGCGCGGGACATCGCCGCGTTCGGGCTCGACCGGGCGGAGGCCGGCGACGGCGACCGCTATCTGGTGGCCGGCGGAATCGGCGAGGGCGCCGGTGACACGCTGGGCGCGCTGTTCGCGCACTGCGCCCGGGTGACCGGCTCGGATGCCGAACCGGTGTGGGTCGACGACGATTTCCTGCTGGAGCACGAGGTCGCCGTGTGGACGGGCCTGCCCCTGTGGGCAGCGGACATCCCGGACCTCGCGGGTATCTGGGCGGCCTCGTCCGCGAAGGCCGAGGCCGCCGGCATGCGACCGCGCCCGCTCGCCGACACCGTCGGCGCCACCTGGGAGTGGCTGCGCGAGCGGGGCCCCGCGAAGGGCCCTTACCGTCAGGGCGACACGGTCCTGGGCCTGTCTCCGGAGCGCGAGCGCGAACTGCTCGCGGCGTGGGACGCACGGCGCGCGGCACGGTGACGTCGGCCGGCCGCCGGGCGTCAGCGCAGAAACGTCACCGTTCCCCGCCCCCGGATGCCGCGCAGCCCGCCCAGGACGCAGCCGCTGACATCGCTCGTGGGGGTGGCGCTGCCGGAGACGCGGGCGCCGTTCATCAGGCCTCGGACGACGGTGCCCGCGAGGAGGGCGTCTCCCGGGTTGTAGGTGGTGACGCGGTGGAGGCCGGGCCGCACGGTGGAGGTGCCGGTGGAGCGGCCGTTCGGGCCGTACCAGGTGATCGTGCCCTCGCCGCGGACGGCCTGGGCACTCGTACACGTGGCCTGGCTGCTGCCGCTGAAAGCGAGCATGCCAGAGCGCGCGTGCCCGAGGGCCCGGTCGCGGGCGGTGCAGTCGGTCAGGGCCAGCCGTCCCCGCACGGTGATGGTGCGCTGGATCTGGCTGAGCGGCGGATCGAAGGTCAGCGGTTCGTCGCGGAGGGTGCTGACCGAGCAGGTCAACACTCAGGGCCGCCGCTCAGGTCTGCCGCGCGAACG
This sequence comes from Streptomyces sp. SX-6, assembly GCF_059089585.1. Taxonomy (NCBI): domain Bacteria; kingdom Bacillati; phylum Actinomycetota; class Actinomycetes; order Kitasatosporales; family Streptomycetaceae; genus Streptomyces; species Streptomyces sp. SX-6. Next base: position 147,916 of record NZ_JBTHHU010000013.1, on the reverse strand, counting down.
CCGCGCGGGCCAGCGGGTGCTCCGGATCGAGCACCAGCGGTTTGCCCTGGGCCTGGAATTCCCGCAGTTTCGGACGAATCGAAGACTGTTCGGAGGCATACATCACGTGCACCCGTCCGTCACCGGAACCGCGCGGCTTGACCGGTGCCACGGCGACAGGTTCGCCTTCCTCGTCGGTGACCCATAGCTGGAAATCGTCGAATTTGAAGAAGTCGATCTCGGTGATGGGGCTCGGATAGTGGTGGACGCCTCCGCCCTTCGGCAGCTCGGCGCTGTGGTCCTTGTGCTCCAGGGGAACACTGGCATTGCAGATGGAGTCGGTCCACCGAGCCACCCCGGCAGCATCGGTGATGGGCGTGTCCAGCAGCTCACGGATGCCGAGTTCCTCGACGGCCTGGGGAAAAGCCGCATAGAGACGGCTCGCGTTCCGGCGGAGCAGGTCGACCTTCCGGGGGTCGGCGCAAAACTGCGCGGACCACTCGACGCCGGCCAGGTTGCGCACCATGAACCAGCCTTCTTCGTCCTTCAGCCACACGCCGGCGCCATGATGGCACTCGACCGGTTCCGGTCCGTAGAAGGGCCGGTCGACGGTCGCCAGGATCTCGTGCATCTTCTTTCTCGAGCGCACGTATTCGGGAGAATCCCCACGACGCGGGTGATCGGGAATATCGATCGTCCAGTGCAGATCCTCGCTCTCGGTGTGCGTCTTCCCGGGATCCCCGCCACTTTTCGCAGCCATCGGCACTCCTTTCACGCCGTACAGCGCAATGACCGGCGTCAGCCGTCTCGCCCGGCAAGCCTGCTCCCGGGGCACAGGGCAGTCAAGGAAATAGGATTGATGGGGCATTTGAGACATACCTTTGGGTGCATGGCCCACCCGGCGATTCACGGCCGGATCGGGACCGACTGCCGTGAGACGTCGCCCAGGACCATGCGGAGCCCGCGGGCTGTGTCCACGTACTCGCGGGCCCGGCGGATCAGCCCGTCCTGGAGTTCGAGACCCCCCAAGCGTGCCGCGACGCTGGTCCGCTTCAGACATGCCGCCCATCGCCTGGCCGCGGGCCACAGCGCGGTCCGGGTCGCGGCGGAGTGCGGTTACGTCGACCAGTCCCATCTCCACCGGGAGGTTGTGGCGTTCACCGGAATGACTCCGGCGACGCTGGCCGGTGACCCGGGAATAGCGGTGGACGACATCGCGTGGGCAGACACGGCCCCGGGCGGGACGGACTGGCACCCGCCCGGACATAAGAGGCGATCAATCGAAATCAGACGCTCTCTCGAGGCCAAGCGCCCGCTCCGCTCCGCCGGGCGTTACGTCGACTGCCGTTGAACCGGTCGGCGATGCGGTCCACGAACCAGACGACACGGAGACCGGCCCGGGTCATGGCCGGCGCGGGGAAGAACGTGGGCTTCTCGCGCCACAGGGCGAGGAGGTCCTCGTGTGGAGCGTCGCCGACGATACGGTCGGCGATCAACTGCCCGAGATAGGGGGCTTGCCCCAGGCCGTGCCCATTGCAGCCGATCGAGTAATAGATGTTGTCGGCGACCTGGCCGGCCACAGGCAGCCAGCTGGGCGTGACCGCCACCCAGCCGCCCCACGCGCGATCGAACTCGACGTCCGCGAGGGAGGGGAAGCGCATCCTGAACCCGTCCACGAGACCGGCCACCACTGACTCGTCGGCCGTGCGTCCCGGCGAGAGCGGGTACTTTCCGCGCTGCAGCCTGCGCACGCCGGTGACGATCGTGTTGCGCGGCGTCAGCCGGTAGTTCTGCATGATGGCGTGCTGGGTGACCACCCCGGACCGGCTGGTCCAGCCCAGCGCGGCGAGGCGGGCGGGGTCGATCGGTACGGTCTCGGCCTCCGTGACCCAGATCGGTGAGGCAAGTCGCTTCGGCGTGATCTTCAGCTCTCCGCCGAACGCGTTGCCGGACAGCACCACCCGGCCGGCCCGGACCTGGCCACCGGGGACCGAGACGCGTACGCCGTTCCCGGACGGCTCGACGTTCTCGACACGCGTCTGCTCGAAAACGCGTGCGTTCGATGCGAGCAGGGCGCGTCGAACACCCAGGGTGAACTTCCCCGGGTTCATCATGCCGCCGACCGGTTCGAGGAGCCCGCCGATGAAACTGCGCGGGATCCCGAGTTCTGCACTGTTTCCGACCTCTACGGTCGCGCCGCACCTTGCGAGGATCTTGGCGACTCTGCGGACCCTGCCCATCTGGCCCTTCGAAACCGCGACACCGACGTTGCCCGTCGGCTCGTAGTCGCACTCGATATCGAGGCGCTTCATCAGGCTCTCGATGAACCGGGCGGAGTTCTCGGCGAACCTCACGATGGAGGGCAGGCGCTTGGGACAGAGAATATTGAGCATCTGGATGTCGCCGCCGGGACCGCCCGCCAGCTGTCCGGCATTGCGCGAACTCGACCCGTGACCGCAGAACTCCGCCTCGAGCAGAACGACGTCGACTCCGCGCTCGGCCAGGCGCAAGGCGGTTGACATGCCCCCGAGACCGCCGCCGATGACTGCCACATCGCAGGTGATCTCCCCCTTGAGTGCCGGAAGGACGTCGGACGGCGGATCGATCCATCCGGTGAACGTCGTGTAGTCGATCTCTCGGGTCCTCATGTCACCACTTCCTCATACGCGTTCAGCATACTCAAACTCGTATCGAGTTTGAGTATGCTGACGATGCAGTGTCAAGAGGCACGCCCGGAGCACGGCGATCGCGGCCTGCTAGGGTGTCGATTCGTGATCGACTTTGCTCTTCCGACCGGGGCGCGACATGGCTAAGCGGAGCAGCGACGGGCCGAAACACACCACCTCGATGGGCGGCACACCCACCGCCCATCAGGCGCCGGCCCGGCCGGAGGCCGTACTGCAGCGACGCGGCGTGGCCCGGGTCCAGGCGATTCTGGACGCCGCGGAGGAGGTCCTGGTGGAGGGCGGCTACGAAGCCGCCACCCTCAAGGCCATCGGCGAACGGGCGGGCATCCCGACGCCTTCGGTGTACCACTACTTCTCCGACCGCTATCAGGTGGACGCAGCGATCATCAGGCGTCACGTCGATGCGCTGAAAGACGAGCTGGACCACATCGGCGACGAGGACTTTCGATCGATCCCGGAAGCGGTGGCCATCGCGTTCGATCCGATCGTCGAGTACTTCCGAGCGCACCCCAGTTGCGTCGAGCTGCGGTTCTCCGGTCGCAATGAGGCGCTGACCGCCCTCTTTCAGGAGTTCGACGACCACATCTCCGAACACTTGTGGAGACTGCTCACCACCCGTGGACTCCTGCGCGCCGACACTCCGCTACTCGCGATAAGGCTGGCGTTCGAAGCCGGCGGCCGCCTCTTCGATGTCGCGTTCAGACAGGACCGGAATGGCGACGAGGCCACGACGACGGAGCTCAAGCGGCTGTTGAGCGCCTACCTCGAGACGTACGGGGTGGAGGGTACGACCGTCGGCGCGGACTGAGGTGCGCAACCGGACGCGTCCCTGAACGGGGCTTCCCGGACACCCTCTACATGGACATGGCCATCGCGAGCCCCTCCATGCCGTGACGCGGTGCGGTCAACTCATGGTACAGAGAAGCGGGTTGGGGAACCTGGGTGCGGAATACCCTCCAGCACGGCGGCGGTGGGACGCATCAGGGTGCCACCAATGCCTCGTCGGTCAAGGCCTCGCAGACCGGGCCACATTGACGGTAGCTCAGAAACCCGCCGTGAAGATTTTGACGACGTCGCGCCGGCGGTCGTACGAGCCGCCCGTTCCGTTCCCGAGCGGACCGACAAGTCGATGTGAAGCACACCACATACCGTCAATTGGCTTGCGAGCCAGGTGTATGCATAGATTTGAGACGCCGCATGATCACCCGCTTTGCGCGCGGTCGGTCGCCGATAATTCGGGCAACTATTCAACAAACTGATTCAGTTGATCGTTGAACACAATTGAGGGTTCACCGCTCGGCCGTCGGGCGGGGTACCGTGACCGACGGAAGAAATACCGAGGAGGGGAACCCGGCAGTGCCTCTATTCGTTGCGGCACTGGCGGAGGGCGCGGAGCCGACGAGGCAGATCGAGCCCGCCAGGGCCGAACTCACCGAGGAAATCGGCCCGGTGCCGGACGAACCCTGCCCCGGGGGAAGAAGCCTGCCGGGTTTCCCGAGCGCGAAGTAAGCCCCCTCGCGAAGCAATCCCCTTTCGAATCCCTCCGATTTCCCGTTCCCGGCCCGGAAGGTGCCTCTTGTTCGCCCTGCTCGTCGATGCCCGAATCGCCGCCAAACTCTCTGACCTTCCCCTCGTCGGCGACCGCATCTCCCCTGACCACGACCTCGGCATCACCGGCGTGAAAGCCGTCATCGCCTCCGACGCCCTCACCGCCGATCAGGTGAAAGCGCTCAACGAACAGATCTCCCGCCTGGACGGCACCCACCCGAGGTTTCCCGAAGAGACCCGCGGGCGCGCCCTGGTGGCCCTGGACTACGAGTGGGGAGGCGAAACGCGCACCCCCCTGATGTTCCGCCTCGCCGACGCCAAGTCCCGCAAGGACCCCAAGGATCCCGAGAAGCGGCAGGCCGTCCTCGCACCGAGCGCCCCGGAAACACTGGCAACAGCGGTTCCGGCGGCGGCATCTGACGCCCCGTCGACCGCAGCCGACAACTCGGCGGAACCGGCCGCCGCCGCATGGGTCACCCTCGACCGCTCGTTCGGCCCACTGCTCCTGCGGCGCCTGGGCGCCAGCTACCAGGACGAGAAGATCTGGGTCCTCTGCGACGCCGCGGTGCACGCCGGCCCCCTGGAGCTCGGCGTGGACGGGCTGGGCCTGGGCATTCCCCTGGACGGCAAGGACTTCACGCCCTCCGGCCGGCTCGACGGGCTGAGCCTGTCCTTCCGCAAGCCTCCGCTGGAGATATCCGGCGCGTTCGTGAACAAGCCGGTCGCCGCCGATTCGCCCTACGAGCGGCTGATCGAGGGCAGCGCCCTGATCAGGACTCCGAGCGCCGGCTTCACGGCGATCGGCACGTACGGGAGCCTGAAGGACGGAACGCAGTCACTCTTCCTGTACGCCGAGCTGGGGGCGAAGTTCGGCGGCCCGCCGGCCTTCCGGGTCACCGGTGTCAAGGCCGGCTTCGGCTACAACAGCAGCCTGCGCGTGCCCGCCATCGACCAGGTCGCCGGATTCCCCCTGCTGCGCGGGATCGACGGAGCGGGCCAGGACACGCCGCCCGAACCGCTGGACGTCCTCAAGGAGTTGACCGAGGGGACCGACAACGCCCCCGCCTGGGTCACCCCGCACGAGGGCAGCACCTGGCTGGCCCTCGGCCTGAACGCGGACGTCTTCGAGATCGTCCACTGCAAGGCCCTGGCGTTCGCCGAATTCGGCCCGGACGACCTGGTGGTGGGGCTGCTGGGCTCGGCGAAAGCCCAGTTCCCCGACCCGGAGAAGAAGATGGGAGAGCCGTACGCCAGTGTCGAGCTGGACATCTCCGCGGTCTACCGGCGCTCCGCGGACATGCTGGCCGTCGACGCCCGCCTCGCCCCGGACAGCTTCCTGCTCGACCGGTCCGTGCACCTGACCGGCGGAGCGGCGCTGCGCCTGTGGTTCGGGAACAGCGACCACCCCGGTGACTTCGTCTTCACCATCGGCGGCTACCACCCGCGCTACTCCCCGCCCGCCCACTACCCGCAGGCGGACCCGGTCGGCGTCGACTGGACCTCCGGCTCCTCGGTGGCCCTGAAGGGCACCAGCTACTTCGCGCTGACCCCCTCGGCCGTCATGGCCGGCGGCCGCCTGGACCTGCGGTACGACAGCTCGTGGGCCAGGGCCCGGGTCGACGTCGGCTTCGACGCCCTGGTCGAGTGGGCGCCGTTCCACTACGAGGTGGACGTGTGGGCGGAGATCACCGCCCAGGTGTGGCTGCTGTTCGGCTGGAGCGGCGAGGCCTCGCTGGGTGCCCGGCTGTCGGTATGGGGCCCGCCGTTCGGCGGCACCGCACACGTGAAGGTGCTCGGCATCTCCATCCCGATCGACTTCGGCGAGCCCAGGACCGGTCCCGCGCCCATCGGCTGGGAACAGTTCCGCACGCTGCTGCCGCAGCACCCGCTGACGCTCGCCCCCGTCGACGGCCTCCACCCCGACCACGCCGAACAAGCGCCGTCGGACGGCCCGGAGACCTGGACCGCCGCCGCCGACGGCTTCGCCTTCACCGTCGGCACCGCGTTCCCCGCCTCCGCGCTGACGGTCAACGGGGTGGACGAGACGGGGGACGGCCCCGCCGAGGTCAACATCCGTCCGATGGCCAAGACCGGCCTCGACGTCACACTCGCGGTCACGGTCGAGCAGCAGACCGAGGACGGTCACTGGCGCCAACTGCCCGCCGACCACTGGCGGGACTGGAGCGTCAGCGTCCACAGCACACCGCAGCCGACCGCGCTGTGGGGCGCCGGGAAGGCCGACGACGCACTCGGCGCGGACCCCTTCGTCCGCGGACTGGTCAGCGGAGCGCGCATCGCCGTACCGGCCCCGCGCCTGCCCGAAGCCGCCGCGTCCAGCCGGAGCGGCCGCCTCGACCACGCCCCGCTGCCCGAAGGGATCCTGCCGCTCGACCCGGACGCGGCCCCCGCCGGGATCCGCGGGGAGCGCGAGGAGACCGACGGCACCGGCGCGCTGCGGGTCGACGCGCCCGGGCAGACCGCGGCGCGGCAGGCCGCGCTCGCCGCCCTGTCCGCCGCCGGCTATCCGCTCGACGCCGGCGCGGCGCTCGACCGCTACGCCCGCGAAGCGGCCTTCTCCTCCCCGCCCCTGCGACTCGCCCACTCGTGAGGACCTCATGACCACGCACCCGACCGAGCAGTCCGCAACCGCACCGGCGGACGACACCCCCGTCACCTTCCACGACCACCTGCTGCCCGGCATCGAGGCCGGCCGCTACCGGATCACCGTCGACCAGCGGCTCCCCGCCGAGCACCTGCCGGGTGCCCACCTCGACCCGGTGGCACAGATCGTCGACGTACGGGCCTCGCAGTTCCGCCTCGACCCCTCCTGGGTGCACGCCGTGTACCCGGCCGCGCACAGCCAGGGCCCCTTCCACGGCCTGCTCCCGCACATCACGCTCAACCCTGCGGCCCTGCCGTGGGAGCGCGAGCCCTTCACCGGCAGCGTCCGGAACCCCGCCCGGGCCCCCTGGACGGCGCTGCTGCTCTTCGGCGAGGGCGAGCTGCCCGGCGACCCCAACGCCCTGGGCACCACCGCCTCGGTGACCGTCCGCGCGCTCCTCGACGGCGACGCCGCGGTGTCCGGGCCCGTCCTGGACCGGGACGCCGTCGACCCCGCCCTGCTCGACACCCCCTGCCGGGTCGTCGACATACCGCGGGCACTGCTGGCACAGCTCCTCCCCGAGCCGTCCGACCTCGCCCTCCTCGCCCACGTCCGCGTCGGGGAAGCGGGCGGCGAGGACGCCGCGCCCGCCGAAGGCCGGGGCGGCCGTACGGGCCGGGACGCGCACGCGGTCATCACCACCGCCCGCTTCCCCGACGCGGACCGGAGCCGGTACGTGGCCCACCTGGTCTCGCTGGAGGGCCACACGCCGCCGGAGCCGCAGGCCGACGGCAAGCCCGTGCGCCTGGTGTCCCTGCACAGCTGGACGTTCACCTCCTGCGCCGCGTCCGGCGACGGCTTCGGCCGACTGGCCGGACGCTTCGCCCCGGGCAACGGCGAACACAGCGCCGCCCCGCTGCGCCCGGCCCCCGCCACGGACGCGGGGCTGCCGGACGAGCTGGGCGCCCTGCTGGAGCAGGGCATGGTCCCGATGACCCACATCACCGACTCCGGCGAGCGCTCCCTCGCGTGGTACAGCGGCCCGTTCCTCCCCCGCGTCGCACCCGAGCTGCCCCGGCCGGCGGACGGTCACTTCCCCGACGCCGACGGGCTGTTGCTCCACGAGCCGCACACCGGCACCTTCGCCACCGGCTACGCCTGCGCCTGGAACGTGGGCCGCGCCCTGGCCCTGGCCGACCCCGGCTTCGCCACGACCCTGGTCCGGCTGCGCCACCAGGGCCGGCTGCGCCGGGCGACCGACCGCCAGTACGCGGCGTACCGCCGGCAGCTCTTCCACGGCGCCCTGTCCGCCGGACCGGCCCCGCGCACCGCCCGCACAGCCGCCCGCGTGGCCGCCCCGACGCCGCGCGAGCAGTTCGAGGAACTGCTGTGCGGCGGCGCCCTCGACGCGCTGGCCGCGGCCTTCGCCGCCCCCGACGAGGCCGTGCCGCGGCCCCGGACCGTACGCGCCGCTTCCGACGAGGCCGAGCCGCACGTCGAGCCGCACCCCCAGGCCGTGAGCACCGCTCCCGCCGCGTACCGCCTCGACGCACCGCGGCGCTCCTCCACCCCGGAGCTGCCATCGCCGGACGCGCGGGAGGCGGCGGCATGGCTGGCCACGCTGCGCGCGCTCAGCGGAGTGCCGTTCGACTGCCTCGTCCCGGACCAGCGGATGCTCCCGCCCGAGAGCCTGCGCCTGTTCCATGTCGACCGAGGCTGGCTCGACGCCCTGCTCGACGGCGCGCGCAGCCTGGACCGGCACCCCGGCGCGGACGCCACGACCGACGCCGAACTGGACGACCTGCTCGACGGCCAAGGGCTCGTGCCCGCCGCCGGTCTGCTGCTGCGCTCGGCCCTCGTCCCGGGCTGGCCGACGCTGCGTGTGGAGGCCGGAGCCGCCTCCGGGACCGCCCCGGTCGAGGTGATCCGCAGCGAGGCCCTGGGCGCCGACGTCCTGCTGGTGCTCTTCGACCGGATGCCGGACCGCCTGACGATCAGCGAGCCGCCCCAGGGACTGCACTTCGGCGTGGACGACGAGGGAAACGTGGCGCTGCGCAGCCTGGCCGACGGCGAGGTCGGCCGGCCGCTGGGGCGCTCGGTGCCCGTCGGCACCGACCCGGCCCTGACCGTCACCACCCCCGCCGGGGCGCGGGTGCTGGACGTCGGCAGGCTCGCGGCCCGCCTCGCCGAGGACGTCAGGCCCGGATCCCCGCTCTCCCCCGCCGAGTTCGCCGTGCAGCTGGTGCGCGCCCCCGAGCAGCTGACCCTCTCCTTCGAAGGAACCACCCGATGAACACCGACCTCCTGGTCCCCGTGAGGCTCCGGGCCCTGGTCGTCAACGACCAGGTGCGCAGGAAGGATTCCTTCCTGCGGTGGATGCCCAACTACCACCTGCTCGGGGTCCACCGCTCCCCGGAGCCGTCGCCCTACGCGAGCACGGACACGGAGTTCTCCCGGGAGGCGGGCCACGACGGCGTGTACCTGCACTGGGAGCTTCCGGCGGCGCTGCGCCGGGCGACCACGCCCGGCGGCGAGGTCACGCTCCCGCCCGCGCCGAACCGCTGGCTGGTCGTCCGGCACGCTTACACGGCCGCGGGCGAGTACGCCACCGCCGCGTGGGTCGTCGAGAGCGACTTCCTCGACAAGCGCACGGGCACGGTGCCCTATCTGCGTCCTGGCCGGGGTCACGTCACGCCGACCCGGATCGGACGCCGCACCGAGGCGGCGCAGTGGACGGAATCCGCGGCGGACCGGCCCACCTTCCTGACCGCGACCGGCCCGGGAACCCTGTCCTTCGCCGCGTTCCAGCCGCACTGCCAGGACGTCTTCTCCTTCCACGACCCCCTGGCCCAACTGCCCGAGCAGTTCGACCGCCTGGGCTACCAGGTCGTCGGCTGGCACGCGACGGGCTCCGACGACCCGCTCGCCGACCCGCAGGCCCGCGAGGCACTGGAAGCCTCCCTGGGCTGGCAGGCGGACAGCACACCGCCCCCGGGCAGCCGCACCGTCTACACCGGCCGCGTCCACGGCGTGCTGCCGCACTACGACCCCTCCGGCGAGGAGCGGCCCGACCCGACCGTGGCCGTCGCCGACAGCGCCCGTTCCGCGTTCACCGCCCTGACCGCCGACAAGGCGGCCACCGACCCGTCCCTCGCTCTCGCGCCCGCGCTGTTCGACCAGCTCCAGTCCAACACCCTCACCCGGGCGGACGACCCGGACAACGCGCATCGCCTCACCGACATCCTGCTCGGCGCCGGCTTCGCCGAGGGCTCGGCCTCGTACGCCTGGCATGCGGTGCCGCCCAGCACCGCGGAGGAGGCCGCCTCCCCCGAGGACGAGCGCCGCGCCCGCTCCGTCGAGGCCGCCCTGAACGCGGCGCAGCACGCCTGCGACCGGGCGGAACGCGAACTGGCCGGGCTGCGCCGAAGGCTGTACGGCATGTGGCGCCTCCAGGGCCTGCCCGTACTGCCGCGCGGCTACCACCACCAGCAGCTGACGCAGGAGCTCGACCCCGAGCGCGAGGGCAGCCTCGCGGCACGCGTACGCGCCGGACGGGAGGAGGCCGACCGCCTCCGGTCCGCCCTCCCCGGCGGAGACACGCCCGAGCAACTGACCGAATCGGTCCGCCAGTACGCCCAGGAACACGGCCTGCCCGTCCGCTGGGGCCTCAAGCGTGTGGCCCCGGCCCCCTTCCACCGGGCCCTGGACCCGGCCGTCGTTCTGCAGGGCGCCGGCTCCCTGCCCGTCTCGGACGACGCGACGCTGCGCTGCCGATTCAGTGACCAGGTTGTGACCGCCGTGCAACTCCCCGGCGTACCGGGCGAGTTCACCGCCCAGCGGCCGGACCTCGCGTGCAACGCGCTCGACCTCGGCTCCGGCGAACACTCCGCCATGCCGGGCTCCACGCGCGCCCTGCTGCGCGAGGCGTTCCTGCTCGACCCGAACAGCCGGGCGGACGCGGGCTCAGTGGCGACTCCGCGCACCGGCACCGCCCCGGCCTTCGGCAACGACCCCTGGCAACAGCCGTGGCACCCCCTCCACCTGCTCTGGGAGGTCGAATACCACCCCCTCCCGCACGACCAGTGGGAGTTCGACGGCACCGGCTACACCTGCCCGCAGCCCCGCCCCGGGGCCGCGCGCACCTACACCGGCCGGACGCTGCTCAGCGACCACCTGCCGCGAAGCCTGGCCGACCAGCTCCGGCAGTACGCGCCCGACAACCCCCGTCTCTCCGCCCGCTGCGACGCGCTGGCCGACCAGGTGGTCCGCGGGGACGTGCTGTCCAGCTCGCTGGCGGGGCTGCGCGACATGCTCATCGGCCAGGACCCGGGCCAGGGCGTCCCGCCGCTGGGCGCGCCGCCGGAGCTGGCGGAGCTGATCGGTGACGCCTACCGCACCAGCCCCGACCCGGGCCCGCTGCCCGTGCCCTTCGAGGGCTGGCCGGACTCCGGCTTCCAGCAGCTGCGCGCGGGCCAGTTCCGCTTCCTGCGGCTGACCTTGGTGGACTCCTTCGGGCGCGCCCTGGACGTCATCACCCCGGCGGGTACCGGCGGGGCGAGCGCCCTCCGGCACCCGGTGGTGGCCGACGCGCTGCGCCCGCAGCACGTCCCCGAGGCCCTGGGGACGACCCCCGAGCACGTCATCCAGCTGCCGCCGCGCCTGCCGCAGGCCGCGCGCCTGGGGCTGGACCTCATGGACGCCGCCCGCGACACGGACCCGGCCACCCACCTGGACGACGGGAATCCGCTCGTCGGCTGGATCGTCCCCAACCTGGTCGACGGTTCGCTCACGGTGTACGCACCCGACGGCACGGCCCTCGGCCTGCTGCGCTGGGCGTACCGATTGGGCCAGCCGTCCCGGGAGGCCGTGTGGACGCCGCTGCCCGGTGCCGTTCCCGCCGACCTCGACGCCCTGCGCGCCTCCCTCCCTCATCTGCACGCACTCGTCACCTGGTTCCAGGGCACCGGCGCGGACGGCAGCCCGCTGCCCGCCGCCATGGATCTCCTGGAGACCTCGCTGGTGGACATCGTGCCCACCGCGGGCGCCGCCTCGGCCGCGCTCGCCGGGCGCCCGCTGGCCCTCGTCCGCTGCCGCCTCCACCTGGACCTGGACGGACCGCCGCCCACCGACCCGGGCTGGCAGCACATCTTCGACCACGACCCGCCGAGCCCGGAGTTCACCGGCTACTCCTGGCCGGTGCGCCTGGGCGAGCGACGCCGCGTGTGCGACGGGCTGGTGGGCTACTTCGCCGACACCGACCCCGGCACGCTGCGCACCGTGGTCGCGCCGGGCGACGCGCATCCGCGCATCGCCGCCATCGGCGACGGTACCCACCTGCGCGTCACGGCCGGGGCGGCCCGGCACCTGACCCTGCTGGTCGACCCGCACGCCCCCGTGCACGCCACCACCGGCCTGCTGCCCACCACGACGCTCGAGATCCCGCACCGTTTCACCGACGGACCGCTGAACCGCATGCGCACGGTCCTGCGCACCGGGCCGCTGCTCACCCCGGCGGCAGCCCTTCAGGAGGGCGCCGTCGCCCTGCCGGTGCGCACCGTCGACGACCAGACGTGGGCATGGGCGGAGCGTGCCGCCGACGGCACCTGGACCCGCTTCCCCACCTCGGCCGCGAGCACCACCCCGCGCTGGGACGGCCAGGCCCCCGTACTCCGCTCCGGCCTGCTCACCTCCCGTAGCCCGCTCCCGCAGGCCGACGACACCGCCGCATCCGAGTAACTCCCGCAAGCACCCAAGGAAACGCCACCATGAGCACCCACCTCGGCGGCACCAGCCGCCTGACCTACAGCCTGGCCACCGTCCCGGCCCCCTTGGCCACCGACCGGCCGGCCCACATCGACGTCGTCGTGTCCAACTCGGGCACCGAGGCCGTCCTGTGCAAGCAGATCCTCCTCGTGCTCCCGACCGGCGACCTCGCCCAGGACCTCGTGCCCGCGGGCCACCGCGTCGTCCCCACCGCCGAACCCGCCGGCCAGTGGACCGTCGACGAGATCGAGAGCGGGGTCCTCCTCACCCTGCCCCAGGACGACATGGCGGCCTTCACCGCCGGCGGCACGCCGCTCACCGTCCGCCCGGTCAGCGGCGAGTCCGTCTCCCTCACCACCCACGGACTCCTCCTGCGCCTCAAGGACTTCAAGGCCAACGGGATCGCGGGCACGGCCCTGCTGCGCATCCGGGAGACCGTGAGCGTCGACAACGGCCAGACCTGGGAGACCCACCAGGTCACCTTCCCGCTCGCCAAGTACCCCCCGGCCGAGGCCCTCACGGCCGACGTGGTCGGCGACCTTGTCATCCGCGAGGCCGACGACAAGGGCAACCCCCTTTCCGCCCCCGTCACTCTGCTCAAGCCGAAGCAGAAGGCCGTCCTCACCTGGACCGCGCCGTCCGACGCGACCTGTGACGTCTACTACGGCGGTCGGTCCGTCGAGCAGCTCGGCCCCCGGGACAAGTGGCAGCTCTCCGTCGACGGCCTCACCCGCGACACCCACTTCCAGGTCCTGGTGACGCTGCAGCGCTCCGGCGAAACGATCACCCACCACCTCTCGACGGCCGTCGCCGTCGCAGAGCCCGTCTTCCCGCGTCTCACCGTGACGGGCGACCTCGACGTCGGCAACGACATGAACGTCACCGGCGCCGTCGGGGCGACCGGCGACATCACGACCGACGCGCGGTTCCTCGACCCCAAGGGCACGCCGTTGTGGGGGAAGCTGGCATGACCGGCAAAGTCACCATCGGCGGACGCCTCAAGGCCTCCGGAGACATCACGGCCGACGGCCACCTGAGGATCCGCACCACCACGGCGGCGGACAGCCGGAACTTCTTCTACGACGGCTCGGACGACAAGCGGACGTTCGTCGTCCCCGACCACGTCACCATCCTCTCCCTGCGTGTCCGGGGCGCCGGGGGCAATGACGCCGACGGGGTGAGCGGGGGCAAAGGCGCCGACATCCAAGCCCTGCTCTACGTCACTCCCGGGGACATCATCGGCGTCCGCGTCGCGCGCTACGGGTCAGCGGCTGCCTCGGCGCAGGTCTTCCACCGCGACACCCTGATCGCGGGCGCGGGCAGTGGTGGAGACGCGGGCGCGGCGGGCGGTCGGGGCGACGCCGGTACCGACGGGCGCGGCGGCCAAGACGGCTCGAGGACCGGGGGCGGCAGCGGATCCGGCGGCAGCGGCGGCAGCGGGGGACGGGGAGGCTCCGGAGGCGATGCCGGACTCGCCGGCGCTGTCGGCGGAACGTTCGAGGGCACCGCGGGCGGGAGCGCAACCGGCGGAACCCAAGGCAACGCCGGGAACAGCGGCGGTGGCGGCTGGGACTGGGGCGCCTACAGCGGCGGCGGTGGCGGAGGAGGAGGCGGGGGCGGGACATCGTCCACGGCTGGCTCCGGCGGTGGCGGAGGCAGCCAAGGCGGAAACAGTGGCAACAACGGCTCCGGACAAATCGGCGGCATGCCGGGCAGGCCCAAGAGCGGCGACGACTCCAACCACGGCGGACACGGCGGCATGGGCGGCAACGGCGGCAACAGCGGGCGAGGCGGCCACGGTGGCGCGAACGGCAGCGGCTCCGGGACCGCGAGTGACGGCCGCAACGGCGACGCAGGCCAGGGCGGCGGAGGCGGCGGAAGCGGCGGCTCCGGGCAGGGGTGGCTGGGTGTGTACGCCGGAGGCGGCGGAGGCGGAGGTGGAGGAGGCGGTGCCGGTGGCCAGGGAGGCCACGGCGGTACCGGCGGCGACAGCTACTTCGATGCCGACAGGGCCACGCTCGTCTCCTCCGACGTGAGCAACACCGGCGCGGCGATGGTCACCATCGCGTGGGGAAATCACGTGTTCCCCGCGTGAACCGGGCGGCCGGGCACGGCCCCCGATCCGAGCATGCTCGCCGCCTCACCCCTGCCCGAGAACCCCGGCCGCACCCCGACCGCGTGCCCCGAAGGAGAACAACTTGAGCCCCCATCACGGGCCATTGATGGATGAAAACCCCGCCCGTAAGCCGGCCCGGATCGTGCTCACGGACACCAAGGACACGACCTGCGCCGTCATCACCTTCCCGGAAGCGGGCGATCAGCACGCCGGTCCCCCGCCGACCGTGATGATCGACTGCGGAAGTTTCCAGGGGGCGCGGGAGACGGCCGAGAAGATGCGTACCACCGTGCGGCGGGCCCTCGCCGGGCGCGAGCGCATCGATCACGTCTTCCTCACGCACCCCGACTCCTCCCATTGCAACGCCTTGCTCCCGGTGACCCGGGGGCTCGAGATCGGGCAGGTTTCCTGCGGCGGAGACCTGCGGCAATACGCCGGCCTCCAGGGAGGAGCAGAACTTCACCGGTGGCTGGTCGGCAATAACGCGCGCACCTTTCCCCCGTCCTTCCGGGGATTGAGCGCGCCGGTCGTCTCCTTCGCCGGAATGCGGCTCTATGTGCTCGCGGCGAACTCCACCGGCAATACGGGATCGTCCGATGCGGACGCGAACGGGAGCGTCCTCCTGCTGGTTTACGGTTCGTTGCGCGTCGTCTTCCTCGGCGATGTGCCGGGGTCCGTCGCGGCCGGCCTTCAATCGGAGGCGTTCCCGGCCGATGCCGCGGACGGGCACACAGGTCGCCCCCTTGCTTCCCAAGGGCAGTTGCTCGTGCTCGGTCATCCATCGGCTGACGGCGCCTACGGGTGGCCCTGGAGCCCTGAGGGGAGTCACCGGTACACCCTCGTGCGGGAGCACACTCCATCCGCCTCGGAGGGCGGCTCGGCCACCGGACACGCCAGCGCCGCGGTGCTGTTGTCGGGCCCGGCGGCGGAGAAGGACCGGTTCGCCTTCACCTCCGTCGATTCATGGGCCGTCGAGCCTCAGCCGTCTTCGGCGGCGGGCTTCTCCGGCTGAATCCGAAGCGAACTCGTTCACCCTCTTCCCGAATCAGGATCACAGATGCCGAACGGCAGTCAGAAGAAGCTGCTCCCCATTTTTCCGTACGTGCTGAAGAGGGTGCCGGACTGGGTGTACCGGATCGACAGCCGGGGCCCCGAAGAGATATTCAAGGACGGGTTCACGGGCTGGGACACGTACTACGACATCCCGGGCCACCTCGCGGACTGGAAGCAGTTCAGCAGAAAGAGCGGCTTCGTCAGCGTGGCACGGGATGTCGACACCGCCATGAAGATGTTCGTCCGATGGGAGCTCGGCCCCCTGCTGAAAACGATGAGGGAAACCGACCTCAACGCCGGGCTGGCCGTCCAGGAGCTCGTAAAGAAGGGGTACGACAACGAGGCGGAGCTCTCCAAACTGCGGAAGATCGCCCGGGAGTTGGCCGAGGACCGGGACGGCACCTCCTTGAAGAAGTGGCTGTACGTGATCAAGCCGACCAAGTACCTGGTCAGCATGGAAGGCAATGTGCTCGACCCCGGACGGATCCGCCATTCCGGGGGCCGGGCCCGGAAACTGGTGAAGGAGGCCACGGAGTGGGACGCGCCGTGGCACATCCCCCCGCAGCGAATCCTTCAGGCGTACCAGGTGGACATCACTCTGCGCTTCACCTTCTACGAACGCCCCGACGGCCGCCTCCCGGTCAAGCAGCACGCATGGTCCTCGGCAACGGACTTCATCAAGCATGAGCGGGACCGGAGAAGGGGATTCCCGGGATTCGACGAGAACTTCCGGTACAACCCGTTCGAAGACGAAGCGGCCCGCTGGACAGGGCTCGTCGGCTATTGGACGAGACTCGACGAAGCGCCCTGGACCCCTGGCTCCCGGAAGTTCACCGCTCCCCGGGGATGGCGCGGTGAGAAGGAGTTCTGGCCGGCTCAGGGCCAGGCGAGCCCCAGCCATCCGTTCGGCACTCCGGCAGAGGTGACTCCGGTCGTCCCCCCGTGGGCCCGTTGACGGCCGCGCACGGCGCGGAAAAGTACGCAGAAGCGAAAGGCGAAGTGGTGTCCCTGTCGACGGCGCAAGTCCGGACGATCCTCACCGGCACGAAAGAAGAACTGGTTCTCACCCCGGAACAGTTGGCGCATGAGAGCGCTCTGGAACTCTTCGACGACTATCTCTTCACGGACACACTGACCGTCCATGACCCCGAGGTGGACCTCGAAACGCTGACCGTCACCGGCCGGTTGGCGCTGGCTCACCACGGCGTCGATCTGCCCTGCACCCTGCGATTCCTCGGCGATGCCCGGGAAGCGGACGTGAGCGCCGTCGTACTGGACGTGCAGCTGCCGGACTGGCGGTGCCAGTTGGGCGGTCTCGACCTCGACCTGGGGTTTCTGGGCACCACGTGGAGGGCGGGGCGGCTGCACGCCGTCCTCACTCTCGGCCTGTCCGAGGACGGGGACATGGCCGTCGTGCCCCGCTGCGTGGTCCGCCTGCCGGGAATCGGCGCGGACCATCAGGAGTGGGAGTTCGACGTCACCCCTTCCGGGGAGTCGACGATCACCGCATCGCTGACTCTCGGGGAAGGACTGCCTTTGTCCGCCCTCGCCGATCTCGCTCAGTTGCCGTTCGGTTCGGGCGCCGATTTCGCCCTTCCGGCGGAGATACCCGTCACCGCTCCTCGGATACGACAGATCCGGATCGTCGCCGACACCGGCCAAAAACGGCTGCGCAGCGTCTGGTTGCGGGTGAGCCTGGCCGAGCACGTGGCAGCGTTCCCGGGGGCGGCGGAACTCACCGCCGTCGAGGCGGAGTTCACCCTGACCTTCCCCGAAAGCGGCCCCGTGCGGACCCGGGCCGCTCTGCATGCCGATATCGGCATGCACGGTTACCTCCTCAGCGGAACCATCACGGTTCCGGAATTGGAGGTGACGGCCGAGGCGGCCGGCCCCTTCCCGGACTCCGGCGCATCGGCCGAATTCGCCTCCGGGAGCGGCGTGGAGAGTCTTCCTGTCGCCCATGCCATGGTCAGGGCCGATCTACGGGAGGGAATTTATGCCCTCGCTCTCGGCTATTCGGCACCCGCGGCAGCCGGTTCGGACTTCGCGCTGGAGAACGCCTCCCTCGAAATAGCCGGCCGCGGGAGCGGGGCTCCGGACGTACGGATCCTCGGCGAGCTGGCCATCGGATCCACCCGAGTCCGCGCCGTCGCCGCCCGTACAACGGACGGACGGTGGGAACTGGCCGGCTCAGCGCGCCATGTGGACTTCGCTTCGGTCGCTGACTGGCTGTCGGAACGCATGGCAGTGACCATGCCCGAATTCCTGCGCGGCGTCGTCCTCGACGACCTCTCCGTGGCCCGGAGGGCCGACGGTTCCTTCGAGTTCTCCGCCGACAGCCTGTTCTCTCTCGGCAGCCGCAAGGCAGACCTCATGATCAGCGCCGCCAGTGGCACCGGCTCGGACTCCGGGCATCTGAAAGCCACGTTGTCCATCGACCCGCCGGCCTCCGAACCCATGGTCCTGGAACTCCAGGCACAAGCAGGGGGCCGCGTGCGGGCCTCCTGGCAGGGCGACGCCGCGGCTTCCGTGACAGATCTCGTCGAATGGCTCGGAGGGACAGTGGACGGTTCCGTACGGAACCTCCTGCCCGAGGTCACCGAGCTCGACCTCATGACGGGGGACGGCGGTGTCGTCGTCGCCGCGGACGCCGGAACCGTGCGTGCCGTATTCGCCATGGCGCCGTCCGGAGCGACGCCCGCCCCGCTCGCGGACACCCGCCGCGGCTGACCGACCGTCTCCTCACATTCGGAGCCCCCAGTGACTCACCCCTCCACCCCCGAGACGCCCCCCGCGCACATGCGGATCACGATGGGCAAGCGAGGTTCCTGCACGGCCGTGGAACTCCGCCCGGGAATCGCGGTCACTTCCGTGGACCGCACCACCATGCTGTCGCACCCGACAGCCCCTCCCGACCCGGTGTTCCTGGCTCAAGTGGAAGGCCTCCTGAAGCGGTTGGAGGACGTTCCCTCCGGGAAGCGCTTGGTGGACTTCTTCGGGCAGGCCATGCCACTGCCCGGCCCCGACGGGTTCGGCGCATCCGCCTTCGTGGCCCAGTACGTGTCAGGGAATTCCCCGGCGAACATCTCGACGGTGATTCTCTCCCGCGGGGGCAGCACCTCTGCGGACACGCGTGCCCTTACCGACGAGGCACCCACCGCCCGCAGCGGCCTCGGCTACTTCTCGTACATCGAGTTCAATCCGCGTTTTGCCGTTGTCCAGGACAGGGTCATTCTGGCACCCGAGATCGTCCTCGGCCATGAACTGATCCACGCTGCCCACATCGTCGCCGGGTCAATGGAGGCGAACGAGGAGGAGCAGCAGCCCTACTTGGCGGGGTCCCTCAACGGCGCTCTCGCCTTCGACGCCAGCCCGCTCGAAGAGATCGTGACCCACGGCAACCCCATCGCTCTGGAGTGGCTGTTCGGCACCACGACCGACACCGGAACAGGGCAGAAGGTCCTGCGCAACACCCCCGGACAACTGCGGAGTATCGAAGCAATCGACCGCCGCCTGGTCAACCCCCTCGACGCCGCCGAAGCCGATCGAGCACAGCGCATACGCGCACAACGCATGGGGCTGTTCGACATCAGCGAACGGCGGCTGGCCCAGGAGCTCCAATTCACCGCGCGCCCCTCCTACGGCCCGTTGGCGAAGGAAGACCAATCCGGAGGCGTCTGGAAGCAGGGCTGGAAGCGACCAGACGGGGACGTGATGTTCAGAGAACTCATCCACAACGACCCCAAACCCAAGGCGAAGAGGAACCTCACCACGAAGTACTTCGACCGCTTCGTCAAGGAGCAGGACGGCTTTCTCGAGGATCGCACGAAAGCCGAGCCTCACCTTCAACAGGAACTCCTCCCCGAGCACGCCGAACGGGCCAGGCGCATCATCGCGGCCCACGACGGCCCTGCCGCCGCGCTGGACTTCGCACGCCCGCGGCCGACCGCGGCCGACCCCGGCAACGGCCCCGCCGTCATCATGATCAACGAAGAGATCTACGTCTGACCTCGCCGTTTCGCGAGGTGATGCCAAGTGGACGGTCGTAAGTGACCACAGAAATACCGAGGACGGGATTCGGCAATGCCATTGTCCGTTGAGGAAATCACCGAGAGGGCACGGAGCGGGAGTCTGCGACTCCGGGCCGAGGAGTTCGCCGACCCCGCGGTCCGTGGCGCGTTCTCCACGTATCTCGGCTCTTCCGAACTGAACTTCTCGGACGCGGAGTTCACCGCGGAGAGCATGACGGTGCGAGGGCGCTGCGCCGTGCCCGCCCTCGGGCCGGAGCCCTGCCCGTCCGTGGCGGAGTTCCTGACCGATGTGTCGGGCCGGACGGTCGTGGGATTCGCGCTGGTCGTGGACGCCCCGAAGTGGCGGCTGCCCGAGCCCTTCCCCGCGTACGACCTGAGCCCGCTTCAGGCCCTGGGGGCGCAGTCGCCCGTCGTCGTGCTCGACGCCACGCCCCGTACGGACAAGGAGACGGACAAGGAAACGGAGCAGGAGCGGACGCCCGTCGCCGCGGGAGCCCGCTGGGAGTTGCCCGGCCTCGACGAGCCGGTGCTGTTCCTCGCCTCCGTGGACGAGGGCGCGTTCACGGTGTCCGCCCGCTTCCCCGACGGACTCTCCCTGCCCTCCTTGCGGCACATGGCGGACCTGCCGGGCTGCGCGGGCGCGGACGCCGTCACCGAACACTTCCCCACGGAGTGGCAGGGGCTCCTCGTCTCCGCTCTGCCCGCGCTCCGCGAGGTCACCGTCTCGTACGCCCCCGGGGACGGACGGGTGACAGGAGCGCTCGAGGTCGACCTGGCACACGCGTGGCAGTTGCCCGCGGGCGTGACGCTCAGCCAGGTCCGCGCACGGATCGCCCTGGACTCCGCCGCCCGGCAGGACGGCTGGGGAGGGCTGTCGGTCGAGCTGAGCGGACATCTGTCCGTGGGCGGACTGGAAACCGCCGTGGCCGTCGAACTGCCCACCCTGATGGCACACGGCGAACTCGCCGACGGCAACGGTCTCTTCGAGCAGGCCGCACCCGATCTCGGCGAGAACGGCTTGGGACGGCTCTCTTTCCTGTGCGACCTCCGGGAAGGCGCCTTCGTCGTCGCGGGAGAGCTCCTGAGCCCCCTGGAGATCGCGGGCGTACGGATCGAGGACCAGACGGTGCTGGTGTCCGGCGGCGGGGACCGCGCACTCGAGGTCACCCTGGCGGGCACCCTCGTCGTGGGCGGAACCCGGATCGGGGTGAAGGCCGGCAGGACCGTCCAGGGCTGGGGACTGACCGTGGAGGCGGACCGCATCGCCTTGCGTGACATCAGCGCCTGGACCGAGCGGAACCTGGGCAGCGGCCTGCCCGCCTCCCTGGCGGAGCTGACGTTGCGGGAGCTGTGCTTCGAGGTCGTCCCCACCCCCTCCGGACGGTTGTTCGCCGCGGCCGGATCCGCCGAGTTCCCCCTGCCCGCCGGGCTGCGGGCCCGCGCCCACCTCACCACGCGGATCAGCACGGGGGACGGCCCGTCCGACGTCGAGGCCACCGGCTCCCTCCTCCTCAGCGGCCCGGAGTCGTCGCTGATGGAGCTGGACCTCGTGGCGGACAAGGATCCGGACGCCACGAGCTGGACCGCGACCTGGGCCGCCCAGGAAGGCATCACGCTCGGGGAGGCGCTCGCCCATCTGCTGCCCGCGACGAGCGCGCCGATGGCGGGACTTCCGAACCTGCTGCCCTCCGTCGAGAAGATCTCGCTGCGGTACACCGCGCCGACAGCGGCCGACGCCGCCGCCTCCCTGGTCCTGACCACCGACGCCCGGCAGGCACAGGCCGTCCTGGTCATCACGGACTGAATCCCTCGCGGACTCCCCGAAAGGAAACACCCCCGTCATGCGTCGCCTCACAGGGCTCGACCTCGCCCGCCTGATACCACCGCGACCGGTCCGGACGGCCAAAAAGTCCCGCATCGAGATCGCCTGGCTCGGCGGCGAGCCGCTGCCCCTGACCGTGATACGGCCCGGCATCGCCGTATGCGCGGACCCGGACGTACTCGACCTGAGCGACTCCCCCGCCGATCCCGACCTCGAACTGAACGCCAAGGACTACATACAGGAGATCGACTTCCTGCTCCAGCGAATCGAGTCCTCCGAAGCGGGCAAGCGCCTCGTCGAATTCCTGGGCCACGCCCAGCCGTTGCCCGACCCGGACGGCGGCTACGGCGGGCCGGACGACTGGGACAAGGGCATCAGCAGACGGGTCCTGTACCGCCACCGCGGTTCCCGGAAGAGCGATCCCAAGCCGGCGCGGCAGGAGTTCGCGGGGATCAACGTCATCATCGCGCAGGCCACGAACGGCGCCCCCGTCCAGTGGTCGCTGTCCTCCAGGCTCGGCGGACCGCTCTACAACGGCCGGGGCGCGTACTCCGTCGTCTCCTTCCACCCACGGGTGCTGATGCTCTCCGACGACGTGGCCACGGCTCCCGAGATGATCCTCGCGCACGAGCTGGTCCACGCCGCGCACGCCCTGGCCGGGACCATGGACGACACAGGTCACGACGACGCCGAACGCGACAGGATCAAGCAGGCCGCGATAGCCGAGACCGAGCGGCTGTTCCGTGAGAGGTACGGCACCAGCCTCGCGGTCAGCATGCGGGACCCGGGCCCGGTCGTCGTACGCGAGACCGGAGAATCCGAGACGCGCGAGGAGCGCGCGGCGTTCTACAAGGCGACGCGCAGTGAGCTGTCCCTGCGGTACCTCCACCCGCTCCCGGTCGCGGAGACGGGTACGGGGGCGGAGCGGAGGCTCGTCGTGCTGCGCGGCATCAACTGGGAGGAGATCCGCACCCACGGCAGCGACGTGGCCCTGGAGTGGATCGACGGCACGGTGGTGCGGCACAAGGGCCGGCGGATCTCGCCCTCCCCGGCCGAAGAACGGGCCGAGCGGGTGGCCTTCGACCACCACGCCCGCGCGGTCGTGCGCGCGGGCCGACGGGACGCCGACAGCCGCGCCGCCCTGCGCGGTGCCGCGGCGACCTGGCAGCAGCGCAAGCGCGTGCGCGGCGTCACCGAGGTCGCCATCGCCCGCGACCTGGGCTTCCGGCACCGCATCGCCTACGTCGCGCTGACAAGGGTGGAGCGTGTTCTCCATCTGGCCGTGCCCCGCAAGCGCATCCCCCACCGTCTTTTCGCCGGCGCGAGCAGCTTCGTCTACAAGCGCGATGTCTCCTCCCTGAACGCACTGGCGCAATTCCTGAGCGGCATCGACCCGAAAGCCGCGGACCAGGTGCGGAATCACCGGGACAGAATCGGCGACGCCCGCCTGGAACAGGGCTACCTGGTCGAGCAGCGCGCGTGCCATCGCAGCCCGGACAAACCGGTGGAGACCTCCCGGCCCCAGTGGACGAGCCCCGGCAGCCTGCCCGAGGAGCAGCGGAAACAAGCAGGGGTGATCGTCAACCGGGTCCGGTCCGGGACCTCGGCCACCGGTAAATCGTCCTCGGGGCCGATCACCGATGTGAACCCGGGGCAGGCGGTCGGCAGCCCGGAACCCCGCAAGGGGCAAGCGGGCTTCGTCGCCATGGTCCCGGCCAAGGTCAACAGCCATCAGCAACTGCTCGATCTGGCGCACCTCTACCGCAGTCAGGCGACCACGACAGGGCAGGGGTGCGCGCTCGTCATCGGACTCAACGAGGGCTACTCCTACGGCGAGAGCAACACCGAACGCGAGAAACGCGTCAACCGACAGAAGGGGATCATCAAGGACTTCGCCGACGCGTGGCAGCGGGAGGGCCATGGTTTCCCGGTCGCGGTCCTCTCCTTCCTCTGGTGCGCGCCGAGCGGGAAAGGCCTCGGCGATCAGAAGACCATCCCCTACGGCGCCATACGACAGACCATCGCAGGAAGCGACCGGGCACAGGAGTTCGCGGAGGCGTTGTACGCCGACGGTGAAGGATCCAAGCCGGTCTACTTCCACACCGGCGACGCCGATGTGAAGTCGCTCAGGACTCCCGGGGGCAATGAGCTGTTCGACGAGGTGGCGGGCCGACTACGGGAGAAAGGCTGGCCCGACCTCTTCAGCGGGGGATACCGTCTTCCCCCGCACAACGATCGGCGGGTGGGCATCGCCACCGCGATGGACCGGGACGTCCGCGTCGCGATGGCGGAGGTCGACCCCAGAACCGTCTATTTCCCGGAGCCCAACACCTTCATCAAGCTCGTGGACGGCCTCACCGGGCTGGAGGACGGCGTCACCTTCGGTATGGGCGACCAGGAGGGAAAGAAGCTGGCGGATTCTCTCTGGAAGATCCGCGGCGCGGACAACTGGGTGTTCGACCCCGACTGCTCCGTCGTCACCGACGGCGACAGGCTCGTCAAGGCCATCCTGGCCACGCCCGAAACGGGACCTGTCAGCGAACGCATCGCCGCACTCCGCCAGACCTACACCCAGAGCCATGCCCGCCGTGAGGAGTGGGACAAGCGCGTCCTCAATCCCGGCCCCGGCTCCTACTGGGTGACGCGCGGCGAGGCGCAAGGCCTGTTGGATCTCCTCTTCTACATTCCGGACGACACCAAGCTGGCAAAACTCACCGAACTCGCCGGAACGGACCCGGACAAGTTCGAGAAGTACGTCACCAAGGGCAGGAAGACAGAGCTCGTCAAGCGCATCAGGGAGACGGAGGGCCTCAGCGCTCTCCTCGACCAGACCTCACTCATGGACATCGTCCATGGCACCCACGAGGCCCTGCTGCGCAACTACGTCAACGCGTACCGCCAGCTCTCCCGTTGAGCCAGTCGCTGATCGCACCGGCAGTGGTACGTGCCTCCTCCTCCAGGACGCTCCAGTGGTCGCCGACGACATCGGCGGTCGTGCACGGAGCGGGCCAGGAGGTCTGCCGCCAGTCCCCGCCCGGGGACGAGGGCCGGGTGGCGCGGACCAACAGGGTGGGAACCGGCAGGGGTTCCGGGGTCCAGCCGCGGGCCAGACGGCTGTAGGCGCCCAGAGCCGCCAGGGACGTGTCGTCCACCACGGCCTCGAACCGGTCGCCCAGTTCGAGGGCTGGTCGGGCGGGCATGGCCAGCAGCCACGGCCGGTCCTCGTCGCCCGGGGTGACGTGGTAGGTGTCGACGAGGACGAGACCGGTCGGCGGGTTCGCGGCGTCCGCCAGCCGGGCTGCCACGGAGTGAGCCGCGCAGCCGCCCATCGAGTGGCCGACGAGGACATAGGGACGGTCACCGATGTGCTTCTGGACGGTGGCAGCGTGGAGTTCGGCGAGGGTGTCCCAGGTGCGGGGGACCGTCTCCTCCCGGTCGAGTGCGGGGTGCCGGAGTTCGAGGACGTCCCGTTCGCCGCGGAAGACGGAGGCCAGGGTCGAGAAACAGGGGCGGCCGAGGCCGGGAGCGAAGGAGGGGAGGCACACCAGCGCGGGAACGCCGTCACCGCCCGCGGCCAGCCGGAGCGGAGCGAGCGCGTGGTGGGCGGCCTCGGCGGCGTCGAAGGTGGGCAGCGCGAGGGAGGCGGTGACGAGGAGGTGCATGGCCCGGACGACATCGCCGGTCCCGCACACGCGCCGGTAGAGGGAGGCGAGCGTCCGGGGCGGGCGGGGCACGGCCTTGTCCAACCCCCCTGCCGCCATGGCCTCGCACAGGTGGTCGGCGAGTTCCCGCGCGCTCGGCCGGTCGAGGACGACGGCCGCGCTCAGGGACAGACCGGTACGGGCGGTGAGCCGGTTGCGCAGCAGGACCCCCGTCAGGGAGTCGAGACCCAGCTCGGTGAGGGGGCGGTCGAGCGGCACGGCGGACGCGTCGGGGTGGGCGAGGACTCCGGCGGTCTCCTCGCGGACCAGTTCCAGCAGCGCGGCGCGCCGGTCGGGGTCCGCCAGCGCGTCGAGCTCTTGTCGCCGGGACGCGGGCGCCGCGCTCCCGGAGTGCGCGACCGGGCGGGCCGGAGGGAACAGGGTGCTCAGGAGCGGCGGGGTATCACCAGGAGAGTCGGCGATCAGCAGTGGTGCGAGCACCGGGTCGTCCGCGCCCAGGGCGGCATCGAACAGGGCCAGTGCACGGTCGGGGGGTAGCGCCCGCAGGACGCCGTCCGCCGCCCGGCCGGGATGGTCGACGCGGGCCGCCGCCATCCCGTCCGGCCCGCCCCAGGGCCCCCAGGCGAGGGAGAGCGCGGGCAGGCCCAGGGCGGCGCGATGCCGGGCGAGGGCGTCCAGGAAGGCATTGGCGGCGGCGTAGTTGGCCTGGCCCGGGTTGCCCAGCAGCCCGGCAGCCGAGGAGAAGAGGATGAAATGTGAAAGGGGCAGGCCCGCGGTCGCCTCGTGCAGGTTCCAGGCCGCGTCCGCCTTCGGTCGCAGTACGGCGTCCAGGCGTTCGGGGGTGAGGGCCTCCAGGACTCCGTCGTCGAGGACTCCGGCGGCGTGCACCACGGCGGTGAGAGTGGACGCGTACCGTGCGACCACCTGTGCCAGCCGGGCGCGGTCGGCGGCGTCGCAGGCGAGCACGTCCGTACGGGCCCCGGAGCGTTCCAGCGCGGCCCGCAGCCGCGCCACACCTGCCGCCTGCGGGCCGCGTCGGCTGAGCAGGACCAGGTGCCGGACCCGGTGCCGGTCGGCCAAGTGCCGGGCGAGGAACGCGCCGAGACCCCCGGTGCCGCCGGTGATCAGCACGGTGCCGTCCTCCAGAGTGCCGCCGGGGGCACGGTCACCCGTCGCGGGCGTGAGCCGGGGAACACGTACGGTGCCTTCACGCAGGGCGAGTTGTGGCTCGCCGGTGGCGACGGCGGCGGGCAGCAGCGGGGACGAGAGGTGGTCGTCGAGGTCGACCAGGGTGAGCCGTCCGGGATGCTCCGACTGCGCGGACCGCACCAGGCCCCACACGGCGGCGGCCGGCAGGTCCGGAGCGTCGCGGAAGGCACCGCGGGTGACCACGACCAGTCGCCCGCCGTGGTCCGCCGGACGGGACAGGTGCTCCTGCAACACCCTCAGGGCGCGTGCGGTGAGGGTGTGCGCGGCCTCGGCGGGGTCCTGATTCGCTGCCCCCAGCGAGACGACGGTCGGCCCGCCGCCCCTGCCGGTCCCGGAGAGCGCCGTCCGAAGTCCCAGGTCGTCGGGGTGCGTCACGGTGAGCGCCGTTCCGTCGCCGGGGGCCGGAACGCCGACCCAGTGCGGGCGGTACAGGGTCCCGGCCGTGCCGCCGTCGGACAGAGACTCCGGCAGCGGACGCGTCGTCAAGGAGCCCACCCGGGCCACCGGAGCGTCCGCGGGATCGGTGAGATGCACGCTGAACTCGTCCGTTCCGACGGCCCGGACGCGGACGCGCAGTGCCGTGGCGCCGACGGCGTGAACGGCCGTGTCGCGCAGGGCGAAAGGGACGCGGGCGGGGCCTGCGGCGCCGGCTGCGAGTAAGGGTACGTGCAACGCCGCGTCCAGCAACGCGGGATGGAGGACGCAGCCCCGCGCTTCGGCGTGCAGCTCGGCGGACAGCCGCACTTCGGCGAAGAGCTCCCCCGAACTCTGCGTCTGCCAGAGGGCCGTGACGCCCCGGAACGCCGTCCCGTAGGTGTGTCCCGCTGCGGCCAGCCGCTCATAGGCGCCGGTGAGGTCCAGGGGAACGGCTCCCTCGGGCGGCCACACCCCGCCGTCGCCCTCGCGCTCCCGGGCACGCGGTGCCGGGACGAGCCGTCCCGTCACGTGGTGGGTCCAGGTGCCGAGCGGGCCCGCCGTCCGGGGGCGGGAGTGGACGTCCACCGTACGGCGGCCGACGGCGTCCGGTTCGCCGAGCACCACCTGCAACTGGACCCGGCCCGCTTCGGGGAGGACCAGCGGCGACAGCAGCACCAGCTCCTCCAGTCCGTCGAGTCCGCACATCCCGCCCGCATGGAGCGCCGTCTCGGCGAACACCGCCGCGGGGACGAGCGCGCGCCCGGCGACGACGTGGTCGCGGAGCCACGGCTGATCCGTACCGGACAAGTCCCCCGTGCACAGCAGGCGTTGGCTGTCAGGCGGCGTGACGGTGTCGG
The DNA here is from genome assembly GCF_059089585.1 of Streptomyces sp. SX-6. Lineage (NCBI taxonomy): Bacteria > Bacillati > Actinomycetota > Actinomycetes > Kitasatosporales > Streptomycetaceae > Streptomyces > Streptomyces sp. SX-6. Next base: position 120,170 of record NZ_JBTHHU010000013.1, on the reverse strand, counting down.
ACAGCAGTGGACGGGCACGGTCGTCCGCGCAGGGTACGGACGGGGCGGGGCCGGCGGGCAGCCAGTGGCGTCGGCGCTGGAACGGGTACGTCGGCAGGTCCACCCGACGGGCGCCGCTTCCCTCGTACACCCGGCGCCAGTCGACCGGGACCCCCTCCACGTGCAGCCGGGCGACGGCGGACAGCAGCGAGGCGGGCTCCGGAGCACCGCCCCGCGCGGTGGCGAGGAACACGGGTGCACGGCCGTCCTCTTGGCCGGACCCGGCGGCGGCCGCCGCAGCGAGCTGCGCACCTGGGCCCAACTCCACGCAGACGGTGACGCGTTCGTCATTTGTCAGCCGGTGCACGGTGTCGGCGAAGCGCACGGTCGCGCGGGCGTGCCGTACCCAGTACGCGGCCGAGCGCAGGTCGCCCCCTTCGGCCATGCGGCCGGTCAGGGTGGACATCACCGGGATGCGCGGCGCGTGGTGGGTCAGCCCGGCGGCGGCCCGTCCGAAGGCGGCGAGGGCCGGTTCCATCAGCGGGGAGTGGAAGGCATGGGCGACCCGCAGCCGGGTGGCGCGCCGACCTCGGGAGGTGAAGCGGTCCGCGACGGCGAGGACGGCCGCCTCCTCCCCGGAGACGACCACCGAGTTCCGGGCGTTCACGGCGGCGAGGGCCGCGCGGTCCGTGACCGCGCGCAGTTCCACGAGGGCCTCCTCCTCGGAGGCTTCCAGGGCCACCATGGCTCCGCCGGCGGGGAGTTGCTGCATGAGGCGCCCTCGTGCGGCGACGAGGGCGACGGCGTCCGGCTCCGTCAGAATGCCCGCGATGTGGGCCGCGACGAGCTCGCCCAGGGAGTGCCCGGCCAGGACGTCGGGACGGATCCCCCAGGATTCCAGCAGCCGGAAGAGGGCCACTTCGAAAGCGAACAGACCCGCCTGGACGATGTCCGTCCGATCGTGGACGGCCGCGGCGTCCGGGGTGCCCTCGGGCGCCCACAGCACGTCCCGCAGCGGGGGGAAGCCGCCACCGAAGGCCGCGTCGAAGCGGGCACACAGAGCGTCGAAGGCCGTGGCGAAGGCCGGGAACGTGCCGTGCAAGGCGCGTCCCATGCCGGGGTGTTGGGCCCCCTGCCCGGTGAAGAGCACGGCGAGGCGGGCCGTGGGCGCGGCGGTGGTCCGGACCACGGCACCCGACCGGGTCGCGGGGCCGTCCGCCGCCAGGCCGTCCAGGGCGTTCAGCAGAGCGGCACGGTCGCCGGCCGGCACGGCGGCGCGGCAGGAGAGCGCGGCACGGGTGGTGGCCAGGGAGAAGGCGACGTCCAGCGGGGACAACCCGGGTCTTCTGCGCAGCAGTTCGGCGATCCGCCGACTCTGGTCCCGGAGCGCGCCCGCGTCCGCGCCCGACAGCAGCAGCGGGGGCGGCGAGACGGGATCCCGTCGGGACGCGGCCTCGGGGACGGCCCCGGGGGCCGCCTCTTCCAGGATGACGTGGGCGTTGGTCCCGCCGATCCCGAACGCCGACACCCCGGCACGGCGGGGCCGTCCGGCGGCCGTCGGCCACCCCCGTTCCTCCGTCAACGGCCGTACGCCGCCCGCGTCCCAGTCCACCTGTGGTGTCGGCCGTGCGCAATGCGCGATACGCGGCAGCCGTCCGTGGCGCATGGCCATGACGGTCTTGATGACGCCGCCGACACCCGCCGCGGCCTGGGTGTGCCCGGTGACGGACTTCAGCGCGCCCAGCCACAGCGGGCGGTCCGCCGGGCGGTCCTGCCCGTAGGCGGCCTGGAGCGCCCGGGCCTCGACGGGGTCGCCGAGCGCGGTGCCGGTGCCGTGCGTCTCCACGGTGTCGATGTCCGCCGGGGACAGCCCGGCGTCGGCCAATGCCCGCCGGATGACGTCCTGTTGGGCCGGGCCGCTGGGGGCGGTGAGCCCGTTGGAGGCGCCGTCGGAGGTGACGGCCGAGCCGCGCAGCACGGCCAGCACGGGGTGGCCGTGGCGCCGGGCGTCGGAGAGCCGCTCCAGCAGGATCAGGCCCGCCCCCTCGCCCCAGGCGGTGCCGTCCGCCGTCGCGGAGAAGGGCTTGCAGCGGCCGTCCGGCGCCAGGGCTCGCAACCTGCTGAAGGCGACGAACGATACAGGCGTGGCCATCACGGTGACTCCCCCGGCGACGGCCAGTGCGCACTCGCCGGAGCGCAGCGCCCGCGCCGCCCAGTGCAGGGCCACGAGCGACGACGAGCAGGCGGTGTCCACGGTCACGGCGGGCCCGCGGAGCCCCAGGTGATGGGCGAGACGGCCGGACACCACGCTGCCCGCCGACCCCAGCGCGAGGTGCGCCTCCAGCTCGTGAGGCCCATGGTGCAGGAAGCGTCCGGCGTAGTCGTCGTGCATCACGCCGACGAACACGCCGGTGTCGCTGTCCCGCAGGGTGAGCGGGTCGATGCCGGCCCGCTCCCACAACTCCCAGGAGACCTCCAGCAGCAGCCGCTGCTGCGGGTCGGTGGCCAGCGCCTCGCGGGGGGACATGCCGAAGAAGGCCGCGTCGAAGTCCGCGGCCCCGCGCAGGAACCCTCCCCGGCGGGTGACGGACGTGCCGAGGCGGTCCGGGTCGGGGTCGTGGATCCGCGTCGTGTCCCAGCCGCGGTCGGCGGGGAAGCCGGACGTCGCGTCGGTTCCGTCCGCGACCAGGTGCCACAGCTCCTCGGGAGTGGTGACGTCGCGGCCGGCCCCCGGGTAGCGGCACGCCATGGCGACCACGGCCAGCGGCTCTCCGGCCGCCCCGGTACGGGACGCACCGGTCGCTGCCGTTTCCGGATCGCCGAAGAGGGCGGCGCTCAGGCTCCGGGCCACGGCCGCGGGGGTCGGCCGGTCGTACACCAGCGTCGTGGGCAGGGTCAGTCCGGTGACCGCGGCGAGCCGGTCGCGCAGCCGTAACCCCGCGAGGGAGGTGAACCCCAGCCCGGCGAAGGGCCGTTTCGGATCCACGTCCCCTCCGGGCACGTCACCGGTCTCGGCCACCGCGTCCAGGACCAGGCGCAGCACGCCTTCGCGGCGCGCGGACGCGGGCAACGACCGCAGCCGTTCGAGGAGCCGCGAAGCAGCCGTCGCGCGTGATGCCACGGCCTCGGCCGACTTTCCGGCCAGTGCCGCCCGTTGGATCTTTCCGGAGCGCGTACGCGGCAGTTCGTCCGTCTCATGGATCTCATGGGGCACCTTGACGGCCGACAGCCGTGCCCGGCACACGGCACGGAGGGCATCGATGTCCACCCCCTGGGGGCGGGGGACGACGAACGCCACGGGCACTTCGTCCAGCACGTCGTGCGGCCTGCCGACGACCGCCGCATCCATGACTCCGGTGCAGCCCAGCAACACCTGCTCGACCTCGGAGGGGTTGACGTTCTCACCACCGCTGATGATCAGTTCCTCGACCCTGCCGGTGACACGCAGACCGCCGCCGCGGGTGCGGCGGCCGAGGTCCCCGGTGCGGTACCAGCCGCCCCGCACAGCTCGGGCCGTCTCGTCGGGGCGGTGGTGATAGCCGGTCATCAGGTGGGGGCCGCGGACACGGATCTCCCCTTCGCCTCCGTCGGCGACGTCCTCGCCGGTCGTCGGGTCGGTCACCCGCACCTCGACGCCGGGCACCGGCACCAGCAGCCCGTCGGGCCCGGCGCCGTCGACCGGGGTGACCGCGATCTTGCCGCAGGTCTCGGTGGAGCCGTAGCCGTCGAGCAGCGGAACGCCCAACTGCCGCTCGACCTGCGAGCGCAGCTCCGGCGGGCAGGGCGCGCCCGCGCTCACGCAGCGGCGCAGCCCCGGCATCGGCCACCGGGACGTGCGGGACAGTTCGTCGAGCAGCAGCCGGTACGTGGCGGGCACGCCGGCGAGGAGGGTGAACGGCCGGTCGGTCAACGCGTGCGCCGGACGGGCACCGCGGTCCAGGAGGTATGCGCCGGCCCCCACCGTGACCACCCCCAGCAGACACAGCGAGTGGGCGTAGGCATGAGCCATCGGCAACGGCCAGAGCAGACGGTCCTGCGGCCCGAGCCCCCACAGCGGGACGTAGGCCGCCGCCACCGACCACAGCGCGGCACGCTGAGTGGACACCACACCCTTGCTCGGCCCGGTCGTACCCGAGGTGTAGAGAATCCAGGCCGGTTCGTCGAGCCCGAGGTCGTCGCGTGGCAGGACCCCGGGGTCGCTGCCGGCCAGTTCCTCGAAGGCGCCCGTGTCCACCGCCAGCGTCCGCAGCCCCGGACCGACGTGTGCGACCACCGGCAACAGAGCGGCTTCCGTCATGACCAGCACCGGTGCGCAATCACCGATCAGGTGGGCCAGTTCGGCCTCTGTCGACCCGGGGTCGAGCAGCACCCCCACGGCCCCCGCACGCAGCACGGCCAGCCAACTCTCCACCAACTCCACCCGGTTGCCCGCGCAGAGCGCGACCCGGTCACCGTGACGTACGCCCATCCTCCGCAGATGACCCGCCAGCCGGCCGGTCCGCCGTTCCAGTTCCCCGTAGATCACGGTCCGCCGGGCGTCCTCGTAGGCGATGCGGCCCGGCCCGCGTGCGGCGTGTTCCTTCAACGCGTCGGGCAGCGGCCGGATCAACTCGTCGCGGACCTTGATGGTGCCTTCGCCCATGAGGCCGCCCTCCGCCATAGCCGCACCACTGTCGCGCCGACCAACATACCCAGCCGCGCACAGACGTGAGCCGGCTAGACATTGACCTTGGTGGTGCGGACGTTGATGAGTGTGGGGCGCTCACGGTCGGCGGTGCCGGCACGGAGCAGGCTCGCCAACTCATCGGTGTCGTGGGCGGTGTGCGCGTCCGCCCCATAGCTGGTGGCGGTGGCGACGACGTCCAGGCCCGGCAGGTCCAGGCCGGGCACGCCGGGGGTGTGTTCGAGGACGCCGAACTGCTTGAGGATGCCGTACTCGGCGTTGGACGCGACGACGACGGTGACCGGGACGCGGTGGCGGACCGCGGTCCACAGCGCGGTGATCGCGTACTGCATGGAACCGTCACCCATCAGCGCCACGACGGGACGGTCGGGCGCCGCGAGTTGGGCACCGGCCGCGGCAGGCAGCCCGAAGCCCAGGCCGCCGCCCGCGGCCGTGAGGTGCGAGAACCGGCCGCCTGGCCGGATGCAGTTGAAGATCGTGCCCTCGCTGCTGCCCGCCTCGGTCACCCACAGGGTGTCGGCCGGCGCGTTGCCGCCCACAGTCGCCCACAACGCCTCGGGCGTGAGCGGTACGGCCGCCGGCTCCACCGCGGGGACAGGAGCCCTGGCAGCCGGGGCGGGACGGCTGGACACACCCACTCGCGCCAGCAACGCCTCCGCCGCCGCGCGCGGGTCCGCGATGATCGCGTCACCGACCGGGGCTCGGGCGGCCTCGTCCGGATCGTTGGTGATGTGGATCAGCCGGGTGCCCTCCGGCAGGTACGGCCCGGGAATCATGGGGTAGTAGCGGAACACCGGCGCACCGAGCACCAGCACCAGGTCGTGGCCGGCCAACTCCCGGGAGATCCAGCCAGCGCCGGGCGGCAGCATGCCCTGGTAGAGGGCATGGTCCTCCGGGAAGCCCGACAGCCCGGTCAGCGGCGCGGTCCAGACCACGCAGTTCATACGCTCCGCGAGCGCGACCACCGCGTCCCAGGCGCCGTACCGGTCGACATCGCCCCCGACGATCAGTGCCGGTGACGCAGCGCCGTCCAGCCGGTCGGCGATGTCCGCGGCAAGCCGACCGGGAAAAGCCCGGGCGTCGGTGACCGTCCGGTCGCGAAGGACACGGATGTCGGCGACCTGCTTGTCGTCCAGTTCGACGTCCATGTCGTCCATGGGGAGCGACACGAACACCGGTCCGGTCGGCGGGGTTCGGGCGAGGTGGATCGCGTGCGCGAGCACCGCCGGGACCTCACTCGCGACGGCCGGCTCCGCGGACCACTTCACGAACGGCTTCGGCACGACGGTGGCATCCACGTTGGTGAGCAGGCAGTACTGGTTCTGCATGGACCTCCGCTGGTTGCCGGCGGTCACGATCAACGGGGTCTTGTTGACGAAGGCGTTGTAGAGGGCCCCTTGGGCGTTGCCCATGCCCGGCGCGGTGTGCAGGTTGACGAGCGCGGGCCGGCCGGTGATCTGGGCGAAGGCGTCGGCCATGCCGACCGGGACCATCTCCTGCAACCCGAGCAGATACCGGAAGTCGGCCGGGAAGTCCTGCAGCAGGCTCAGCTCCGAAGAGCCCGGATTGCCGAACCAGGTGGTCAGCCCATGTGACCGGAGCAGATCGACAGCCGCGTCTCGGACGGAAGTCACGGCCGCCACTCTGTCCCGGGGACCGGTGCTCGCGCAATACCACCCGCTGGACGGCGGACTGTTCGACACACTCCAGGCGTCTGTACGTTCTCGTCGAGAATCCCGGCCGGGATCGGGGCGAGGTTCCGGCCCGTCCCCGGGCCGACCCCGGCGGAGCACCCATCACACCAGCACAGTAAGGAGTTTGATGAGCAGCGGGTACGTCTACCACGAGATCTACTCCTGGCACGATTCCGGCTCGGTCACCGGCCTGCTGCCGTCCGATCCGCGCCGCGGACTTCAGCCGTTGCACCACCTCGACACACCCGGCACGAAACGCCGGCTGCACGAGTTGCTCGCCGTGTCCGGCCTGCTCGACCATCTGGTGCGGTTGCAGCCTGCCACGGCATCCGACGAGCAACTGCTCACCGTGCACACCGAGGACTACCTGCAACGGCTCTCGGCACAGAGCGACGGCACCGGCGGTGACGCCGGGGACGGCATCTCACCTTTCGGCGCCGGCGGGTTGGACATCCTGCGACGTGCTGCGGGCGGAGCGATCAGCGCGGTGGAAGCGGTGGTCGACGCCACGGTACGCAACAGTTACGCCTTGGTGAGGCCGTCCGGCCACCATGCGATGCCCGATCACGGCATGGGAATGGCCTACTTGGGCAACGTCGCGATCTCCGCACACCACGCGAAGGCACTCGGGATCGAGCGCATGGCGATCGTCGACTGGGATGCCCACCACGGCAACGGCACCCAGCACGCCTTCGAGCAGGACCCCGGCGTGCTCACCATCTCGCTGCACCAGGAGAACTGCTTCCCGCCGGGCAGCGGTGACATATCCGAGCGAGGTGTCGGACCGGGATACGGCAGCGCCGTCAACGTGCCGCTGCCCCCGGGAACCGGCAACGGCGGATACGACTTCGCCTTCACCGAGGTGGTCGTGCCGGCACTGGACCGTTTCCATCCGGAACTGATCATCGTCGCGTCCGGCTTCGACGCCGGGGCCATGGATCCACTCGCGCGCCAACTGGTCAGCTCCAGTGGCTACCGCGCCATGGCGCGCCACGTCCTCGACGCCGCGGACCGGCTGTGCTCCGGACGGGTCAGCATGATCCACGAAGGCGGGTACAGCGAGGTCTACGTCCCGTTCTGCGGGCACGCAGTGATCGAGGAGATGACCGGCCGGCATCTGCTCGAAGACCCCTACCTCGAACTCGTCGACGGCTTCGGAGGCCAGCAGCTGCAACCGCACCAACGGGCCGCCGTCGGACAAGCCGCGCACCTCGCCGCCGAGGTACCAACCCCCACCCGACCGGACGGCCTGATGGGCAGTTGATCACGATCTTCCCTCGTCCGAACCGCACTCGCCCAGGAAGGCAATGCGCCCTATGCGAAAGACTCACCTTGTAGGCACGTGGCCGGGCCTGTCCGCGCCGGATGCCATGGCCACGGCTCTCCGGCGTGTTGGTGAGCATCTTCTTCGTATGACGGACGGCGAGACCGGAGACCGATCGGTCTGGGGCTCGCGCACCATCGAATGGCTCCGCGTGAACCCCGATGTCGAGCTGATACACGACGGCGTCTACACCGGCTACGGGGCGGGCCCGCTGTTCCGTGTGCGTGAAGGCCGAACGTTGGACCCGAGGAATCTGTACCTCAACTACTTCCACACATTCGTCGAGAGCTTCCCGGCTTTCGCCTACCTCCGTGATCAGACCGGCCATTCCGACATCAGATTCCAGGTCGGTCTGCCTGCCCCGCTCGACCTCACCATGCTGGCTTTCGGTATGGACGTCGCCATGTCCGACCAAGTGATCCCGCAGGCTTGGGCGCAGGCGACCATTGACCAGGCCAACCGCATTGTCGACGAAGCGGACGAGCCCGTGGTGTTCCAACTCGAAACGCCCGCAAGCCTGCTGGCGGTGGCCGGGGCACCCGACGAGGCCAAGGAGGCGGGGGCCAGGCAGCTGGCACATGACCTGCACGACATCGTGGCAGGCACTCGTGAGGGCACTCATTTCGGCGTCCATCTCTGCCTCGGCGATCTCCAGCACAAGGCCCTCGCCGAGCTGCCCGACGCACTGCCGCTTGTGCTGCTGGCCAACGCCATGGTCACCGGCTTCCCGGAAGGACGGCACCTCGACTACATCCACGCGCCGTTCGCGGCGGCGAACAAGCCGGGATCCTTCGAGGAAGGCTGGTACCGGCCGCTCGAAGCACTCGCGCTGCCTCCGGAGGTGCGTTTCGTGGCGGGTTTCATTCACGAGAACCTCACCATCGAGGACCATCGCAGCCTGCTGGACATGATCGAACGGTTCGCCCGGCGCGAGGTGGACGTGGCCGCCGCCTGCGGCCTGGGCCGACGCCCCGACCCTGCGCAGGCGTGGGACGCGATGGACAAAGCCGTCGCGCTGATCAACGGTGGCTGATGTTGGCCGAGTCCATGCGGCGCAGCCGGTACATCAGCAGCTACGCCACGTAGACCGGCAAAGCCTCCAGCCCGCGCATAAGCCGTGTAGGACGCCACCGAAGGGCCGCAGAGTCTGCGGCAAGGCGAAGGTCGGGGTACCGCCCCAAGAGTGTTCGGAGGGCAATCTCCGTCTCGGCCAAGGCAAGTGGCGCACCCAGGCAACGGTGGATGCCGTGACCGAAGGCCAGATGCCCGTGAGCATCGCGGTCAGGGTCGGGGCGGCCAGGGTCCGGGTACCGGGCGGGGTCACGATTGGCTGCCCCGGGCGAGATGAGTACGGGGACGCCGGCGGGGATTTCGGTTTCGCCGAAGGTGAGCGGCTGGGTGCTGTAGCGGAAGGTGGCGATGCCGACCGGTGAGTCGTAGCGCAGCAGTTCGTCCAGCAAGCCGCTGATCTGGCCTGGGTTGGCCCGGAGTTCAGGGTGCTGGAGGAGCGCGAGGACAGCGTTGCCGATGAAGTTCGTGGTGGTCTCGTGACCAGCGACGAGCAGGAGGACGGCGAGGGAGACGAGCTCGTCTTCGCTGAGCTGTTCGCCGTCGTCCCGGATGGTGATGAGGCCGTGCAGGAGACTGTCATCCGGAAAACGTCGCTTCACCTCGATGAGGCTGGTCATGTAGTCGGCCACGGCGTGGGAGGCCGTGTCGATCCGCTGGGGCTGTCCGGCGGCGAAGAGGTCGTTCGACCAGGTGCGTACCTGAGTTCGGTCGGCCTCGGGGACTCCGAGCAGCTGGCAGATCACCGCGACGGGGAGCGGGATGGCAAGACCGGCGACGAGGTCGGCCTCACCGTCGCTCGGGAGGGCGTCGAGGAGGTGGTCGACGGTGCGCTGGATGTACGGGCGCAGGCGGGTGACGGCACCGGTGGTGAAGGCTTTGGTCACCAGGCGGCGCAGCCGGGTGTGCTCGGGTGGGTCGGTGGCGAGCATGGTGTGGGCGACCGCGGGGTGGAGGTTGCGGTTGGAGGGGCGGCCGGTGAAGAACCGTGCGGTGTCCTTGGACAGTCGCGGGTCGGTGAATGCCGCCTTCGCCTCGGCGTAGCCGGTCACGAGGTAGCTGGGCCTGCTTTCGGAGCCGGTGGTCACCGGCGTCACGGGTGCTGTCGCCCGGAGGTGGTCGTAGAAGGGGTAGGGGTTCTGGAGGAACTCTGGGCACGACAGCGGGTCACTCATGGTGTGGGACTTCTTCCTTGTCCTGGGCGGTCTCAGTGATGGTCGCGCGTACGACGCGTACCCACTCCACACATTGTCCGGGTCACTCAAACGGACCACAGGCACGGACGCTTCCGTAGTGAAGAAAGTGACAGGCCGAGGGGCATCTCCACGCGCTCCCAGCAGCCTTCGAGCACCCCATGCAACGATGACCGGGCGACGCCCGACTGTCCGAGGGGAAGATCTTCAGGCCCTCCGGCGTTGACACCTCGCACAAGTCTTCGACGCACGCGACAGGAGTGGACCACCGCAATGCCCAGCACCCCCTCCCCCAAGGCCACCGCGCAGATCGGCGTCACCGGACTCGCCGTCATGGGCAGCAACCTCGCCCGTAACTTCGCCCGCCACGGCCACACCGTCGCCGTCCACAACCGCACCTTCGCGAAGACCCAGGCCCTCATCGACGAACACGGCCACGAAGGGGACTTCGTCCCCGCCGAAACCGCCGAAGAATTCGTCGCCGCACTCCAGAAGCCCCGCCGCCTCATCATCATGGTCAAGGCCGGCGACCCCACCGACGCCGTCATCGACGAGTTCGCGCCCCTCCTCGACGAAGGCGACATGATCGTCGACGGCGGCAACGCCCACTTCCGCGACACCCTCCGCCGCGAAAAGGCGCTCCGCGCCAAGGGCATCCACTTCGTCGGCACCGGCATCAGCGGCGGCGAGGAAGGCGCCCTCAACGGGCCGTCCATCATGCCCGGCGGATCGGCCGAATCCTACAAAGCCCTCGGCCCCCTCCTCGAATCCATCGCCGCCAAGGCCCCCGACGGCAGCCCCTGTTGCACCCACATCGGCCCCGACGCCTCCGGCCACTTCGTGAAGATGGTCCACAACGGCATCGAGTACGCCGACATGCAGCTCATCGCCGAGGCGTACAACCTCCTGCGCACGGTCGCGGGTTACGAGCCTGCCCGGATCGCCGACATCTTCCGTGGCTGGAACACGGGCCGGCTGGACTCGTACCTCATCGAGATCACGGCCGAGGTGCTGGCCCACACCGATGCCGCCACGGGGCGGCCGTTCGTGGACGTGGTGGCGGACGAGGCGGAGCAGAAGGGCACCGGGCGGTGGACCGTGCAGACCGCGCTGGATCTGGGGGTGCCGGTGTCCGGTATCGCGGAGGCCGTGTTCGCCCGGTCGCTGTCCGGTCACGCCGGGCTGCGCAAGGCGGCCCGGGGGCTGCCCGGGCCCAAGGGCGAGGTGCTGTCGCCCGCAGCGGCCGAGGAGTTCGCGGCGCAGGTCGAGGAGGCGCTGTACGCGTCGAAGGTGGTGTCGTACGCACAGGGCTGGAACATGATCAGTGCGGCGAGCGCCGAGTACGGCTGGGACATCGACCTCGGCGGGGTGGCCGGGATCTGGCGTGGCGGCTGCATCATCCGGGCCGCCTTCCTCGACCGCATCCGTGCCGCGTTCGCGGCCGACCCGGCGCTGCCGACGCTGCTGGCGGACAAGGAGTTCGCCGGCGAGGTGGGCCGGGCCCAGGATGCCTGGCGTACGGTCGTCGCCACGGCCGTACGGCACGGGGTGCCCGCCCCGGGCTTCGCCGCCGCCCTCGCGTACTACGACTCGCTGCGTGCTGAGCGCCTGCCCGCCGCCCTGACGCAGGGTCAGCGCGACTTCTTCGGCGCCCACACCTACCGGCGGGTGGACGGCGAGGGGTCGTTCCACACGCGCTGGAGCGGGGACCGTGACGAGGAGCGCACCGGCTGAGCCGCGCGCGAAGGACCGGCGCGGCGCACAATGGAGCGCATGTTCTCCGACACGGCAAATCCCCTGCGCCGGCTGTCCCTTGACGACCTGCGCCGTCGTACGAGCGCGAAGTGGCGGGAGTACCCGCCGGACGTGCTGCCGCTGTGGGTGGCCGAGATGGACGTGCCGCTCGCCGAGCCGGTGGCGCGGGCGGTGACCGAGGCGGTCGCGCTGGGCGACACCGGGTACATGGCGTCCGGCGCGGAGTACGCGGCGGCGCTGGACGCGTTCGCGCGGAAGCGGTGGGGCTGGGACGGGGTGGTGACCGAGCGTACGGCTGTCGTGGCGGACGTGATGCTGGGCGTCGTCGAGGTGCTCAAGCTGGTGACCGGCCCCGGGGACGCGGTCGTGGTCAACTCCCCCGTCTACCCGCCGTTCTACGCGTTCGTGGAGCACATGGACCGGCGGGTGGTCGAGGCCCCGCTCGACGCGGAGCACCGGATCGACCCCGGCGCGCTCGAGGCCGCGTTCCGGCGGGCCGTGGCCCGCGGGCGACGAGCCGCCTTCCTGCTGTGCAGCCCGCACAACCCCACGGGCACCGTGCACACTTCCCGGGAGCTGGCGGAGGTGGCCGCCCTCGCCCGTGCGTACGGGGTGCGGGTGGTCGCGGACGAGATCCATGCCCCGCTCGTGCTGCCCGGGGCGGAGCATGTGCCGTATCTGTCGGTGCCCGGTGCCGAGGACGCGTTCGCCCTGTTGTCGGCCTCGAAGGCGTGGCACCTGGCCGGGCTCAAGGCGGCCCTGGCGGTGGCCGGGCCCGCGGCTGCGGACGACCTGGCCCGGATGCCCGCCGAAGTGAGCCACGGGCCGAGCCACTTGGGGGTGATCGCCCATACCGCCGCCCTGCGGCACGGCGGCGACTGGCTCGACGCCGTACTGACCGGGCTGGACGAGAACCGGCGGCTGCTCGGCGAGCTGCTGGCACGGCAGCTGCCGGACATACGCTACCGGCCGCCGCAGGGCACGTTCCTGGCCTGGCTGGACTGCCGGTCCACGGGCCTGGGCGACGACCCGGCGGCCGTGTTCCTGGAGCGGGGCCGGGTGGCCCTGAACCGGGGCACGGACTTCGGCACGGGCGGCGTGGGGCACGTCCGGCTGAACCTGGCGACATCCCCCGGCATCCTCACGGAGGCGGTGCGGCGGATGGCCGAAGGACTGTCGGCGGGCACCGGCTGACGTTGCGCCGTACGGAGCAACAGCAGGTGGCGGGGGTGCTCCGGCTGGATACACTCGCGGCGTTGCTCGGCTAGGGAGGCCGTACTCACGGGGTGCGGATCCGTCGTCGGCGCGCGCTCTTCGTACAGGCCTGTCGTGGTCCGGGTGACGGCCACCGGATGGTCCGAAGACGAGGAGTGCAGTCATGGCCGAGGTCAAGCTGAAAGCCGAGGCGCGGACGGAGCTCGGCAAGGGCGCCGCCCGCCGCATCCGCCGCGACAACAAGGTTCCCGGCGTCATCTACGGGCACGGCGCCGAGCCCAAGCACGTGACGGTGGAAGGCCACGCGCTGTGGATGGCCCTCAAGACCAAGAACGTGCTGATCCGGCTGAGCATCGGGGACAAGGAGAGCGAGCTCGTCATCCCCAAGGAGGTGCAGCGCGACCCGCTGAGGGGCTTCCTGGTCCACGCGGACTTCCTGGCCGTGAAGAAGGGCGAGCGGGTGACCGTCGAGGTGCCGGTCCTCACCGAGGGCGAGCTGGCCCCCGGCGGCAATCTGCTCGAGCACATCCTCAACGCCCTGCCGGTCGAGACGGAGGCGACCCACATCCCGGAGGGCGTCACCATCTCCATCGAGGGCCTGGAGGCCGGACACACCGTCCACGCCGGGGACATCAAGCTGCCCCGCGGCACCTCTCTGGCCGTCGAGGAGGACACGGCCGTACTGCAGGTCGTCCTCGCCCAGGTCGAGGCGGAGCCCGAGGAGGAAGAGGAAGAAGCGGAGGCGGAGGCAGGGGCCGAGGAGGCCGCCGCCGAGGCCCCGGAGACCGCCGAGGAGTCCTGACACCGCGGGGGGCCGGGCTGGTCGGCCCGGCGCCCCGCGTGCCTTCTAGGCGATCAGCGTTTCCGCGGGTTCCATGCCGTCGGCGCACGCCGCGGCCAGTTCGTCCGTCGACAGGCCCAGCGCGGCTGCCAGGGCCACCACGGTGAAGAACGCCGGGGTCGGCGCCCTCCCCGTCTCGATCTTGCGCAGGGTTTCCGCGGACACGCCCGCCACCGCGGCGACCTCCGCCATGCTGCGCCCGCCCCGGGCATCGCGGAGCAACGTACCGAGCAGTTCCCCGCGTTGGCGTTCCCAGGGGGTCAGAGGAGTTCTCACCATGACCGTGATACTAATACCGGTATAAGAATTGGTTCCAGGAGGGGACACCACATGGTGGAGATCAAGACCGATGCCGCGCTCGAGGCGATGCGCGAGGCCGGACGCGTCGTGGCGCACGCGCTGGCCGCGGTCGAGGACGCGGCGGCCGTCGGGGTGGGACTGCGGGAGCTGGACGAGGTGGCCCGCGAGGTGCTGGACAAGGCGGGGGCGCGCTCGCCCTTCCTGGGCTACCGGCCCTCGTTCGCCCCCACCCCGTTCCCCGGGGTGATCTGCGCGTCGGTCAACGACGCGGTCGTGCACGGCGTACCCACCGACTACCGGCTGCGCGACGGCGACCTGGTGAGCATCGACTGCGGGGCCGAACTCGGGGGCTGGACGGGGGACGCCGCCGTCAGCTTCACCGTCGGCACTCCCCGCCCCGCCGACCTGGAGCTGATCGCCGCCACCCGGCGGGCCCTCGAGGCGGGCGTGGCGGCCGCCGTCGTGGGGCATCGCATGGGGGACATATCGCACGCCATCGGCACGGTCGCCGACACCGCGGGCTGCGGGATGCCCGACGGCTTCGGCGGGCACGGCATCGGGCGCCGCATGCACGAGGACCCGCACGTGCCCAACCGCGGCCGCCGCGGCCGGGGTTTCCCGCTGCGGCACGGACTGGTCCTGGCGATCGAGCCGATGCTGATGGCGGGAGGCGGCGACAACTACCGTACGGCCGAGGACGGCTGGACCCTGCTCACCACCGACGGCAGCCGGGCGGCCCACATCGAGCACACCGTCGCCATCACCGACGACGGCCCCCGTATCCTGACCCTGCCCTGAATCCGATCCGCAGCACGACCCGTTCAGGCCGCGGCTCCCCCGAACTCGCGGACCGCCTCCGAGACGATCGTCTCCAGCCGCGCGTGGTGCGCGCCGCGCCAGTACACCCGGTCGCAGGCGGTGCACTGGGCGAACACGTCGTACGTACGCCGCGTGCCGTGCTCGAGCAGTTCCCCGACGGAGTCCTTGTCGGCCTCCCGGAGCCGGCCGTTGCAGGCGGTGCAGCGCGTCCAGGGCGCGAGGCCGGGTGCGAACCGGCCGAGCACGTCCCGCAGTTGTTCGTCGGGGCGGTCGCTGTAGACGTACGCGCCCGCCCAGATCTCCCGCCGCCGCAGGAGGCCGCGGTCGCGGGAGAGGAGGACTCTGCGCTCGGCCGCCGAGAGTGCGGCGAGCGCGGGGTCGCCGATGTCGTCGCTCTCGTAGGCCGCGTCGACCCCCAGCAGCCTCAACCGCCGCGCGAGCGTTCCCAGATGGACGTCGAGCAGAAACCTCAGGGGTGCTCCCGGCACCCGCTGGGGACGTACGACCTCGCACACCTCGACGGTCTCGCCCGCCTCCGGCACATGGGACACCGGCACCTGGCGGCCGTTGACGAGCAGCCGGCCGACCTCGGTGAGCGGGACGCCCAGCGACTCGACGACGTGCCCGAGAGAAGAGGCGCCGTCGGTGACGACGGCGAGCCGTTCCGTGCGCCGCTCGGGAGCGGCGAAGAGCCGCAGCGCGGGGGCGAAGAGCACGTCGATCTCGGGTCCGTTCACGCCTTCAGCATGCCACGGGCCCCCGGCGGACCGGGGGCCGCCCTCCTCGGCTACTCGACGATACGGACGTGCTCCGCGTGCACCTCGTCCTCGTTGTCGTCCACCGCGACGTACGTGACCCGCATGCCCTCGGTGAGGAATGTGCCGTCGTCGAGGACGTCCTTCCGCACCCGTACTTCACGGCCGTCGTTGCCCTTGATGTAGCCGAATCCCCGCGCCTGGTTGAACCAGCGGACCACGCCGCTGACCCTGACCCTCTCGCTCATGCCCACTCCCCCAGCTCTCGCCCCAACACGCCTGCCCTTGAAGGTATTGCCGGGTTGCGCAACCACGCAACCAACGGTGCAGGTGGCACGTCCCATCGAGAGGGAGGACCGGATGAGTCCGGACGAGGAGCGAACGGGGGCGCACGCATGGCGGGGCACTGGACGAGAGCACCGCGCGGCGGCACGTTCCTGCCCTCGGACGAGTGGACGCGCCCCGGTCCGGCGCCGGAAGCGCGGACGGGAACGGACCGCGCCCCGGGGCATGCCGTCGGGACGGCCGCGGCGCTGACGGTCCCGCCCGTGCTGGGCGCCTGCGCCGACGCCGTGACCGCGGCCGGGCCGGGGTGGGGCCTGGCGCTGGGGGCCGTGGCCGGGGCGGTGTGGGCGACCGTACGGGCCACGGCGCGCGGCGGGCTGGGCTGGGTGGTGCCCGCGCCGCCGCTGGTGGTGGCGGCACTGACCATAGGCACGTCCCTCGTCACCTCGGCGACGTCCCCGCTCCGCGGCAAGCCGCTCACGACCGAGGCGGTGCGCTGGGCTCTGCTCGCCTTCCCGGCCATGGTGGCCGCCGAGTGCGCGGTGCTCGCCGTGCTCGTGCTCCACGGCATCCGGTCACTGCGCACGGGCGAGGGCGGCGATGCGTGACCCCTGGCACACCGGCGGGCGGCCGGTGCGCAGGCACCGCAGGGTCCGGCGCTCCGTGCTGCGGGTGGCGGCGCGGTCCCTGCTCTGGACGGCCTCCGCCCTCGCGCTGATCACCTGCGGCTTCACATGGTTCGCCTACCGCACGCTGACCGACGGTCTCACCACCTCGGATGCCCTGAACACGGCCAGGAAGCACGCGCCCCGGCATCTGGACAGCTCGGTCAACCTGCTGCTGATCGGGCTGGATTCGCGCAAGGACATGGACGGCAACGACCTGCCGAGGGAATTCGTCCAGGACGAACTGCACGCCGGATCGAGTGAGATCGGTTACTACAACACCAACACCCTGATCCTGATGCACATTCCGGCCGACGGGGCGAAGGTCACGGCGTTCTCCGTTCCCCGTGACGACTATGTGGAGACGCTGCACGGCGACGGTTCGTCCCAGGGGCACTACAAAATCAAAGAGGCGTATTCCTACGCCTACACCGCCGCACACGACAAGCTGAGCGCGCAGGGGGTCAAGGGGCCGGAACTGGAGCACAAGAGCCGGGAGGCGGGCCGCGCGTCGACCCTCACCACGGTGCAGCAGTTCCTGGGCGTGCCCGTCGACCATTTCGCCGAGGTCAATCTGCTCGGTTTCTACGACATCGCCAAGGCGCTCCAGCCCGTCGAGGTGTGCCTCAAACACGCGGTGCACGACCGCTATTCGGGGGCGGACTTCCCCGCGGGCGTGCAGGAACTCGGCCCGCGGCAGGCGCTGGCGTTCGTCCGGCAGCGGCACGGCCTGGACAACGGGGACCTGGACCGCACCCACCGGCAGCAGGCGTTCCTGTCGTCGGTGACCCACAAGCTCAAGTCCCAGGGCGCCTTCGACAACCTGGGCAGGCTGCGGGATCTGTTCGAGGTGATGAAGAAGGACCTCGTCCTCGACAGCTCCTGGAACGTGCTGGACTTCGCCCAGCAGGCCCCCAATCTCACCGGCGGCAACGTGGAGTTCCGCACGCTGCCGATCACCGGGTTCGCCACGCTCGGCGGGGAGGACGTCAACCTCGTCGACCCGGACCGGATCAGGGCCACGGTGCGGGAGGCGGTCGGCCCCTCGCCGGGTCCGGGCAGCCCGGCGCCGGCCCCGCCCCGGCCCACGAGGCCGTCTTCACGGGAACCGGAACCGGACAACGGCCTCGCGGGCCCCGGCGTGAAGATGGGCGGTGTGCCCTGCGTGGACTGACCCCGCCGGAGGATCGGCGAGGATGGAAGGCACACGCGCACCCGAACAGCAGGAGGAAGAACGTGAGGAAGCCCCGAGGGCGGCGGGCCCTGCTCGCGGTGACGGCCGTCCTGGTCGCCGCTTCGGCCACCGGCTGCGGCGGAGGGGACTCCGGTCCGGGGCACACGGACCGTACGGCCACGCCCGCCGTGACGGACAAGCCGACGGGCGGCACCGGCACGGGCTCCGCCAAGGAGCCCGTGAACCAGGACCCCGCGCGCTTCGCCCCGCAGGTGACCAAGCACGCGCGCGAGGCAGGGGTGAACCCGCGGCTGGTGATGGCGATCCTCTACAACGAGTCGTACAAGCCGCACGACCCCTCGTTCGAGCGGCAGTGGCAGAAGATCAAGCCCGACTCCGCCTTCGGCATCGCGAACATGCACAAGGCCGCGTTCGACGAGACCAGGCGGGGGCGCTCCTTCGCGCACCGCGACTGGCAGGAACTGCCGGACGACCCCGATCTGGCGATCACCGCGGAGGCCTGGTTCCTGCACGACCTCGCCGCCCAACTGCCCGCGCAGCGGCCCTCATCGCTCACCCGCGACGAGCTCCTGGCGCTGGGCTACAACGCCGGTGCGGGCAACATGGCGGCCTTCGCCCGCGGAGCCCGGCCGGGCAGCACGGCCCAGGGCTATCTGGACCGGCTGCGCGCCAACTGGGACAAGGCCCAGGAGGCCCTCGGCCGCTCCGCATGACGGTCCCGGCGGCGGTCCCGATGACAGTCCCGGCGGCACGCGGGCAACGGCCCGCCGCCCTCGAGTGCTGAATTCACCCCCAGTGCCCCGGTGCGCCCCGGGACCCGATTGACATGCGCAACGGGCGCCAATATGGGCCGTGTTGCGTGTGGTGAAGGTGTGTCCCCCTGCGACGGGCGCGCCCCGCGGCCGATCACGCCGCGGGGCGGTGAAGCCTCGGTGAAGAGGAATGCCCTCGGCCGCGTTCATGGAGATCGACTTGCATACTTGCGCAAGTTTATAAGCTACTCCTACCGTGTGCCCGGGCTCATGCGGGCCAACCCCCTCCCCCTGCCCTGCCTCGCCCATCCCCTGGCTCACTCGCGTCCCGTGGAGGTTGGCCGTGACGGACCGGACCATCGACGCATCGGGAGCCTCCGGCCGCCGGCCCGGCTCCCCAGAGGGCGAGGGCGAGCTCATACGCGGTGCGCTGGGCACCGTCATGGCAGGGGCCCATCAACGGCGGCGCCTGTGGGCCGTGGTGCGCATCCTGCTGGCCGTCCTGGGGCCCGGGCTGATCACCATGGTCAACGACGCGGCGGCGTTCGGCACCTACACCCAGGCCGGCCAGGACTACGGCACCCAGCTGCTCTGGACGCTCGCCCTGCTGGTGCCCGTGCTGTACGTCAACCAGGAAATGGCCGTACGGCTCGGCGCGGTGACCGGCGTGGGCCACGCCCGGCTGATCCTCCATCGCTTCGGCCGGTTCTGGTGCGCGTTCTGCGTCATCGACCTGCTGCTGGTCAACGCCCTCACCGTGGTGACCGAGTTCATCGGCGTCTCGCTCGCCGTCGGCTATCTCGGGCTCGACCGTCCGTCCAGCGTCGTCGTCGCGACGATCGCGGTGATCGCCGCCGCGGCCACCGGCAGCTTCCGGCGCTTCGAACGCGTCGCGATCGCGCTGTGCGCGGCGTCGCTGCTGCTCATCCCGGTCGGGCTGGTCGCCCACCCCGCCGCGGCGAGCCTGGCGGACGGCTTCCAGCCGTCCCTGCCCGGCGGAGCCGCCCTCTCCGACGTCCTGTTGCTGACCATCGGCATCGTGGGTGCCGCGGTGACCCCGTGGCAGCTGTTCTTCCAGCAGTCGTACGTGGTGGACAAGCGCATCACCCCCCGCTTCCTCACCTACGGCAAGGCCGACCTCTGGATGGGCATCGCCTGCACGGTCGTCGGCGGGGTGCTGGTCATGGGCTGTGCCGCCGCCGCCTTCAGCGGACGTCCCGGCGCGGGTGCCTACACCGACGCGGGCGGGGTCGCGGTCGGACTGGAACACTATGCGGGCCGGTTCGTCGGAGTGCTGTTCGCCGTCGCCCTGTTCGCCGGCTCGGTGATCGGCGCGTCGGCGGTGTCGCTGTCCACCGCCTACACCCTGGGCGACGTGCTCGGCTGGCGGCACTCACTGCGCCACGGCATCCGGCAGGCGCCCGCCTTCCACACGGTGACCACGGTGCTGGCACTGGCCTCGGCCGCCGTGGTGCTCACCCCCGGCGTCCCGCTGGGGGTCGTCGCCGAAGGGGTGCAGGCACTGGCCGGGGTGCTGCTCCCCTCCGCCTCCGTCTTCCTCCTGCTCCTGTGCAACGACCGGGCGCTGCTCGGGCCGTGGGTCAACAGCCGGGTGCAGAACGTCTGTACGGCGTCGGCGGTCATCGTCCTGGTGGCGCTCTCCGTCGTCCTCACCTCCACGGTGGTCTTTCCCGGCCTGTCCGCCGTGGGCATCGCGGCCGTGCTCGCCGCGACCGCGGCGGCCGCGCTGCTGGTCACCGCCGGGTGCGTGCTGGTGCAGCGCAGGTCCCCGGGCCGGCCGGCCCCCGCGCGCAGGGACGGCCGGGAGCGCTGGCGCCCGCCCTCGCTGCACGGTCTGACGCCGCCGCCCATGTCCACGGGCCGCCGTCTGGCGTTGATCGGTCTGCGGGCCTATCTGCTGGCCGCCGTGGTCCTGGTTTTCGTGAAGACCGGCCAACTGGCGCTCAGGCCCTGACCGTTTCCGAGAGGGGAGACCGGAATGCGACCACGGGAACGCGACCTCCGCCGCACCACGCCGGCCGAAGGGCGGGCCGCCCTCGCTCCCGACGCCGACGGCAGCCTGTGGTCGTACCTGACCGGCGGCGGCACCCGTCACAAGGGCGCCCGGCACGGCTTCGACTGGGCGACCCCGCACCACAAGCGGCTCTCGAAGACCCATCCCACGGACTGGCTGACCCACCACGGCACCACCGGCGGCACGCTGCGGGTCAACCTGACGTGGCGCATGCACAACGGGTCCGGCGCGGACCGCGGTTCGGGTCTGCTGCGCACCCTGTTCTCGTCGGACGGGGCGGCGCTGCAGGCGCACGGCCCGGCGCTGGTGTCCGTCGACCTCGACCTGGCGTGCCTGTACGAACTGGCCGACGGCACCAAGGGCGTCGTCCAGCCGCTGGGCGAGTTCCACGGCGACCTCTACCACCCGCCGTACATCTCCCTCAGCGGGGACAGCCGGTTCGGGGGGCCGACGGGCGAGACGCTCTACATCAACCTGGACAAGAGGGAGGAGTTCCGGCGGCTCCTCGTCTTCGTCTACAACTACGACTGCACGCCCGTCTTCGGCCGCATCGACAGCACGCTCACCTTCTTCCTGCCCGACGGCCACCAGTTCGCCATAGAACTCGACGAGCGCGCCCCGCAGGCCCGGTCCTGCGCCGTCGCGCTCATCGAGAACCACCAGGGCCATCTGACGGTGCACCGCGAGGCGACGTACGTCTACGGCTTCCAGTCGGACCTCGACCGGCTCTACGGCTGGGGCCTGCAGTGGGCGCGCGGCTACAAGGGCCCGTGACGGGCGGGCGCCCGGCGGCGTCAGCCGTCGGCGCGGCGCCGCTCGCGCAGGGCGCGGACCCGTCCGCGGCTCGCGCACGCGGGTGAGGGGCACCACCGGCGGCGGCCGGTGGGGTTGGCGAAGACGCCCCGGCAGTCGTGTTCGGGGCAGACGGCCAGGTGCTGCCGCTCCGCGCCCGTGAGGTGGTCGACGGCCTGGCGGGCGATCCGGGCCAGCGCCGCCCCCGCCGTGGGCGGCGCCTCGCGCCGCAGCCGCCCGTCGATGACGAGCCGTACGGGATCGGGCTCGGCGTCGAGGAAGCGTGCGAGCTCCGCGACGGCGTCCGCCGGCGGGGGTTCCTGCGCCACCACCGCGAGGGCGACGCCGCGCAGCGTCTCGCGCAGCGCCTGCGCCTGCCGGAGGTCGGCTTCGCCGGGCGGGCTCACCGGCGCCATCTCGCTGCGGACGAGCCACTCCCGCAGCCGCCCGGGGGTGGCGATGCGCTCGACGGGGTGCGCGCTGTACGTCCTGCCGCGCGTCGCCAGCAGGTTGAGCCAGGTCGCGCCGCAGTCGAAGCGGAAGGCCAGGCGGTCCTCGTCACTCATGCCCACCAGCGTAACGGCTCATGCGTTACAGTCTTGCGTAACGGTTGAGGCGTTACATACATGCTTCGGAGGGCATCACCCATGAGCACGGTCCGTACGGTCCTCGGCGACATCCCCGCCACGGAGCTCGGGGTCACCGACGCGCACGACCATCTCTTCCTGCGCAGCCCGCAGTTGCCCGGCCAGGAGCTGGACGACCCCCGCGCCGCGGCCGGTGAGCTCCGCGCCTTCGGCGCGGCGGGCGGCCGGACGGTCGTGCAGTGGACCCCGCGCGGGATGGGCCGGCGGCTCACCGACGCCGCCGAGGCGTCGCGGGCCACCGGCGTGCACGTCGTCGCCGCCACCGGACTGCACCAGGCCGCGCACTACGCCGGGGACGTCCTCGCCCGCGTCCGGGACCGGCTCGCGGAGCTGTTCACCGCGGACCTGACGACGGCTCCGGTCCGCGCGGGCCTCGTCAAGGTGGCCGGGGGCTTCCACGGCCTCGACGCCCACGCCCGGCACACCATGACCGCCGCCGCCGAGGCACACCGGGCGACCGGCGCCCCCGTCGCCGTCCACCTCGAACTCGGCACCGCCGCCCTCGAGGTCCTCGACCTGCTCTGCGGCGAGCTGGACGTACCGCCCTCGAGCGTGCTCCTCGGCCATCTGGGGCGCTGCCCGGACACCCGGGTGCAGCGCGCGGCGGCCCGGTCCGGCGCGTACCTGGTCTTCGACGGGCCGTCCCGCGCCCATCACGCCACCGACTGGCGGCTGTTCGACGAGCTGGCCGCCCTCGCGGAGGCGGGCCACGCCGACCGGATCCTGCTCGGCGGCGACACCACCACGGCCTCGGCCCGCGCCTCGTCCGGGGGCGGCCCGGGCATGCCGTACCTGCTGCACACGCTGCGCCCCCGGCTGGAGGCCGAGCTGGGCGGGGAGTTCACGGACAGGGTGTTCGTCGCGAATCCCGCGCGGGCGTTCGCGGTGGACTGGCGGGCGTAGGCCGCGGCACCCGGGCCTGACGACGCGTCGGCGGTACGGGACCCGTCCGGCGTAGCCGGGGAGGTGAATCTCCGGGCTCCGCCTGACGAGGCGACAGCTGACGCTCCATCGGAGCGAAGCCGACCCGGATGGCTGACCGACGCGGCGTCAGCCCGGTGCCGTGTGCGGCGGCTTCCGATTGCGGGGTACGGGGACCCGGCTCAGGGTGACGACAAGATCCCTAACCCTGAAGGAGCCACCCATGGAAGCCCTTCGCGGCACAACCCTCCTCACCGCCGGTGTCGTGTGCGGCACCCTCGTCCTCGGCCCGGCCGCGCCCGCCGTCGCCGACGGCGGGCGGCCGGCCCCGGCGGTCAACCCCGTGGCCGCCGGGACGCCGAACGACGTGCGCCGGATCTCCGGTGACGCGCTCAGGTCCATCGACACCGACCGCTTCACCACCGGGGCCGTGGAGGTGGCCCGGGAATGCGACGCGACGCCCAACCGGAGCGCGGAGCTGAACGGCCGGTGCGCCGCGGTCAAGGGCCGGCTCGACGCCCTCACCCGGGACCGGGCCGAACTGCAGCGGCAGTCGACCGCGGCCCTGCCGGACCGTGCGGCGGTCTCGCGCGCCTCGGAGGAATCCACCCGGGTCAGGGACGAGCTCGCCCACGGCTGGGACCGCGACCGGGGCCGCGACGGCGGCGGGCTGCTCGGCGTGGTCACGGGCCTGCTGGGCACGGTGACCGGGCTCGTGCCGGGGCTGCTGAACACCGTGTCCGGGGCGGCCACCGGGCTGGTGGGCGTCGCGGGCGGGCTGCTGTCCGGCCTGGTGCACACGCTGACCGGGCTGCTCGGACGCTGAGGTTCCCGCAAAGCGCAACCGGTAGTGCTCCATTGGGGGGACTGAAGGTGTCCGGCGGGCAGGCGGCGGCCTGCCCGGGGGCAGTCATCTGCTCTGCGAGGGGCGCGACACGCGTGCCCCTCACCGGACCGGCCCGCGCGACGATCCGCACCGCGGGGCCGTCGAAGAACGGAGCAACGAACGATGCGCATGCGCTACCGGGTCACGACCGTGCTGGCGGCTCTCGCCCTGGCGACGACAACCGCCGGAACGGCCCTCGCCACCGAGGACGACCACGACGAGGAGTTCCTGACGGCCTTTCACCACGGCAACCTGGCCCAGATCGCCGCGGGGCGCGACGCACAGATCGGCGCCGTCTCCCGCTGTGTGAGGGAGACCGGCCAGACCCTCGTGCGCGACCACACCCGGCTGGACGACCGGATCAAGGACCTGGCGTCGCAACAGCGGTTGTCCCTGCCCCGCTCGGCCGCGAACGAGCAGCAGGACCTCCAGGAGCTCCAGGACATGAGGAAGAAGGCGCACACCATCCAGTACGACCTGACGTGGCTCCAGTCCGAGGACACCGGGCACGTCAAGGCCCTTCAGCTGATGGACTACGAGAAGGAGAAGGGGACGGACATCGATGCCCGGGACCTGGCCGCCAAGGCCCGGCCGGTCATCGCCAAGCACCTCGACATGGTCCGTGACTGCATGTTCGGCATCAACCTGCGGCAGTCGCGGTCCCAGCGTTCGTCGCAGCAGGAGCGTCCGACGCAGACGGGACGTTCGACGCAGGCAGGGCGCTCGACCCAAGCGGGACGTTCGACCCAGGCAGCACGTCCGGCCCAGACAGGACGTTCGACCCAGGCCACGCGTCCGACCCAGACGGGACGTTCGGCCCAGACGTCCCGTCCGGCCCAGACAGCGCGCCCGGCTCAGACAGAGCGCTCGCCCCAGGCACAGCGTCCGGCCCAGACGGGACGTTCGACGCAGGCGGGCCATGAACGCGTCACTCGCCCCGCTGATGTCACCCGGCACAAGGTCACCGGCGTCACCGGCGTCACTGGTGAACACCACAGCGCGCCCTCCGCGAGCGACACCAACTGGTAGGGCCGATGCGGCGGCCCCGCCGCTGACGCTGTCGCGGCCGCGCGGAACGCGAAGGACATGGTTCCCCCGGTGGTTGTCCTGTCCCCGGCGGTGCGCCGGGGACAGGGGATCCGAGCGCACCATCCGGGTCACGTCAACACATCACGCATCACAGGGAGTTGACGTCAGTCGACGCAGGGGATGCCGCCCATCTTCACCGTCGGCCCCTGGAAATCGTCCGACGACACCGGGGAGGGGTCGCTCTTCTTCGTCTTGTCCTGGCCGCCGGCGTGCGGGGCCGGGCCGGGTGTGCCCGTCATCTTGAAGCCGGGTCCGAGGGTGACGACGACGTGCCCGGCGGGGACCGCGGCGCTGGAGGTCGCGCTCACGCCCAGGCCCGCGGCGATCTGCTGCGCGGCCGCCTCCGCGCCCGGCCCGTGGACGACCGTGGTCGCCCCCGCCGCCGGGGCGTTGGCGATCCGTCCCGCCCGGTAGCCCAGCGCGGACAGGGCCTTCGACTCCGCCGCCGCGGCGCCCGACGCCCCGGAGGCGTTGCGGACGTCCACGGTCGTCGAGGCCGCGTCCGCCGGCACGGCGGGCGACGGCGACGCCGACGGGCTCGAGGCGGCGGCCGCCTGGCCGATCATCGACTGGACGAGGGCCCGCACCTTCACCGGGTCGACGAGGTTGACCGCCTCGCCCTTGCGGTTGGCGAACCCGGCGATGGGCAGCGTGTGGAACTCCGCGTTGCCGCCGGTGAGGTTGGGGGCCTGCTGCGCGAAGTCGAGGATGTTCCACCGGTCGTCGAGGACGACGTCCTTCTTCACGACGTCGAACAGCCCCTGAAGCTTGCCGAAATCACCCCAGACTCCCTGGGACTTGAGCTTGTGGGTGACCGAGGAGATGAACGCCTGCTGACGGTGCGTCCGGTCGAGGTCCCCGTTCGTCAGGCCGTGCCGCTGCCGGACGAAGGCCAGCGCCTGACGTGCGTTCAACTCCTGTGGCCCGGCCGGGAAATCGGCTCCCGAGTACCGGTCGTGCACCGCGTGCTTCAGGCACACCGGGACCGGCTGCACGACCTTGGCAATGTCGTAGAAGCCGAGCAGGTTGACCTCGGCGAAGTGGTCGATCGGCACCCCGAGGAAGTCCTGCACGGTCGCGAGGGTGGCCTCGCGCCCCGCCTCGCGGCTGCGCTGTTCCAGCTCCGCGCCCTTGACGCCCTCGGCGGTGAGTTTGTCCTGGGCCTCGGCCTTGGCGATGCCGTAGGCCTCCTTGATCTTGTGCTCGCCCCGGCCGCCCGCGATCGGGACGTAGTCGTCGCGCGGGATCGAGAAGGCCGTCACCTTCCCGCCGTCCGCCGGGATGTGCATGAGGATCAGGGTGTTGGTGTTGTAGCCGCCGATCTCACTGGATCCGGCGTGCAGTTCCTGCTGGACGAACTCCTTGGGGAGGTCGTCGCCGTTCATGTCCTTGCGGCTGTCCAGGCCGATCAGCAGGAGGTTGACCGAGTCGTCCAGCTTCTTCGGCCCCTTGCGCAGCGCGTCGAGGGCGCTGGAGGTGATCAGGCCGTTGTTGAGCCAGTGGTAGGCGAGCCAGCCGGTGCCGCTGGTGACCATGATGGCCGCCGAGGAGAAGCAGATCGCGATGCGTGCGGCGGCTCCCGGGCTGGTGCGCCGACGGCGCTGGCTGTTCGCCGTCCGGTCGGGGGTCCGGCCCCCGGTCCTGCGGTTTCCGTCGGTACGGCGGGGTTCACGCACGGCTCGTCCTCCCGCCTCGTCCGGACCGTACGGTGCGCGCCACCAGCACCGCGACCACGATGACCTCGGCCGCCGCCATGGCCGGGAAGGTGTCGTTGGCCCAGCGCAGCACCTCGGTCATCGCCGCGGCGGCGGCCGCCCTGCCCTGGGGGTGGGAATCGTCCGTCAGCAGCCCCGCGCACAGCGCGACCGCGGCGACGACGGGCGGCGGCACGGCGGGCACCCACCAACTGCCCGGCCGTGCACAGGCCAGGGCCACGAGGCCGGCGGCGACGGTGGCACTGAGCACATAGATCCAGCCGAGTCCGGGGCCGGTCGCCTCGTCGACGGCGGCACCCAGCATCACCACCGCTCCCGACAGGAACAGGGCCGTCCTGGCCTCCAGGACCGGCGGGGACTCCGGGCTCCGCCGCGGCGCCGGTCTGCCGGCCGGCCGGGGCCGGCCGGACTCCCAGGAGCGGGCCCTCTGGCTCGGCAACCGGGCCGAACCACGGGCCGCAGGACCTCGCCCGGAGCCCTCCTGCCACATCCGATCTCCCAGGGCACCGGGCGGCCTGCCCCCCATGCGCGCTCCCATCCTGTCGGCAGCCGCGTCACGCGGCGGCCTGTGCGACTTTTCGGCATCCGCCCGCGGCCCTCCGGGCCTTACCCGGCAGCGCGGATGCAAGCGATCCGGACCAAGCTCGACTTGCTCGATTGCGCAATATAGCAAGTATTCCGATGCGGGCCGCCGGGCCTTTCCACGCGGTCCCGCCACCGCCCGACGGCACCGCCGGGCCCATGACCCCGGCCCGGCGCGGGCGCTTCACGGACTCCTCCGACGCACCGTCCGACACCCCCGCCCGTCCGCGGAACTTCCACCGGAGGGTCAACGAGCTGCGGCCGGGTACGGTGACGGCCACGCACCGGACAAGTGCGTGGCCGTACCGTCCCGGCCGGAACGGAAGATGCCCGAGAGCTGCTCCGAGGTCAGCGGGGAGTGGTGTCGCTCTCGTGGACGGGTCGGGCGGACGCCACATCTCCGGGCGCCGCCTGGATGGTGTGCGGCTTCGCCTCCGCGTTGGCCGTCCCCTGCGGCGTCGACGCCGTCGAGGCGGTCTCCTCCTTCATCGCCCTGGTCTCGCTCTTGAGAATGCGCAGGGACTTGCCCAGCGCCCGGGCCGTGTCCGGAAGCCGCTTAGAGCCAAAGATCAGGATTGCCACGATCACTACGACAAGCAGGTGCCAGGGCTCCAGGCCGTTTCGCAGCATCCCGCCTCACCTCTTCCCCTCGGTCGCCAAAGCCGTCGTCCGGCGAATGTCTCCAGCCGCCACTATACGTGCCTTGTTCCACTATCAGACCGGCGCTGCGGACAGCCGGGTCTCATCGGCCGCGCAGCTCGTCCAGCTCGCGCCGGTCGCGCTTCGTCGGCCGGCCCGTGCCCCGGTCCCGCACACCGGCCAGGGCCACGTGTTCGCGCGGCGGGGGCAGCGGGCTGTTGTCGACGTAGCAGTCGGCGGCGACGGGCGCCCCGACCCGCTTGCGCACGAGGCGTGTGACGACCACGATCCGCTCCCGCCCGGCGTGGAAGAGCCGCACCTCGTCCCCGGCCCGCAGCGCCTGGGCGGGCTTGACCCGCTCGTCATTGACTCGCACATGCCCCGCCCGGCAGGCCGCGGCCGCCAGCGAACGCGTCTTCGTGAGCCGCACGGACCAGATCCAGCTGTCGACCCGCACGGCCCCCTCGTCTGCAACCATGCCTCCGACTCTAGGGCCTGTCCGATGGGTCAGTGCGGGCCCTGCGGCGTCTGGTGCGGTGCATCGCAAGGCGGAGCATCACCCGCGTACTGGGCGTACTCGGGTGATGCGACAACGCGGCGAGGTGCCGTGCCAGGCGCCGCAGGGCCCGCGCTGACCCATCGGACAGGCCCTGGCCAGCCGCCGTGCGTCCGGCTGCTGTCACCCGGCCAGCGATATCGCCTGGATGACCAGGACGACGTGGAGCAGCAGGCACATCGACCAGGCCTGCGCCTCCCTCACCCCGCCGCGTACGACGCTCACCCAGCCCGCGGCCGTCAGGGCCGTCGCGACGCCCCAGACCGCCCAGGCGGCCACCAGCCACGGCGCGGACCGGTCGGACAGGATCCTGATGAGCAGGGCCGGCGCGAGGAAGAGCAGGGGCAGCGCCCATGTGGCCTCCGTGGCCGGGCTCTTGCCGGTGCCGGTGACGGTCATTCCGGTCCTTCCTTCCATGCGCGACATCCGTGCGTGACATCCGTGCGTGACATCCATGCGTGACAGGTGCCTCTTACATACACGTCGTCGCCACCGCGGTGCCATGGCGCGGAACACCTCACGAGGCACCCGACTCCCGCTGCCCGCACGGGAGTTGGTGTTGACTTCTGCGGTTCCGTGTGCGAAAGAGGGGGTGGCGTGTCCACGCCATCCTCACTTTCGGTCGGGAGGGAACTCCACGATGAGTACGACGAGATGGTCGAACCGCACACGGACGGCGGCCTGCGCGGCCGCCGTCGCCTTGATGGCGAGTGCGGGCATCGGACTGACCGCACCGTCTGCTCTGGCCGACACCGTGTCGGTCGGCTACACCTGCACACCGCCCGCGCCCAGCGGCGTCAACACCCTCCAGGTGACGGTGACGGCGCCCGCCAGCGTCCCGCAGGGCGGCACCGCGAACCTCACGGTGAGCGCGGCGACCCAGCTGACGGCGCCGGTGACCCTCCCGGCCGGCACCGTGACGGCCGAGATGAACCTCACCCTCGGCGGATCGGCCTCCGGCACGGTGACGGCCTCGGGCGCCACCAACACCTCCGACATCGCGGCCGGCTCCACCGTGTCCGTGGCCGGCGGCACCGCCTCCGCCACGCTCACCACGGCCGGCACCGCGACCTTCACACCCGGCGACGTCACCGTCCACGTCTTCGGCGCGACGGTCACGTGCACGCTCGCCGACACGGCCCCCGTCGCGGCGAGCACCGAGGTCACGGCCTCGTAGCGGCGGAGTGTCCCCCGACCGGTGGACCCCGGGTTCCCCCGCCCGTTCCGCCGGCCGGGGGACCTCGCCCGCGCCCCGCCCGGTCCTAGCCTTGGCTCACGGAGCAGCGTCCCGAACCGTGAGGAGGCTCACCGATGCACCGGTCCCGAGCACTCGCCGCCGACACCGCGGCCGTACTGCGGCTCCTGGCCCGCGACCCGGACCACGGCGCGACCGTCCGCAGGCTGACGGCCGTGCTGCACCTGCCCGCCACCACCGTCTGCGACCTTCTCGAGGGCCTGCGGACCGAGGGGCTCGTCCGCTACGACGCGAGCACGCGGTCCTTCCGCCCCGCCGGCCCCCTGCGGCCCGCGGAGGAACCGGCCCCGCCGGATGCCAACGACGTCCGTTCCGCCGCGATGACCTGGGCCGACGAGCTGGCGGCGCACAGCGGCATGAGCGTGTCCCTCGCCGTCGTCCACCCCGACGGGGCGCAGCTCGTCCACCACGTCTTCCGGCCGGACAACACCCCGCAGCGGCTTGAGACCGGTGACGTCCGTCCCGCGACCAGCGCCGTGGCCCGGGTCCTGGCCGCCCCGGACCGCGGTGAGCGGTGCGTGCACGCGGCCGACACCGATGACCGGGCGACCGCGTCGCTGGCCGTCGCCGTACCCGCCCCGGACTCCGGCGCCTGTGCCGCCGCCCTGTGCCTGACCGGCCCGTGCTCCTGTCTGGATCCCGCGGGCCGGGACGCGGGGCGGTACGAGGCGCTGCTGCGCAGGACCGCCGCCGCGATCTCGTCGGAGCTCGCCACGGCGCGGTGACCGTTCGCGCCCGGTCCGCCCACGGCTGCACCCTGGGGTGGGAGGCAGTCATGACGCGAGACCCGGGCCGCGACGGTCCGCCACCGGTCCTCCCCCGCCATGCGCGGCTGCTCGTCGCGGCCGCCTACGGTCTCCTCGTCGCCGTCGTCGCGACGGACCTGATGACCGGCCCCCGCTGGACCCTCTCGCCCGTGCTCGCCACGGCGCCCGTGCTCGCCGGCATCGGCACCCGGCGTGCCCGGGTCCCGCTGGCGGTCGGCACGGTCGCCACCGGGCTGACCGTGCTGCTGGCCCTGACCAATCGCTTCGTGCCCCTGGCCGTCCACGTGGCCACGGGCATTTCCGTCCTGGCGATCACCTGCATCAGCACCGCGAACGTCGTGCTCGTGGCCACGCGCGAGCGCGAACTGCTGCATTCGCGCTCCGTGGCCGAGGCGGCGCAGCTCGCGCTGCTGCGGCCGGTCCCGGAGCGGATCGGCGGGCTGCGGGTGGCGGTGCGCTATCTGGCGGCGGCCGCCGATGCCCGGGTGGGCGGGGATCTGTACGAGGTGCTGGCGACCCCGTACGGGACCCGGCTGCTCATCGGCGACGTGCGGGGCAAGGGGCTGTCCGCCGTCGAGACCGCGGCCGACGTGCTCGGCACGTTCCGCGAGGCGGCCCAGGTCGAGGTCGATCCGGGTGCGGTGGCGCGACGGCTCGACGCGACGGTGCTGCGGCGCGGGGTCGGCGAGGAGTTCGTGACCGCCGCCCTGCTGGAGGTGCCGACGGGGAGCCGCGACGAGGCCGTGCTGGTGAACTGCGGGCATGTGCCGCCGCTGCTGCTGCGGGCGGGGAAAGTGATCGAGCTCGCGGCGCACGCGCCCGGCGCCGACGCCGATCCCCCGCTGGCCCTGCGGAATCTGGCCGCCGGGCCGTACCACGGCGAGAGGTTCGCCTTCCGGAAGGGCGATCTGCTGTTGCTGTACACGGACGGTGTGACGGAGGCCCGGGACGCGGACGGGCGCTTCTACCCGCTGCAGGAGCGCCTGGCGGGGATGCCGGAGGGCACACCGGAGACGCTGGTCGACCGGATCGTCGCGGATCTGCTGGCCCATGCGGGCGGAGCTCTGTCGGACGACGCCGCCCTGCTGGTCGTCCGCCGGGAGCACAGCCGGGAGCACTGAGAGAACGACAGTTAACCTTGCAAGATTCTCTGATTAGAAGTTAGCCTTCCTTCTATACGCGCGTGCGATGCATTCCACGACGACGAAGGAAGACGTGATGTCCAGCAGCGTGACCCTCACCGCGCCGGCACGCGGTGAGGAGAGCGGCTTCGGCGCCCGGTTCGTGGCGCCGGTCATGGTCGGCTCGATGCTCAACCCCATCAACTCCACCATGATCGCCACGGCGCTCGTCCCCATCGGCCGGGCCTTCCACGCGG
Source organism: Streptomyces sp. SX-6 (assembly GCF_059089585.1). Taxonomy (NCBI): domain Bacteria; kingdom Bacillati; phylum Actinomycetota; class Actinomycetes; order Kitasatosporales; family Streptomycetaceae; genus Streptomyces; species Streptomyces sp. SX-6. The sequence goes on along the minus strand of NZ_JBTHHU010000013.1, from coordinate 88,384 downwards.
GCGCCTCGGCCACGGTCTGGCTGATCGCGGGGCTGTACCTGGCCAGCTCGGTGGCACAGCCCGCGCTGGGCCGGGCCGCCGACCGGTTCGGCGCCCGGCGGGTGTACGCGACGGGCCTGGTCCTCGTGGGCCTGGCCGGCCTGGCCGCGCTCGCGGCGGACTCGCTCGGCGAGCTGATCGCGGTCCGCGTCCTCATCGGCATCGGCACCTCGGCGGCCTATCCCGCCGCGATGGCCATGATCCGCGCCCAGTCGGTCCGGCTGCGGCAGGAGACCCCGGGGCGTGTGCTCGGGGCGCTGACGATCGCCGGCCTCTCCAGCGCGGCACTCGGCCCGGCCCTGGGCGGTCTGCTGGTCGGCCTGGCCGGCTGGCGGGCGGTGTTCGTGGTGAACGTGCCGCTCGCCGTGACCGGACTCGTGCTCACCCTGGCCTGGCTGCCGAGGGACGAGCCGCGCACGGGCCCGCGCACGGAGAGCGCCTGGACCGCCCTCGACCCGCTGGGCATGCTGCTGTTCACCGGCGTGATCCTTCCGGTGATGCTCTTCCTGAACGACCTGCGGCACCCCTCCTGGCCGCTGCTCGCTCTCGGCGTCGTCATGGCGGCGGCACTGGGGTTCTGGGAGCTGCGGGCCCGGCGGCCGTTCCTCGACCTGCACATGCTCGCCGCCAACCGGCCGCTGGTGCGCACGTATCTGCGCTACGGGGTGACGTTCCTGGTCATCTACTGCATCCTCTACGGCTGGACGCAGTGGCTCGAGGAGGTCCGGGGGTACTCCCCCTCGGTCACCGGCGTGATCCTGCTGCCCATGAGCGCGGTGGCGGCGCTGTGTTCGTGGTGCGCGGCGCGGCGCACGCGGGTGCGCGGGCCGCTCCTGGCCGGGACCGCCGCCATGGTCGTGGCCTCGGTGGCGCTGGCGTTCGCCGGGCCGCACAGCCCGGTGGTCCTGCTGGTCGCGATCGGTGTCGTCTTCGGGCTGCCCAACGGCCTCAACACCGTCGGCAACCAGGCCGCGATGTACGCCCAGGCCCCCGCCGAGCAGACGGGCGCCGCGGCGGGACTCTTCCGGACCTCGCAGTACATCGGCGCCGTCGCCTCGTCGAGCCTCATCGGCCTGCTGTACGGGGAACGGGCCACCACCGGCGGGCTGCGGACGATCGCGATCGTGCTGAGCGTCCTGGGCGCCACCCTCTTCCTCGCCACCCTCGCGGACCGCGGCCTGCGCCGCCGGGACGGCTGACCGGCACAGCGACCGACCGGCACGGCGGCGGCCCTTCTTCGGAAGGTACCCTTTCGTCATGACGGCCCACGAGCAGCAGCCCCTCGCCCCCTCCGACCCGACGGAGCTGAGCGAAGCGGCGTCGAAACTGCGGGCTCTGGCCGGTCAGTTGACGCGGCGTCTGCGCGCGGCCAACGAGGGCGAGAGCGTGACGCTGTCGCAGGCGTCCGTCCTCGGCAGGCTCGACCGCCACGGCCCCGCCACCACCGCGGACCTCGCACGGGCCGAGCGGGTGCGCCCCCAGTCGATGGGCGCGACCGTGAGCGGCCTGGAGGAGGCGGGGCTGGTGCAGCGCTCGCCCCACCCGAGCGACCGCCGGCAGGCCATCATCTCCCTCACCCCGGAAGGGGTCCGGCAGATCGCGGAGGGCCGCCGCACCAAGGAGGGCTGGATCGTCCAGGCTCTGGGCGAGCGGCTGGACGACCGGGAGCGGGCCGTCGTCATCGAGGCGATCGACCTGCTCACGCGGCTGACCGAGGACGCGTAGCGCCTCAGGCTCCGGCGGTCAGCCGAGCGCGTGCCCCGTGGTCGCGTCGACGTGATCGGGAACCTCTTCGTGCCGGTCGCCCACGGTCGGTGTGCCGGTGGGCTCGAACACCAGGATCGACGCGCCGTCCGCCGAGGACGGCTTGTGCTCCACCCCGCGCGGGACGACGAACACCGACCCCTTGGGCAGCACGACGGCGCGTTCGCGCAGAGGCTCCCCGTCGCGCAGCGCGATGGTCAGTTCGCCGTCGAGCACCATGAAGAACTCGTCGGTGTCCTCGTGGACGTGCCAGATGTGCTCGCCGGCCACCTTGGCGACGCGGACGTCGTAGTCGTTGACCTGCGTGACGATGCGCGGGCTCCACAGACGGTCGAAGCTGTCGAGGGCGGCCTGCAGAGCGATGGGCTTGTTGATCATGCGGTCATCATCACCCGTGACGGGACGCCCCGGACAGTGCTAGGAATCGCATATGCCGCAAGAATCCTCGCATCCCGCCGCGGACCGGCCCCACCGCGTCGCCGTGATCGTCGACGAGGGGTCCAACCCCTTCGAACTGGGCGTCGCCACCGAACTGTTCGGCCTGCGCCGTCCCGAACTGGGCGGGGCGTGGTACGACTTCACGCTCTGCTCGGCCACCCCGGCCGTGCGCATGCACAACGGGTTCTTCACGCTGTCCGGGGTGGCCGGGCTGGAGGCCGTGGAGACCGCCGACACCGTGATCGCGCCCAACCGGCCGGATCCGCTGGCAGGGGCGGACCCGGCGGTGCTCGACGCCGTCCGGCACGCGGCGGGGCGCGGTACACGCCTGGTGAGCTTCTGCAGCGGCGCCTTCACCCTCGCCGCGGCCGGTGTGCTCGACGACCGGCGGGCGACCACGCACTGGCGGTGGGCCGAGGAGTTCACCCGGCTCTTCCCCGAGGTCCGGCTCGAGCCGGACGTGCTGTTCGTGGACGACGGCGACGTCCTCACCGCGGCGGGCAGCGCGGCGGCGCTCGACCTCTGCCTGTACCTGATCGGCCGTGACCACGGCGCCGAGGCCGTGAACACGGTGAGCAGGCGCCTGGTCTTCACGGCCCACCGCGAGGGCGGCCAGCGGCAGTTCATCGAGCGCCCCCTGCCGGCCGCGCCGGACGCGTCGCTGGCCCCGGTGCTGTCCTGGGCCCGGGAACGCCTCGACCGCCCGCTGGCCGTCACGGACCTGGCGGCGCGGGCGGCGGTCAGCCCGGCCACGCTGCACCGCAGGTTCCGGGCCGAGCTGGGCACCACCCCGCTGGCCTGGCTGACCGCCGAACGCATCGCGCTGGCCTGCCGGTTGATCGAACGCGACGAGCTGCCTCTCGACGCGGTGGCCCGCGCGAGCGGTTTCGGTACGCCCTCCAACCTGCGGGCGCAGATGCGCCGCCGGACCGGGCTCAGCCCCTCGGCGTACCGCCTGCGGTTCGGTCAGCGCGCCGGCTGCTAGGCGACGGCCCCCAGGAGCCGCGCCTCCCGTTCCGGGTCCAGGCCCACCGGGGGGAGCCCCGCCCGCAGCGGCGCCTCCCCGCCCAGCTCCTGGAGCCACTCCCACGTACTGGTCACCGTGTCCGCGACGGAGCGGCAACGCAGCCCGGCGGCAAGGGCCTTGTCCGCGCTGCCGCCGAATATCGCGTCGTGCTCCCCACCCGGCGGCAGCCAGACCGGCAGCTCCGTCCACGGCCGCACCCCGGCGGCGAGCAGCGGCTCCGGGTCCGTCCAGCACAGTTCGGCATCCGCACCGGTGACCCGTACGCAGGTCTCCAGCAGCTCGGCCATGGTGGTCCAACCGGGCGGGCTGATGAGGTTGTACGCGCCGTCGAGGCCCCGCACGGCGGCGTCCAGGCCCCAGGCGGCGAGGTCGCGGACGTCGATGAACTGCAGCCGCGAGTCGCGCGGCCCCGGGGCGAGGACCCGGCCGCCGCGGGCGATCCGCCGCAGCCACCACGGCAGCCGCCCGATGTTCTCCCGCGGGCCGAGGATCACCCCCGCGCGCAGCAGCAGCGACCGGTCCCCGAACGCCTCGGCCGCGGCGAGTTCCCCGCCCCGCTTGTCCTCCGCATAGGCAACCTCGCCCGCGTCGGGGGAACCGTCCACCAGCGGCCCGTCCTCCGCGAGACCGACCGGGCAGGGCTGCCGGTAGACGGAGCGGCTGGAGACGTAGACGTACCGCCCGGCGCGGTCCGCCAGGACGCGGGCCGCGTCCCGCACCGCGGACGGCGCGCCCGACCAGGTGTCGACGACGGCGTCCCACTCGCCCCGCTCCAGTGCGGCGAGGCCGTCCGCGGCCGTACGGTCACCGAGCAACGCGGCGGCGCCCGGCGGCGGTTGATGGCGGCCCCGGTGGAAGACCGTCACCTCCCATCCCCGCGCCAGCGCCTCCTCCGCGAAGGCGTGCCCCACGAACTCCGTCCCACCCAAGATCAAGAGCTTCATGGTCACGACCTTGCCTTTCCGGCGCCGTTTTGGGAACCTCCGCATGCTCACAGCGAAACCCGGAGTTCGGGAGGCAACGGCTTGTCGGCGAGCGGACGTGACGTGGTGATCGTCGGTTCCGGGGTCGCCGGGACCAGCGTCCTGACGCACCTGGTGGAGGCGCTGGTGCGCCCGTCCGGCCGGGCGCGGCACGGGGTCCGTACGATCCGGCTGGTGGACCCGCGGCCGCCCGGCTGGGGACTCGCCTTCGGGGACCCCGATCCCCTGCTGCTGTGCAACAGCGCCGCCGGCATCAACTCCCTGTCGGCGGACCGGCCCGGCGACTTCGTCGACTACCTGCGCGGCCACGGCTGGACGGGCCACCCGGACGACTGCGTTCCCCGGGCGCGGATGGCCGAGTACTGCCACGACCGCCACACACGGGCCCGCGCGCTGGCGGCCGCCCACGGCATCGCGACGGAGCACGTACGGGCCGGCGTGCTGTCGGTCGGCGTGGACGGCGGAGTGCGACGCGTGCGCCTGGACGACGGCCGGGAGCTCACCGCCGACGACGTCGTGGTCGGCACGGGCGTGCACCGGCCGCGGGTCCCGGAGGGCTTCGCGGGCCTCACGGACCACCCGCACTACCTGGACAGCCCGTATCCGGCCACCCGCATCGCCGGGGAACTGCCGCCGGACCGACGGGTGCTGGTGCTCGGCACCCGTCAATCTGCCGTGGACGCGGCCCTGTTGCTGTGCCGGGACGGCCACCGCACGACCATGACCTCGCCGTCCGGTCTGCTGCCCGCGGTGCGGCACTCGCTCGCCGCGCCCGTACGGGACTTCCCGCCGCTCGAGCGCATGGCCCGCCTCGACCCCGCCGATCCGCTGCTGGAGTCGAGGCTGACGCGGTGCGTGGTGGAGGCCGTCCGGCTGCTCGGGCGGCGCCCGCTGCGGGAGCAGACCTCGCGGGCCGGGGACCCGGTCCGGCGCCTCGCGGAGGAGACGGCCCTGGTGGAGGCGGGCACCTGTCTGTGGCCCGGGGTGTCGGTCCCCGTGGTCGAGGCGGGGATCGCCCTCGGCGCCGCGCTGCCCGCGGAGCGCCGCGGAGAACTGCTGGCACACTTCGACCGGTTCATCGGCCGCTTTCTCACCTCGCTGACCGTGGTCAACGCCCGCCGTCTGCTGGGGCACTTCGGCTCCGGCGTCCTGGACCTGGCCCACTCCTACCCCCGCTCCTTCACCCACGACGGGGACGCGTGGCGGGTGTCCTGGCCCGGGGCCGGCCCCGTCTCCTTCGACCTCGTCGTCAACGCCACCGGCTTCCACCCGCCCGAACTGCACTGGGACGAGGACGGCACGGCACTCCACCTGTCCCGGCCGACGGGGAGCGCCGGGGTCGTCGACCGGCTGGAGGCCGACCTGCGGGTGCGCCGCCGCCCCGGGGCGCCGCCCGAGCGTGTCTGGGTGGCCGGCGTCGGCACCCACATGCGCATCCCGTTCTCCAACCATCTGCGCAATGTCACGCGCCAGGCCCGCCATGTCGCCGACCAGCTCGCGGGAGGGTGAACGGGGGTGAACGGGGGTGGGTGAACAGCCGCCGCGCATGGCGGGATCCGGGCCTTGCCGGGCCCGGGGCGGGGCGGTGGATACTGACCGCGGCAGGCGGCGGAGCCGGTTGTGTGCCCCGTTCCGCATCCCGGTTTCCGCGCCGAGGCTCTTCGCCCACCGCCCACCGGAGGAGATGGCCCCATGGCGATGGTCCGGACGCGTCGCAGCGGCAGCGGCAGCGGTGTTCTCAGCCTTCCCCGGACGGCCACCGGGTTCGACCAGGTCTTCCACGCCCTGCGGGCGCACAGGCCCCGCGTCGGCCGCGAGCTGCCGGGCGAACCGCGCTGGCGCAGCGAGTACGTCGTACGGAACGCCACCGGGCCGCGGGTGACCCTCCAGGAGTTCGGCTACGCGTCCCGCGAACTGGGCCGCGGCGACGGGAGGACGGACGACACCGCGCTCGTGGGACCGCTGCGGATCCTCACCGCCGACGGTCTGGAGTGCCTCACCGAGGTGTGCGACCGTCTCGAACCCTCGGCGGGCGAGAGCGAGTTCATCGCGACGCGGCGGGTGCGCAGCGCCGACCTCATGTCGCCGTTCGTCAACAACATGATCCGGGACCGGGAGTTCCTGCTCGCCTGCTCCCGCCTGGTGGGCGTGCCGTTGATCCCGCACCCCTTGCGGATTCCCACCGCCCAGATCAACTACTTCGAGGGCCGGGGCCGTACCGAGATCGTCAAGTGGCACCGCGACGGCATGGACTACGTGTTCACGATCCAGCTCAGCGGCCAGGACGAGTACGAGGGCGGGCGCTTCCTCTACTTCCACGGCCGCACCGGCGAGTTCGAGGACGTGCAGAAGGACGACCCGCGCATCCGGGAGGCGGACTGCGGGGAGCGGGGGGCGACGCTGTTCCTGCACGGGAGCCGCATCTTCCATGCGGTCACCCCGGTCACGAAGGGCCGCCGGGTGACGCTGGTGATCTCCCTCTTCTGCCCGTACTTCGCGCGGCGGGACTCCAATACGTTCTGGCATCTCGCGGCCGACGACGGGATCGCGGCCACCGTGCCGTGCTGGCTGCGGCTCAAGTGGCCGGTGCGGGAGCCCGCGATGGACTTCAGCATGCGGGCCGGGAGCCCGGTCATCACCTGGGAGGACCTGCGCCAGGGGTAATGAATCCCCTCGACAGGGTGGGACGGGTGTGACGACAATGCATCCGTGTCCAGTCCCGAGTCGTCAAGACCCAGGCCACCGGTCGTCCGGTGGCTGCTCGTGATGCCGCGCTGAAGTCCCGTGCCCCATGGGGCCGTTCGGCGTGCCCGGCTTCGACTCGCGCCACCGGATCACCGTTCCGCGCAGGTGTTTTTCCATCCATGACGTGGCTGCGGAGTTCTGCTGTGCCTTTCGTTCTCTACCTGCTCGGACTCGCTGTGTTCGCGCAGGGGACATCCGAGTTCATGTTGTCCGGCCTCATCCCGGACATCGCGCACGATCTGCATGTGTCCATCCCCACCGCGGGGTCGCTGACGTCGGCGTTCGCGGCGGGGATGATCGTCGGTGCGCCGCTGATGGCGGTGTTGAGCATGCGGTGGCCGCGACGCCGGTCGCTGCTGGTCTTTCTGACGGCCTTTCTGCTCGTCCATGTCGTCGGTGCGGTCACGACCGACTTCGGGGTGCTGCTGGCGACGCGGGTCGTCGCCGCTCTGGCCAACGCGGGCTTCCTCGCCGTGGCCATGGCGGCCGCGACCGCGATGGTGCCGCCGAACGCCAAGGGGCGCGCCGCTTCCGTACTGCTCGGCGGTGTCACGCTGGCCTGTGTCGCGGGGGTTCCCGCCGGTGCGCTCCTCGGCCGGGTGTGGGGGTGGCGCTCCGCGTTCTGGGCGGTGGCGGTCGTGTCGGTGCCGGCCGTGGTGGCCATCCTGCGCTCGGTGCCGGCCGGCTCCTCCGGTCCGGCCCCCGCGGGCGCGCGGGGTGAGCTGCGGGTGCTGCGCGATCCGCGGCTCATGGTGACCCTGCTGCTGGGTGCCCTGGTGAACGGGGCGACGTTCTGTACGTTCACCTATCTCGCGCCGCTGTTCACCACCGTCACGGGCATCGGCTCCGCGTGGATGCCGGCCGTACTGGCCCTCTTCGGTGCCGGCTCGTTCGCCGGTGTCACGGTCGGCGGCCGGGTGGCGGACGCGCGGCCCGCCCTGCTCCTGGCGGTCGGCGGGGCGGCGCTGCTCGTCGGCTGGGTCGTCTTCGCGGTAACGGCCGGGAACCCGGTGGCGGCGCTCGTGTGCGTCTTCGTCCAGGGCACCTTGTCGTTCGCCGTGGGCACCACCCTGATCTCGCAGGTGCTCTACGCGGCGGCCGGAGCGCCCACGCTGGCGGGCTCCTTCGCCACGGCCGCGTTCAACGTGGGCGCGGCCGTGGGCCCGGGCATCGGCGGGCTGGCGATCGGCGCCGGGTTCGGCTACCGATCGCCGCTGTGGGTCAGCGCCCTGCTGGTGACCACCGCACTCGCCATCACGGGGGCGGTGCGGGGAATGCGGCGCCGTACGGCCTGAGTCACGCCCCGACGGCCACCTCCCGCTGCGGGTCCGCGACCCACTCGCTCCAGGAGCCGACGTACAGGGCGGCCTCGATCCCGGCCAGGTGCAGGGCCAGGACCTGGTGGGCGGCCGTCACGCCCGAACCGCAGTAGGCACCCACGGTGGTGCCGGGCGTGACGCCCAGTCCGGCGTAGCGCTTGCGGAGGTCGGCGGGCGGCAGGAAGAGGCCGTCGGGGTCGCTGTTGGCGAAGGTGGGGGCACAGACCGCACCCGGGATGTGACCGGCGACCGGATCCAGCGGTTCGGTCTCGCCTCGGTAGCGCTCGGCGGCCCGGGAGTCCAACAGGACGGCACTGGCGGCGAATTCGGGGACCTGATCCACCGTCAGCATGGGCATGCCGCCGGGCACCGCGGTGACGTCGCCCGTCGCCACGGGCTCCGCGGGGCCCTCGGCGACGGGCAGCCCGGCGCGCACCCAGGCCTCGTACCCGCCGTCCAGCACCCGGACCTCGCCCCGGTGCCCGAAGTAGCGCAGCATCCACCACAGCCGGGCGGCGATGGTGGAGTCGCGCTGGTCGTAGACGACGACCGGGCCGTGCTCGCGGATGCCGAGGCGGCGCGCGGCGGCCTGGAACTCCGCTGCCTCCGGCAGCGGGTGCCGGCCGCGGGCGCCGGCCGGGGCGGCGAGGTCGGCGTTCAGGTCGGCCCGGACGGCGCCCGGGATGTGGCCGGCGAGGTAGAGCTCCAGCGGGGTCGGGCCCTTGTGGGTCGAGCGGAGGTCGATCAGCACGGGCGGTGCGTCCGCCGCGAGGCGTTCCTGCAGTTCGGGGACCGTGATCAGCACATCGGTGTCGTCGTACGGCACGGGGTGACGCCTCCTCGTTTCCGGTTGCCCCCGGATCCTAGAACACGCCCCCGCGGGCGTCAGTGGCCGCCGGTCGCCTTGAAACCGCGCGGCACCAGGCACACCGTCAGCACCGTCACCACGACCACGATCCCCGCCGAGACGTACGAGGTCGTGGTCAGGGCGTCGTCGAAGGCGGCGCGCGCGGTGTCGAGCACCTGGCGTCCCGTCGCCCCGCCGATGTCCTCCGCGACTTCGACGGCGCCGCCCACGGAGCCCCGGGCGGTGGTCAGATCGCTGCCCTTCAGGGGCAGCCGGGACATGTGGCCGGAGAAGACGGCGCCGTGGATGCTGCCCAGCAGCGCCACCCCGAGGCCGACCCCGAGCTCGTAGCAGGTCTCGGACACGGCGCCCGCCTGGCCCGCGCGTTCGGGCGGCACCGAGGAGACGAGCACCGAGGCGGACGCGGTGATGGCCAGGCCATCGCCGAGACCGAGCATGGCCAGGACGACGGCGACGACGGGGTAGCCGGTCGGCTCCGGGCTGACGGCGAGCAGGACGAACCCCGCGGCCAGGGCGCCCAGGCCGAGCCCCAGCACGGCGCGCACCCCGATGCGGTGCATCACCCAGGGCGAGGACAGGGCGCCGGCGAGCATCGCCAGGGCGGACGGCAGGGTGCGCACACCGGCCTGCGACGGCGAGTAGCCGTGGACGTACTGCAGCCACAGCGACAGCAGGAACAGGGCGGCGCCGATGGCGAGCATCGCGAGCAGGGTGGCCAGCGCGGCGGCCAGGAACGGGCCGTTGCGGAAGAGCCGTACGTCCAACAGCGGGTCTTCCAGGCCGAGTTGGCGCCGTGCGAACCATGCCAGCAGCAGCACGCCTAGGACGAGCGCGGCCAGGTCCTCGGGGGCCGTGCTGCCCTTGGCCACGTGCTTGATGCCCCAGGCCAGCGCCACGATGCCGGCGATCGACAGGACCGCCCCGAGCCAGTCGAGCCGCCCGGCCTGCGGGGCGCGGTACTCCGGCAGCAGCCGGATGCCGACCGCCACCGTGACCACGACGACCGGCACGTTGACCCAGAACGCCGCGGCCCAGCCGAAGCGTTCGACGAGCACACCGCCGACCAGCGGCCCCACGCACGCCCCCGCGCCCGCGACGGCGGCCCAGACGCCGATGGCCAGGGCACGCTCCCTGGGGTCGGTGAAGATGGTGCGGATCAGCGAGAGCGTCGAGGGCATCACCATGGCGCCGCCGATCCCGAGCAGCACCCGCCCGGCGATCAGCTGCCAGGTGCTGTCGGAGGTCGCCGCGACGACCGAGGCCGCCCCGAAGAGCACGAACCCGCCGAGGAAGAGCAGCTTGCGGCCGTAGCGGTCGCTGACGGCCCCGCTGGTGACCAGCAGTCCGCCGAGGACCAGGCCGTAGATGTCGATGATCCACAGCTGCTCCAGCGGCCCGGGCCGCAGATCCTTGATCAGCGAGGGCAGCGCGACATTGAGGATGGTGGCGTCCATGGCGACCAGCAGCAGGCTGGCGCAGAGCACGGCGAGCATCGCCCAGCGGCCCGCACCGGCGGGCGAACGGGTCGGCGCCATGGATTTCACCGCCTTACGTGCCGATTGATCCAGTTGACCGGAGGCCCATCCGGCGCGCAACCGGGCGCTGTATGCGGCCGCTCTGAGACCGTGGTGCCCTGTGAACCGGACTCCCGGCGAGGAGGCACGACCATGAACATTCCCGGTCCCGAGCCCCGCGCGGACGGTGGCGTCGGCGCCATCGCGGCAGCGGGTGGTCTGCACACCTACCAGTTGCGGCTGCACGCCGAGTACGGACCCGTCGTACGGTTCCAACTCCCGGGCGCGGCAATGGCCGTGTCGGTCGCCGACCCGGTGCTGCTGGAGGCGACGGCTCATATCGACAAGCGGCCGGAGCGGCTCTTCGCGTTCCTGGCCCCGCTGTTCGAGGCGGGCAACCTGCAGGTGATGCCGGCCGACGAGCACACCCCGTTACGGCGCCTGCTGCTGGAGGTCCTGGCCGGGCGCCCGTCCCACGAGCGGCACTTCGCGCGCTTCACCGCGCTGGCGACAGCGCTCGCGGACGACTGGGCCGGGCAGGCCGGCAACGGGTCCGTCGAGCTGCAGAAGGACCTCACCGCACTGTCGCTGCGGATGATCTGCGAGTACGCGCTGGGCGGCCAGGCCCCGGATCCGGACGGTGTCGTCACCGCCTTCGAAGAGGTGCTCACGGACAGCACGCGGGCGGAGAAAGCCCTCGGCTACCTACGCGCAACGGTCGACGAGATCGTCGCAGCCCACCGTGACGACAGCCGCGCGGACAAGAGCGACCTGATCGGGGCACTCGTCGAAGCCGGTGATCGCCCCGCGCGGATCCGCGACACCGTCATGATGACGATGCTGGCCGCCCACCACACGACCGGGATGGCCGTCTCATGGACCCTCCATCTGCTGGGACGGCATCCCGAAGTGGCCGAACGCGTCGCCGACGAGCTGGACCGCGTGCTCGGTGACCGCGCCGCGCCCGCGTACGCCGACCTCCGGCGGCTCGCTTATCTGGACATGGTCCTCAAGGAATCGATGCGGCTCTTCCCGCCCGGCCCGTACGGCGCGCGCGAGACGACCGAGGCGCTCGTCCTGGGCGACTACGAGATCCCGGCCGGGACAACCGTCTTCTATCCGTTCTGGGCCGTGCACATGAACCCCGACCACTGGCCCGAGCCCGAGAGGTTCAGGCCCGAGCGGTTCACCCCGGAGGAAACGGCCGGGCGGCCGCGGCTGGCCTACATCCCCTTCGGGCTCGGCCCGCGCGGCTGCGAGGGCGCCGCCCTGGCCATGGTCGAGGCCGAGCTGGTCCTGACCGTACTGCTCAAACGCCTCCGGTTCCGCCCCGTGCCCGGACACGAGGTGGTCCCCACCGAACGGTTCGTGCTCCGGGCGGCCGGCGACATCCGCATGACAGTGAGCCCCCGCTCCGCACCGCGCTCCGCACCGCCCGCATGATCAAAACAGAGAGGGGTTAGCATGTGAGCGCCTCCTAGCTCGAAAGAGAAGCCTGTGACTGTCAACGACGACTCGTTCACTGACTGGAAGAACCGCGAGGAGATCGCGGAATCGATGATCCCGATCATCGGGAAGCTGCACCGCGAGCGGGACGTCACGGTCCTGCTGCACAGCCGCTCCCTGGTGAACAAGTCGGTGGTCAGCATCCTCAAGACCCACCGGTTCGCCCGGCAGATAGCCGGAGAGGAACTCACGGTCACCGAGACGCTGCCGTTCCTGCAGGCTCTCACCACGCTCGATCTCGGCCCCTCGCAGATCGACATCGGCATGCTCGCCGCGACGTACAAGACCGACGACCGCGGTCTCGGGGTGGCCGAGTTCACCGCCGGGGCCGTCGCCGGTGCCACGGGCGCCAACAAGCTCGAGCGCGGCGAGGGGCGCGACGTCGTCCTCTACGGCTTCGGCCGGATCGGCCGTCTCGTCGCCCGGCTGCTGATCGAGAAGTCCGGCTCCGGCAACGGGCTGCGGCTGCGGGCCATCGTCGTGCGCGGAGGCGGCGGCCGGGCCGCCGAGGATCTCGTCAAGCGCGCCTCGCTGCTGCGGCGCGACTCCATCCACGGCCAGTTCCAGGGCACGATCACCGTGGACGAGGCGAACAGCACGATCTTCGCCAACGGCAACGCGATCAAGGTGATCTACGCCGACAGCCCGGCGTCGGTGGACTACACGGCGTACGGCATCAAGGACGCCATCCTCATCGACAACACCGGCAAGTGGCGCGACCGCGAGGGCCTCTCCGAGCACCTGCGCCCCGGCATCGACAAGGTGGTCCTGACGGCGCCGGGCAAGGGCGACGTCCCCAACATCGTCCACGGCGTCAACCACGACACGATCAAGCCGGACGAGCGGATCCTGTCCTGCGCGTCCTGCACCACCAACGCGATCGTCCCGCCGCTGAAGGCGATGGCGGACGAGTACGGCGTCCTGCACGGCCACGTGGAGACCGTCCACTCGTTCACCAACGACCAGAACCTGCTGGACAATTACCACAGCTCCGACCGCCGCGGCCGCTCGGCGCCGCTCAACATGGTCATCACCGAGACCGGCGCCGCCTCCGCCGTCGCCAAGGCGCTCCCGGACCTCAAGGCGAAGATCACCGGCAGCTCGATCCGGGTTCCGGTGCCGGACGTCTCGATCGCGATCCTCAACCTGCGGCTCGCGCGCGAGACCTCCCGCGACGAGGTCCTCGACTACCTCCGCAATGTGTCGCTGGCCTCGCCGCTCAAGCGCCAGATCGACTTCATCACCGCCCCCGACGCGGTCTCGAGCGACTTCATCGGCTCGCGGCACGCCTCGATCGTCGACGCGGGCGCCACCAAGGTCGAGGGCGACAACGCGATCCTCTACCTCTGGTACGACAACGAGTTCGGCTACTCGTGCCAGGTCATCCGGGTCGTCCAGCACGTCTCCGGGGTGGAGTACCCGACCTACCCGGCCCCGGTGGCCTGATCCCCGTCGGCCGGCGCCGGGCGCCTGGTGCCCGGCGCCGGCCGGTCATTCCAGCAGTCCCCGCCGCATGGCCTCGGCGACCGCCGCGGCGCGGTCGGAGACGCCGAGCTTCTCGTACAGCCGCTGGGTGTGCGTCTTGACCGTGCTCGCCCCCAGGTACAGCTCGGCGGCGAGCTGCGGGATGCTCTTGCCCTCGGCGAAGCCGCGCAGCACCTGCTGTTCGCGTTCGGACAGGACCGCGGTGTCCCGGTCGGCCCGCATACGGATTTCGTCGACGAGACCGTGGGAGAGTTCCTCGGCCACCACCTGCTTTCCAGCGGCGACTTTCAGTACGGCGCTGACGATTTCCGACCGCTTGGCGTCCTTGGCCAAATAGCCCGCGGCCCCTTCCTGGACCGCCCGGTAGACCACGGCGCCGTCGGTCGTCGCCGACAGCAGAATGGTCCGGGTCGGCAGCCCGTCCCGGACGGTCGCGTGAATCACCGCGATTCCGTCCAGCGTGGGGAGCCGGTAGTCGATGAGGGCCACCGCGGGCTTGAACTCGCGGATCGCGGCCAGGGCCTCCGCACCGTCCCCCACCTCGGCCAGCACGGTGATCCGGCCGCTGAGCTGCAGCCCGCGGGAAACACCTTCGCGGTAGACGGGATGGTCGTCCGCCACCACCACCGTCACGTCTTTGCCGGAACCGGAATCGGACACCATGTCTCGTCACTTCCGTATGCGTGTCGATGTCCTCGACGTTCTCTGTCAACCATAGGTGCATTTTCCGGGTGCCCGCCGATCGGGGGACATCCCCTCCCCCGTTTTCTCGTCCTTCGGCCCGATACCCCGGCGGAAAAGCCATTCCTAGCCTGGACGGGACCCGAGGAAGCGGGACCCGAGGAAAGGCGGAGGAAAATGTCGCAGTCGGTCAAGCGCGTAGTCGTCGGTGTCGACGGTTCGCCGAGCAGCGTCGCGGCCCTCAGGCAAGGGGCGCACGAGGCCCTCCGGCACGACGCCGCCCTGTGTCCCGTGCTCGCCTGGTCCCCGCCGGGCGGCGAGGCGGCCGATGCCGTCCACCCCGCCCCCGCCGACGTCCGTGCGCACTGGGAGATGGACGCTCGCAGGGTGCTGACGAAGACCTGCGAGAAGGCTTTGGGCGCGGCGCCGTTCGGGCCGAGGGTGCTGCCGAGGACCGTCCGCGCGGACGCGGGGCCGGCCCTGGTGGCGACCGCCCGGCACCGCACCGATCTGCTGGTGATGGGGGCCGGCAGCCAGGGTCTGTGGCACCGCCTCGTGCACGGTTCGGTGAGCCGGTACTGCCTCCGGCACGCCGGCTGCCCCGTCCTCGTCGTCCGCCCCGACGAGGAGGACACGTCATGAGCGCCTCAGCCCTCCGCGAGCTTGCGCTCGAAGGTCACCGTGGGGAAGTTCCACGCGTGGTCGAGGACTTTCGCCCCGAAAATCTTCAGCTTGGCGAAGAACGAGCCGGTGAGGTCCGTGCCCCCGTACAGCCCCCAGCCGGTGCCGCCCGTGCCGCCGTGCGCGGTGGCCTTGAGGTACGGCATGAAGTCGGCCTCGACGCCCACCGCGCCGTAGAGCCCGAGCTGGGTGCGGGTGCCGACGCCGGCCTTCGCGGTGGCCGAGCCCTCGATGCGCGCCGGGGTGCCCGTGGTGGTGGGCTCGGGGCCGGAGAGCGCGCTCCAGCCGTGGTCCGCGTCGTAGCGGGCGCCGACCTCGAGGTGCCCGTCCGTGCGCTGTTCGGCGTCGACGCTGATCTTCCCGTCGGCCGAGATGTCGTAGAAGTAGTCGACCTTGAGGTTGAGCACGATCGGCACGGGGCCCAGCCAGACGGTCTTGTTGACGTCGACCTCGGCCGCGGGGATGTGCAGCGGCTTGTGCCCGGTGTCGTACGAGGCGGTGCCCTCGGCGTGGGCCTTGAAGCCGTAGGAGTAGTCGGCCGCCGTGCCGATCGTCGCCCGGGAGGGTGCGACCGAGTACCAGTGGGCGCGCTCGTACGAGAAGAGCAGCTCGGGGTGGAGCTCCAGCCAGCCGGACAGGGCCTTGGAGTTGCCCTGGGTGGGCTTGACGCCCGGGGGCATGGGCACGTCCACGTCGAGCCGGACGCCTCCGCCGCCGGACTGCCCGGCGGACGCGGTGCCGCCCTTGGTGAGCGGCTTGACCTTGAGGTCGGCCGCCGTGAGAGGCAGCTTGAGGTCGGCCTTGGCGTCGCCGAGCGCATCGGTCAGCTCGGCCGGGGCGGTGTCGACCGCCACCGAGCCGTCCTTGCCCGGGTGCACGGCGACGACCTTGACCAGCGCGCCCTGGGGCGCGGCGGCGACCGGGGGGCTCGCTATCACGTCGCCCGTCTTCAACTGCCCCGCGTTCTGCAGGCCGTTGGGCTTCTTTCCGGCGAGCACCGCATGTCCGCCGGCGGCGTCGTAGCCCGTGAGCCGGGCGTCGCCGAGCGGCACCTGGGTGACCTTGCCGTCGCCGCCCGGTCTGACGACGGAGACGGCCTCCTTGTCGCCCGGGCCGTCGCCGGCCTTGAGCACCGGCGGGGTCCGGTCGCCGGAGTCGGCGGCCGCGG
The DNA here is from genome assembly GCF_059089585.1 of Streptomyces sp. SX-6. Taxonomy (NCBI): domain Bacteria; kingdom Bacillati; phylum Actinomycetota; class Actinomycetes; order Kitasatosporales; family Streptomycetaceae; genus Streptomyces; species Streptomyces sp. SX-6. The sequence continues at coordinate 72,166 of NZ_JBTHHU010000013.1, read as the reverse complement.
GGACCGCGGCCAGCGGGGCCGCCAGGCCCGCGAGCAGCAGCGGGACCAGCAGGGAACGGGGTGAGAACTTCATCGGCTTCCTTGATTTCCTTCCGGGAAGAGCCGGTCCGAGTCCCACCCCCGAGCGGGCATCCGCTCCTCGGCCGCCCTCGCACTCAATCCCGGTCCGCACCACGGATCAAGAAGATTCCGTCAATGGGGAGATAGGCACGCGCTATGGAGACGGTGAACAGCGCCGGGAATCTGTCCCTGCGCCAGCTGGAATACCTGGTCACCGTCGTGCACGAGGGACGGCTGACCCGGGCCGCCGCGCGGCTGCATGTGACCGAGCCCACGGTCTCGCAGCAGCTGCGGGCCCTGGAACGCACCGTCGGCACGGCCCTGTTGGAGCGCCGCCCCGAGGGCGTCCGCCCCACTGAGGCGGGTGCGGCGTTCCTGCCGTACGCGCGGACGACCCTGCGCTGCGCGCACGAGGCCGCCACGGCGGCGCGTGACGCCGCGCGGGGCAGCCGGCGCCCGCTGCGCATCGGCACGGTGCGCTCCGCGCTGCCCTGGGCGCTGGTGCCGGGGGTGCGGCAGTGGGTCATGTCCCGTCCCGGCACACCGGTGTGCGTGTGCCCGTACGGCAGCCGTGGCCTGCTGCAGGACGCGGTGGCCGCGGGCGCGGCGGACCTCGGGGCGGGGCCGCGGCCCGTGGAGTGGCCGGGGGCCGTACGGAGCCTGGGGACCGAGGAGTTCGTGGTCGTGTGCGCGCAGGACGATCCGCTGTGCGGCCGGGACGTCCACCTGGAGGACCTGGCCGGCCGGTGCTGGATCGGTCATCGGGGCTACGCTCCGGGCGAGTTGTGCGCCGACGCGTTCCAGGCGGCGGGGTTCCGGCCGCGGATCGCGGTGGAGGTCCCGGACGCCGGGGCGGCCGTGGCGCTGGCCGGGGCGGGGGCGGGCCTGGCACTCGTCCCCGAAGGCGCCCTGCGGGCACGGCCGTACGCGGCGGCCGTGCGGCTGTGCCGTCCCCTGCAGCGCGAGCTCACCGTCTACACCGTCGCGCAGCCGTCCGACGACGCGGCGGCGTGCGCCGAGACGCTCGCCGCGGCGGCGCCCGGTGTCAGAGCGCCCTGATACGGGCCGCGTCGCATGCCACGCCCGTGAGCCAGGCCTCGGCGTCGGCGATCAGCAGGATCTGGGCGGGCATCGCCTCCGGCACGCAATGCTCGGCGCAGCGCAGCACGCCCGAGGTGCGGGCGGGGTACGGGTCGGGCGGGATGCCGGTGCCGCTTTCCCGTGCGCGCAGCGCGTGGGCCGACCGCAGGTATTCGCCGGCCACCTGCCGTGCCAGGGCGGTGAGTTCGCGCGTCGCGTCGGACGGCAGCGGACCGTCGTGGCGGGCGAGCATCGCCTCGCCGCCGACGACCACGTGGCGGCCGGCCGCCATGGCCGTGCCCCAGACGGGGTCGGGCGCCCGGTGCGGGTGGTGTTCCGTGCGGTACTGGGTGTACGCCGCATCGGCGAGGACCATCGCGCGGCGGGCCGGCAGCGCGGCGGCCTCGGTGCTGTCGCGATCGTGGCACAGCACGGCTGTCACCGTGCGGCAGGCCCCGGCCGATTCGGTGAGGAAGTCCGCCACGGCGCGGCGGAGTTGGCCGCGGCCGCCCCGGGGCCAGGCGAGCAGGCTCGCCAGCGCGCCGATCGAGCCGCCGACGAGGACGTTGACGAACCGTACGCCGGACAGGTGCCAGTTGGCCGAGGAGAGCTGGGTGAAGAGCAGCACGAAGGCGAAGGTGAACGCCAGCTGCGTCCAGGCGGGGCCGAGCAGCGGCCCGATACCGAAGCCCACGAGGAAGACGAGGGGCATCACGGCCGCGTAGAAGACGGGGACGTTGCCGACCACGAGGAGCATGAGCGCGGAGAGCACGGCACCGGCCGCCGTGCCGGCGAAGGCGGGGAGCAGGGCGCTGCGGGTGTCCGCCGCCGAGGTGCGCATCAGGCTGACGGTCGCCAGCAGCATCCAGAACCCGTGCGGCAGGGCGAGCGCACCGGCGATCACGCGCGCGGCGGCGAGGGCCACGGCGAGGCGGAGGGCGTTCTGCAGCAGCACCGAGTGCGGGTTCAGGTGGATGCTGAGCCGCCGCCCCCACCGGACGGCGGCGGGGGCGGCCGCGTAGCCGAAGGGTTCCTCGGCGTGCCGCTGCCGCCCCTCGACCGCGATCCGGGCGGCCTCCTCCGCCAGCCGCGCGACTTCGGCCGCGGTACGGACGACCGCGTCGTGGCGCAGGCGGGCGGCATCGGCGCGGGGCAGCCCGTCGGCCCGTACGGCGTCGAACTCTCGCAGGGCGGCGGGGAGCCGGCCGCCCTGCGGGGCGGGGACGCCGGTGCGCAGGGTGGCGGCGACGCGGCGCAGGGCCGTGGCGGCGTCGTGCAGCAGCGCGGTGGACGCCGGGTACGGTGCGTTCGCGCCGGCGAACAGCCGGGTGAGCTGGGCGTGCACCTGCCACAGGGCGTCGTGGGTGTGGTTGAGGGCCCGGTCCCGTACGGAGGGCGAGGTCGGGCGCTCGGCCGGGGGCAGGCGGGACAGCCGCGCGTCCTCCAGGGCCCGGTCGGCCGCCGCCTTGGCGGCGGGCGGCGCGGACGCCCCGGCCGGGGTGCCGTCGGCGACCAGGTCGCCGTAGTCGCCCAGGGCGGCGGCCGCGTCGGCGAGGACGGCGCGGTACGGGACCGGGGCCGGTTCGGGCCACAGGAACCGTTCGGCGAGCACCGTGAGCAGGATCCCCGTGGTGAGCCCGGCGAGCCGGGCGCCGAGCGTGCCGGGTGCGTACGGCGGGAAGCACGGGAGCACGTAGTAGAGCTGGTAGGCGATGGACAGGGCGGCCAGGCGGGGCCCGCAGGCCGCGCAGAAGGAGACCAGGAAGCCGACCACGAGCATGCCGCAGGCCGCGGCCCAGTCGTGGACGGCGAGCAGCGTCCCGGCCGTGACCAGGAGCCAGCCGACGGGAAGCGCGGCGAGCAGCGTGCGGGTGCGTTCACGCGGAGAACCGGAGACCTCGCAGAACAGGACGAGCGGCAGGGCGCCGAACATGGCGTAGACGGCCGCGACCGGCTGCCCGAGGCCGTACAGGAGGGTGTAGAAGCCGGTGCAGCCGGCCGCGACCGACCAGACGGCGCGCCGCAGGGCGTGCGGTCCGTCCTCGTGCCGCAGCAGCCACCGCATCATCGTGCCTCCACCCTTCGGGCAATCATTCGCGGCCGCAACCGGGGCGTACCGTGCCCCGCTCCCCCGATCGGTGGAGGCCGGTTCCCCCGCTTCGGGGCCGAACGGCCGATCACGGCGCGCGGCCTGCGCTCCTAGCGTGGAGATGTCCGGATGAACCGGACGAAAGCGATGAGACGACGAGAAAGGGACGGGAAATGAATCACTCAGTGCGACGTGTCGTGGTCGGGGTCGACGGATCGTCCAGCAGCCTCGCGGCGCTGCGGCAGGCGGTGGGCGAGGCCCGGCGTCACCAGGCCGAGCTGCGCCCGGTGTTCATCTACTCGTCCCCTCAAGGCGATTACGTCGACATGCTGTGGCCGCCGGACCCGGAGACGGCCCGGGAACTGGCCCACCAGGCGCACGACGACCTGGTACGCGCGTGCACATGCGCGCTGGGCGGGTTCCCCGAGGACGTGCCGTGCGAGCCGGTCGTGGCACTGGGCCAGACCGGTCCGCTGCTGGTGGAGAGCGCCGCCCGCGAGGGCGACCTGCTGGTGGTGGGCACCGGCTCGCACGGCGTGGTGCACCGCATGCTGACGGGCTCGGTGAGCCGGTACTGCGTACGGCACGCGTACGGCCCTGTCCTGGTGGTCCCGGACGGGGACTGACGCGGTCAGGCCCTCAGGCCCTGGTCAGCAGCGTGACGTCGCTGCTGGTCGCGATCGCGAGGGTGCGTCCGCCCGGGGAGAACCCGGCGGCCCGGAACTCGGAGTAGTTCGCGTGGAAGACGTGCCACCACCCGTCCCCGGCGGGACCGCGCCAGAACGCTCCGCCCTTCGAGAGCAGCACGCGGTCGTGCGGCCACTCGGGGCTGACGACCTCGGTCTTCCAGCCGTCCCCGGTCGTGGCGTGCAGTCCGCCGCCGTACATTCCGGCGATGGGGACCCGTACACCGGCGAGCGGGCCGATGCCCGGGCAGGCGAGATCGGGTCCGTCCGGTATGTCGCCCTCCGGGTCGTAGTCACGGGCGATCTTCTCGCCGGTGACCGCGTCGAAGACGCCGTGACCACTGCTGGAGACGACCATCAACAGGTCGCGCCCATCGGCCGGATCGGTCCCGAAGCCGACCCCGAGAAGTCCGCCGACGGGTATCAGTCCGCCGCCGACCGGACGCCACGGCGGCGGTGCGGGTACGACGGGGGCGGCGAGGACGCGGTCCCGGAGTTGCTGCTGGTAGTCGGAAAGCACGATCGATCAGATTAACGGGACCGCGCGCCCCTGCCCGGGAGTGGCAGGGGCGCGCGGCCGGTGCAGGTGCGGTCCCTCACCTGCGGCGGCCTCGGCGGCTGGTACCGGGGCGCCTGTTACTTGTTGACGAGCGTGTTGCCGGTCGCGCTGTTCATGACGCCCACGACCGAGATGGCGTTGCCGCCGACGTTCGGGGACACGTGCGGCGCGACCTGGAGGACGTTCCCGGCGACGACGCCCGGGGAGTGGGCGGCGACGCCGTGGGCACCGTCGGCGCTGGCGGTGGCGGCTCCGGCGCCGAGGGCGGTGGCGGCGAGGGCGGTCATGGCTGCGGCGTTGCGAATGCTCATGATGTCTCCATCGTGAAAGGGGGGGTACAGAGCAAAGGCTCTGGCAAGAGAGAGTCTTGCTCAGGAAAAACCACTATCGCTACTGCATGACGATATGTTCATCCCCTCCGGTGATCACTGTCGCGGCCTTGACCGCTTGTGAGTGCACCGGCATCACCAACTACGGCTTCAGCCCTGCGAGTTGCCACCCTCGACGCGGTGGACCAAGTCCGCGATCAGCGAGGTGATCCTGGGCCACAGCCCTTCGGGGAAGTTGTGGCCCATGCCGTCGATGACCACCAACTCGGCGCCGGGGATGGCCTCGGCGGTGGCCCGCCCACCGCTGACGTCGCACATCACGTCGGCGGCACCGTGGATCACCAGGGCAGGGACCTTCAGCGCCCGCAGTCGCGCCGTGCGGTCCCCGGACGCCACGGCGGCAACGGCCTGGCGCAGCATGCCCTGAGGGTCGTACCCCCGGTCGTGGGCACGACCGGCCCGGTCGGCCGCCGCCGCTTCGTCGAAGGCGAACCCGGGCGACCCGATGGCCCGCATGGCGCGGACGTACCAGTCGACGTAGCCCTGCCGGTCCTCCGGCGGCGCCCCCACCCCGGCCACCGCCGCGGGATTGATCCGGCCCACACCGGGGTCACCGGTGGTGGACATCATCGACGTCAGCGACCGGACCCGGCCGGGATGCTCGATGGCGGTCAGCTGGGCGATCATGCCGCCCAGGGAGGCGCCGACGAGGTGAGCGCTGTCGATCCCGAGGGCGTCGAGCAGCCCGACGGTGTCGGCGGCCAGGTCCGACAGCGTGTAGGACGCCGACGAGAGGTCACCGGCCAGCGCCGCCCGCACATCGGGCACCGGTGCGTCGCGGAAGTGCGTCGACCGGCCGGCATCGCGATTGTCGAACCGGATCACCTGCACACCGCGCCCGGCGAGTCCGGAACAGAACCCGTCCGGCCAGTGGATCATCTGCGCCCCGCCACCCATGATCAGCAGCACGGGCGGCGCACCCCGCCCGCCGAAACGCTCGTAGACGATGTCGACGGCCGACGGGCCGACCTTCCATGCCTTCTCTTTGCTCACTGCCACACCCACTCCCCTACAGAAGCGGACACCAGCCGGAGAACTGCCGCATAAGCCGTACCCCTTGGGCCGCCGTCGGATGCGGTTCAGCCGATTCCCTGACCGGCCCGTGCCCGCTGCGGGGACTCGGTCCAGGTGGTGGCGCCGTCGGTGAACTCGTAGCGAAGAAGAGGCAAGGCGCTGTCGAGGAGATCGACCATGGCCGGATGGTCGGGCACGTCGCCGGTGAGGAGGTCTATGAAGACGCTGCCCACGCCACCGGGGAGGCGGTCGCCGGGGCGGACGTAGGACCGGTAGCCGGTGATGCCCTCCCGGCACCGGATCTCGTCGCCGCCGGTCAGGGCGCGCAGTTGCCCGGGGCGGACCGGGGCAAGGCCGTTGAACTGGAAGTACACCCGGCCGGGTGGAGCCGGGGCGGGCGGAGGGAGAGCGCCGAGGGCCAGCAGCGCGGCCGTCCGGACGAGATCCGCTCCGCAGGCGCGGCGGGACAGTTCGTTGAGGTGACCGCCGAGACGGCCGTTGACCTCGATGATCCGGGGGCCTCCCGGAGTGAGCTTGATCTCCGTGTGGCAGATGCCGGTCGTCACACCGAGAGCGGTGACCGCCCGTACCGCCAGGTCCGACACCGCCGCGTGGTCCTCGTGAGGCAAGGCGGCGGGCCAGAACTGTCCTGACTCCCGGAAGGGCGGGGCCAGCGGGTGCTTGCCGGTCACCGCGAGCACCCGCGTCCCGTCCGGGCCTGTCGCGGTCTCGACGGACACGTAGTCGCCGAAGGGCCCGCTCGGCCGTCCCCGCAGGAGTTCCTCGACCACCCACGTGCCCCCGGGGCCGGCGAAGAGCCGCGACCGCACGTCGTCCGCCTCCGCCCGGTCGCGGACGGCGAAGGTCCCCCGGCTGCCCTGGCCATGTGCCGGCTTCACCACCGCGGGCAATCCGACGGCCGACAGTGCCCGCTCCCAGGCAGCGGCGTCCGGGACCGGGTGGCACCGCACCGCGTCGACTCCGGCGGTGCGCAGCCGTTCCCGCTGCCGGTACTTGTCGGTGAGGGCCTCGGCCACCTCCGGCGTGTGGCCGGGCAGACCGAGGGCGTGGGCGAGACCGGCCGTGACGCGCAGCAGGTTCTCGGAGAAGGTGAGCACCCCTGCCGGGGCGAGCCGCCGTACGAGGACGGCGTCCCGTTCCGGGCTTCCCGTCAGCTGGACCACCCGGCCCAGACGGGACAGGACCGGCCGCAGCTTGCGCGCATGCGGTGAGCCGGGCAGCAGGAAGGCCACCGGGGCCAGTCCCGCCACGCCCACCGCGATCTCGGCCGGGGAGACGGAGCCCGCGTCGTACGCCACCGCGAGCGGTGCCGGTTCACCCATCGTGGGATTCCGTCCCGGCGGAGTGCACGTCCCGGGCCGCGGCGCGCAGGCCGCCGACGGCCAGGGCGAGGTATTCCTCCACCTGCTCCCCAGTCACCAGCCGCGGGTCGAAGGAGATGAGCAGCCCGCTGCCGAAGCCGGGGTAGTCCAGGGTGAAGTCGCAGGACAGCGGGTGGCTCGCCTTGTCCCGGTCCCACCACCCGTCGGCGGAGAGCGCCCCGAGCCCGGACAGGCGGCGGTAGACGTGGAAGTCGGTGAAGTTGAAGGCCACGTCGAACGAGCGCCGTCCCAGAGTCTCCTCGATCAGCGCCAGCGGATGACGCTGGTGGGGCGCGGCGGCCACCTCCGCCTCCCACAGTGTCCGGGCCAACCGGGCCCAGGTGCCGGAGGTGGACGGAAGGCGCAGCGGAACGGTGTTGAGGAAGAGTCCGACGACCCGGTCGGCGTCCGGCATCTCGGGCCGTCCGTTGACCACCACCCCGGTGACCACATCGGTGGTGCGCCCCGTGATCCGGCCCAGGGCCCGGCAGTGCACCGCCAGCAGCAGGCTCTTCAGCGGGACCTGTGCCTCGGCCGCCCGTGCGCGCAGCTCCGCGAACAGGCCGGGAGGCAGCGCCGCGGCGCGCCGCCCGGACGCGTCGGCCGGCCGGCCGTACCGCTCCCGGTCCAGCAGCGGCGGCACATCGCACTGGGCGCGCCAGAACTCCGCGGCTTCGGCGGAGTCGACGGCGGCCCGCTCCAGCCGGACGAACTCCGCGGCCGCGGCCGCGGGCGGCTCCGGCAGTCCGTGGCCGGTGCCCGTCAGCCGGGCGTCGTAGAGGGTGAGCAGGTCGACGAGGACGGTGGCGAAGCTCCAGCCGTCCATGATCGCGTGATGGATCGCGACAGTCAGCCGGAATGTGCCGCCCGGCCCCGCGGCCACATGGCAGCGGAACAGTGGCGCGTGCTCCCAGTCCAGGGTGGTGGAGAGTTGCTTGTCCCGCCAAGCGGACACGGCCGCGTCGGCCTCCGCGGCCGTACCCACGCGCTCGGTCTCCAGCGGTTCGACGACATCGCCCCAGAACAGCTGCATCGACTCCGAGTAGCCGCCCAGGTCGAAGGAACTGCGCAACGCGGGGTGACGGTCCATCAACTCCTGCAGTGCCGAACGGAAGAGGCCCTCGTGGTAGGGGGCCGTCACCCGCAGCCCGATCAGGTCGTGGTAGAGGCCCGGGTCCTCGGCCATCTCGCACTGGAAGATCAATCCGGTTTGGAGTGCCGACGCGGGCAGCGCGTCCAGCGCCCCGGCGGGCATGGCCGCCCGGTCCTCGGGATCCACCAGGCTGTCGCCGGGGTGCGCGGGGGATCCACCGGCCTCCTCCGGGTCCCCTCCGCCCGCGGGCGCGGAGCGTACATGCTCCACGAGTTCGCGGACCGACGGGTTCATCAGCAGGTCGATCAGGTGCAGCGGCATGCCCTGCTCCGTGGCCCGCGCGACCACCCGCACGGCGATGAGGGAGTCCCCGCCGACCGCGTAGAAGTCGTCGTCCGGCCCGACCTGCTCGGAGCCGATCTCCTCCCGGAAGATCGCGAGGAGTGCGTGGGTCGCCGGCTCAGGCTCCATGGACCGTCTTCCTTCCTGCCAGGGATGCACCGAGGGTCTCCTCCACGGCCGTCAGGACGGCGTCGCGGTGCTGTCGCAGATAGAAGTGGCCGCCCGGGAACATCCGGATACGGATCGGCGCGGTGAAGTGGTCCTGCCAGGCGGCCAGCCGGGACTCGGTCACGTCGTCCTCGGTGCCGCCCAGGGCGAGCAACGGTACGGACAGGCGGCCGAACGCCGGTGCGTAGTCCTGCAGCAGTCGCATGTCGGAGCGAATCGTCCCGAGGAAGAGCTCACGCAGTTCGGGGTCCTCCAGCAGTCCGGCGGGGGTCCCGCCCGCGTCCAGCACGCGCCGCACGAGCCACTCGTCCTCGGACTCGCCGGGCTCGGGGCGCGCCTGGTTCACCGGCGGCCGCGCCGAGACGACCAGTAGCGCGGGCAGTGGATACCCGCCGCGCTCGAGCCAGGCGGTCGCCTCGGCCGCGATCGCACCGCCCATGCTGTGCCCGAAGAGCACGAAGGGCTGCGGAGCCATGTCGGCGATCAACTCACCGACCAGGTGAGCGAGTTCGGGCATGTACTCGATCCCGGGCCTGCCTATCAGCTGTTCGCGCCCCGGCAGCTGGACGGGCTGGACGTCGAGCGTGGTGGAGGCCCTGACCCACTCCCGGTAGGCCGAGGCACCCCCGCCCGCGTGTGGGAGGCAGAACACGGTGGCCCGGGCACGTGGCAGTCGGTCGTCCCAGTAGGGCAGGAGGGCATGGGCGGTCTTCATTGACGGAATCCTTAGTCGGCATCCTTGTCGGCGGACGTGCTGGAGACCTGCGGTCAGCTGTAGCGCCGCATCGCGTCGGCGATGCCGCATCCCGGCCCGCTGCCCGAGCGGGCGAAGGCATCGGCCACACGGTCGCGCGTCTCGTCCGGCTTCTCCTGGCTGAGCTTGAACATCGCGTCGGCCTCCGTGACATCGAATCGGAAGGCGCCCACACCGGGCAGGATCCGCTCGAAGTACGGGACGGACTCGGTCATGTCCCAGCCGGTGCCGTGATCGCGTTCGTACGCGCGGACGGTCGCCGTGATCACGTCGAGGGTCTCGTCGGCATCGGGCAGCGGGGTGATCGTGCCGCGCACATGCACGGCGACGAAGTTCCAGGTGGGGGCGGCGGGGGTGACGTCGTACACGGTGGGGGACACATACGCGCCCGGCCCCTGGAAGATCAGCAGCGCACGGGATGCCGGGTCCAGGGCGGCCCAGTGCGGGTTGCTCCGGTTCAGATGGCCATGGAAGCACGTCCCCACCAGGCCGGTGTCGCCGGTGCCCCGGGCGAGAGTGGAGTCGTCCGGGATGACCGGCAGGTGCGTGGCCAGCGGGCCGTCGGGGCCGTTGCTCACCAGGGTGGCCAGCGGATTGCCGCGGATGATGTCGAGCGGCCAGGCGGGGTCCTTGGGCCGGTAGAGGTGGGGAACGTACATGGGACTCCTTCCGCGCTCGGGGTCAGTGGGGTGCGGCGAGCCGGCGCCTGGCGGCGATCGACTCGGTGATCTCCCACGCGCGCCCGGATATGTTCGACAGCAGAGAGGCGGAGATGCCGTGGGTGTGCTCCGTACCGCCCTGGACATAGATGCCGGCCCGTACCCGGGGTTCGGTCTCCACGCGGTGGTCGCGGGCGACGCGCAGGGTGCCGGAGCTGGTCCGCTTGCACAGGCCGGCGACCGGCCCCAGGGCCGCCGCGGCGTCCATCGGGTCGTAGCCGGTCGCGAACACCGCCACGTCCACGGCGAGTTCCTCGGTACGGTCCGTCATCGCCCGGGCGATGCGCAGCAGTACGCCGTCCCGGGTCTCGGTCGCGTCCGTGACCCGGCTCATCGGGAGCATCGTCAGACGGCGCCGGCCGCGCACGGACTCGCGGTACATGCGCCGGTACAGGTCATTGATCAGATCCAGGTCCACGACCGCGTAGTTGGTGTTGGCGTGGTAGGCGTAGAACTTGTCCTTCACGCCGGGCGGGGAGTCGTAGAAGTCGTCCACCGCGTCCGGGTCGAAGACCTGGTTGGCGAACGGCGAGTCGTCGGCGGGGCTGTAGCCGTACCGCGGGATCACGCCCGTGACCTCGGCCCCGGGGAAGACGGAGTGCACATGGGCGACGACTTCGGCCGCGCTCTGCCCGGCGCCCACCACCGCGAAGCGCCCGGGCGCCCGTCCGTCCAGGCCGGCGAGCCGGTGCAGCAACTCGGAGCTGTGCCAGATCCGGTCCGAAGCGGTGATGCCCGCGGGCATCCGCGGGACCAGGCCGGTCGCGACCACGAGGTTACGGGTCCGCAGGGTGGTGGTGAGGCCGGTGGCCGCCTCGCGGGCGGTCACGTCGAAGGCACGGACCTCGTCGCCGTCCTGGACCGGTGTGGCACCGACCACTTCGGTGCCGTACGAGACCAGGCCGGAGAACTTGGCGGCGGCCCACTCCAGGTAGTCGTGGTACTCGAGCCGGGTGGGGAAGAAATCCTTCTGGTTGACGAAGGAGACCAGCCGGCCCCGCTCGTGCAGATAGTTCAAAAAGCCGTACTGGCTGACCGGGTTCCGCAGGGTCGCCAGGTCCTTCAGGAAGCTCACCTGCATGGTGGCGTCCTCGAGGAGCATCCCCGGGTGCCAGCCGAAGCCCGGCCGGCGTTCGAGGAAGGCCGCCTTCGCGTCCTCCCACGGATGTTCGCGCAGTGCGACGGCGAGGGCGAGGTTGGCCGGACCGAAGCCGACGCCCAGGACGTCGTACGTGGCCTCGTCGGATGCGTCCTGCCCGCCCGGCCCTGCCGTATCCGTATGCCCCGCAGCTTCCACCACAGCCTCCGTTCCAGCCTTGATCGATGTCCGTACCGCCCTGCGTGTCACCCGGCGCCGACGCTCCAGTCGTCCAGCAGGGTGGACCGTTGGTGCGCGGAGAAGATCGGCACGCGCGACAGCCGCAGCCCCGGGTCGGCGGCCACCGCCGCCAGGAAGTTCGTGTAGTGCTCGCAGAACGTGTCCGCCGTCGCCGCCTCGAACAGGTCCTGCGCGTACAGCAGCCGTCCCGTGACCGTCCCGTCGGCCCGCTCGCCCAGGTGCATCTCGGCATCGAACCGGGTCCGTACCCGCCCCTCGGCGAAGTACTCGGCGCTCACCCCCGGCAGGTCGAGAAGGTCCGCGGCGGTACCGGTGCCGCCCGCGTCCAGGTCGAACCAGACCTGGACCAGCGGATTGCGGCTGAGGTCGCGGAGGGGCGACAGCTCCCGCACGATCCGGTCGAACGGCACGTTCTGGTGCGCGTGCGCCGACAGCAGCGCCTCCCGCGCACGGTCCACCATGGTGCCGAACGCCGGGTCGTCGCCGAGCCGGACGCCGATCGGCAGGGAGTTGGCGAAGAACCCTATGAGCCCCTCGTACGCCACCTTCATCCGGCCGTTGACCGGGCAGCCGACCGCGAGGCCGGTCTCCCCGGTGTAGCGCGACAGCAGTCCCTGGAAGGCGGCCAGGCACGTCATGAAGAGGGAGGCACCGCGCTCGGCGGTCAGGGCCCGCAGTCGCTCCACGGTCGCCGCGTCGATGACGATCGCCGCCTCACCGGCCCGGTACGTCGGCTCCTTCGGCCGCTCGTGATCGGCGGGCAGCTCCAGTACGGGCGCCAGGCGGCCCAGGGTCTCCCGCCAGAAGCCGAGCTCCCGCTCGTACCCCGCGGTGCCGGTCAGCCCGCTCTGCCAGACGGCGAAGTCCGCGTACTGGGCTTCGAGCGGCGGCAGTGCGGGTGTCCCGGCACCGGCCTCGGTCCGGTAGGCCGCGGAGAGCTCACCGGACAGGATCGCCAGGGACTCCCGGTCGAAGGCGATGTGGTGCACCACGATGCCCAGCACATGGTCGTCCGGCCCCAGCCGGGCCAGCCATACCCGCAGCGGGCCCTCCGTGTCGAGCCGGAACCGGTGGTCGGCCTCCTCGCCGGCGAGCCGCAGGGCCGCGGCGACCGGGTCGGGCGCCGAGCCGAGGTCGTGCCGTGCCACCGGGGTCCGCCCGACGGCGTCGGCACCGGCGTCCAGCACGCGCTGGAACGGCTCGCCCCCCTCGTCGGCCGGGTAGCAGGTGCGCAGCACCTCGTGCCGCCCCACCACACGATGGACCGCGCGTTCCAGCGTCTCGGTGTCCAGCGGGCCGCGCAGCCGGTACGCGGTCGGCACGTTGTAGGCCAGGCTGCCCTGGGTGAGCTGGTGGATGAACCACAGCCGGCGCTGGGCCGGTGCGAGCGGCGGACGCTCGGGGCGTGGGTCCGGCGTCTCCCGGAGGGGCGCCGACAGCCCGGCCATCCGCCGCTCCATGAGCACACGGGCGGCGTCCGAAAGATTGCCCGTCACATTCCGCTCCAGTTGTGATCGACGATTTGGCAAGCTGGACGCTACTCCGCTCGAACACGTATCACAAGGGATTTCGACGCCCCTCGACAATTGATCGCCCGGCTGACTAAACTGCACCGCCGGTAAGCACCCTGTACGGCTTGTTCTGGAGGTTCCGAAATGACCGACGATCGCGTCTATCAGGTTGTTGTCAATCACGAGGAGCAGCACTCGATCTGGGACTCCGCGATGGACATTCCAGCAGGCTGGAGCCCTGTCGGAGTCTCCGGAAGCAGGGAGGAATGCCTCGCCCACATTGACCGGACCTGGACCGACATCACCCCGCTGAGCGTGCGGACGAAGTATTACCGGGACGCCTCTTGAGGTAATTTCGAGGCACCCCTGAGACCGCCGCTACGCCATGTCGCGGCGGTCTCTTTCCGTGGGCGCGTCAGGAATTCAGGGCCGCGTTTATTTCACTCTCGGTCATGTTGGAAATTGATGCGAGTACACGCTCTTCGATTGCGGCGCATTGCTCGGCAACCGTACGGAAATCGAATATCGCACGTACCGGGAAGTCGATCCCGAAGGTCTCCCGGACCCGTACCGACAGCCGGGCCGCCGACAGTGAGGTGCCGCCCGAGGCGAAGAAGTCGTCCTCAACCCCGGGCGCGCGCCCGGGCAGCACCTCCAGCCACAGGCCGTGCACCGCCGACTCGGCCGCGGTCCGTGGCGCCACCGTCGTACTGTCCCCGGCCGCCGAAGGCGCGGGCAGTGCCCTGCGGTCGATCTTGCCGGTGACCGTCAGCGGCAGGCCGTCCAGACGGACGAAGACGGAGGGCACCAGGTACGAGGGCACCTCCCGGCGCAGCCGGGACCGCAGCTCCGCGTCGCTCGGACCGGGAGATGCGCACACCAGACAGGCCACCAGTAACGGGGCTCCGCCGGCGCCCGCCGCCGTGGTCACCGCCGCCTCCCGGACCCCCGGACAGCGCAGGAGCACGGCCTCCACCTCGGCCGGCTCCACCCGGTAACCGCTGATCTTCAGCTGCCCGTCCGCCCGGCCCCGGAACTCCAGCGTGCCGTCGGCCGACCACCGCGCCAGGTCCCCGGTGCGGTACATCCGCGCTCCCGGCTCCGTGGCGAACGGGTCGGGCACGAACCGCTCGGCGGTCAGCCCGGCCCGGCCCCGGTAGCCGCGCGACACCAGGGCCCCGCCGAGCCACAGCTCGCCACGCACTCCGCGGGGCACCAGGTTCAGCCGGTCGTCGAGCACATAGGCCCGTACCCCCGCGATCGGCCGGCCGATGGAGCGGTCCGGCCAGGGCCGCGCGAGCGCGTCCGTGGCGGTGGCGACGACGGTGTTCTCGGTCGGGCCGTAGTGGTTGAACACCGGGATCCCCGGGGAGTCACCGGGACGCGGCCGGAACACATCGCCGCCGGTCAGCAGCCGCCGCAGCGGGGTCCGCCGGCCGAGCGGCTCCCGGATCAGCAATTCCGCCGACGCGGTGGGGACGAAGGCCGTGCCGGTGCCCGAGCCGGCCAGCCGGTCGAGCAGGCGGGACGGCGTGCGCACCTCGTCCGCCGAGCACACCTCCAGCCGCGAACCGCTCGCCAGGGCAGGCCAGATCTCCCAGGCGGCGGCATCGAAGGAGACACCAGCCGTCTGCGCCGTGGCCGCTCCCGCGGCCACCGGGTACCGGTCCAGATGCCAGTCGAGGAGCCGGCTGAAGGTCCGGTGGGTGACGCCGACGCCCTTCGGCAGCCCGGTCGAACCGGAGGTGTAGACGACGTACAGAAGCCGGTCGGGATCGAGTGCCGCGGCCGGGTCCGCGTCCACGTGCCCGGCTGTCGGTTCCGCCGCCCCGCCGTCGGGGCCGCCGGGGCCGTCCGCGTCCAGGAGCTCGCCGACGCGGACCACGCGGTCCCCGGACACCCCCGTCAGCCTCTCGGCCCCGGCGTCCCCGACCACCGCCGTCGCGCCGGAATCCCGCAGCAGGTACGCGACCCGCTCGGCCGGAAGCTCCGGATCCACCGGCAGGTAGGCCGCCCCCGACCGGACGACGCCCAGCAGGGCGCAGACCAGCTCGGGCCCGCGCGGCAGGCAGACCGCGACCACCCGCTCGGGCCCGGCCCCGCACTCCCGGACCGCCCGGGCGATCCGCCGTGAGCACTGGTCGATCTGACGATAGGTCAGCCGCCGTCCGCCGTGGCTGACGGCCACCTCGTCCGGGATCCGGGCCACCGTCCGGTCCACATACGCGTCCACCGTCGCCGGACCGCGCCGCACGGCGGGTCCGGTGCCCAGGTCCAGCAGCCGCGCGCGCTCGGCCCCGGCCGTGAGCGGGATCGAGTCCAGAGGCCGGCCCGGTTCCGCGGCCGCCGCGGCGAGCAGCGCGGCGTAATGCCCGGCCAACCGCTCGGCCTGCTCCTCGTCGAACAGGTCCGCCGAGCACAGCAGCCTCCCCGTCAGCCCTGCCCCGGAGGGCCGCAGATGGAGTTCGGTGTCGAAGCGGGTGGTGGCCTCGGCGACCGGGACCGGCCGGACCCGGATACCCGGCAGGATCAGTGCCGGGCGGTCCAGTTCCGGATCCGCCAGGTCGAACCAGTGCTGGAACAGCGGATTGCGGTTGGCCTCGCGGGTCACGCCGAGCCCGTCCACGAGCTGGTCCAGCGGCAGTTCCTGATGGTCCAGCGCCTCCAGCACCCGGTCCCTGGCCTGCCGGGTCAGGTCGTCGAGCGACGGCGATCCGCCGGACTCCCCACGCAGCGGCACGGAGTGCGTGAAGAACCCGATGACCTGCTCCACCGCCGGGTCCTCGCGGCCCGCGAACGGCACCCCCACCAGTACGTCCCGGACATCGGCGTACCGGCTGAGCAGATGCTGGTAGGCGGCGAGACCGACACAGAACAGGGTGGTCCGGTGTGCTTCCGCTACCCGGTACAGGGCGGCGGTGACCTCCTCGGGGACCGGGAAGTCCACCCGCCTCGCCCGGGGGCCGGGCCGAGCCGGGCGCGGACGGTCCGACGGCAGTTCCAGTACGTGCGGTGCGCCGTCCAGCACGCCCCGCCAATGGGCCAGCAGCGACTCCCGCTCGGCGGATCCGAGCGAGGCCCGCTGCCGGGCCGCGTGGGCGGCGTAATCCGGGCCGGGCGGGGGCGCCGCTGCCGGGCGGCCGCCCGCCAACGCCCGGTACCGGGCCGAGAGCTCCCGCTCGAAGATGCCCCGGGAGACCCCGTCGAAGGCGATGTGGTGCACCTGGACGTGGAAGAGGAAGCGGCCCTCACCCAGCCGGAACAGCGAGGCCCGCAGCCACGGTGCCGCCTCCAGGTCCATGGGCGTGTCCAGCATCGTCCGTACGGCGTCCTCCGCGGCCTGCTCCGGCTCCGGCTCACCGCTCAGGTCGGCGCGCTCCAGCCGCACCGTTGTGGCGGCCTCGGCCACGGGAACCGGTCGCCCCCCGGTGGCGTCGATCCGTGACCGCAGCACCGGATGCCGTTCCGCCACCGCCCGCAGCGCGCGCTCCAGCAGGTCCGCGTCCACCGGGCCGTCCAGCCGGCGGCTGAACGGTGTCAGATAGCCGGACTCGCCGGGAGAGAGCTGGTCCAGGAACCAGAGTCGCTCCTGGGCGAAGGACAGCACGGGCTGCCCGGCCGGCTCGCCGGCCGCCGTCCGTGTGGTCATCCGCGCTCCTCACGCAGCCGGCGTACTTCCTCCGCCAACGCCGCCGCGGTCGGCCGCTCGAAGACCGCCCGCAGCGGGAGCCGCACCCCGAGCGCGGCGCGCAGCCGGTGCACCACCTGGGTGACCAGCAGCGAATGCCCGCCCAGCCGGAAGAAGTCGTCGGTGACCCCGATCCGGTCCCGGCCCAGGGCCTGGGCCAGCACCTCCGCGGCGGTCCGTTCGGTCTCGTCGCGCGGCGCGATCCACTGCGGCCCGCCGCCGTCCGGGAGCGGCAGCGCCTTGCGGTCCACCTTTCCGGTGCCGGTCAGCGGGAACTCCGGGAGGAAGACGTAGCTGCCCGGCACCATCGGAGCGGGCAGCCGCAGCCCGAGGTACTCCCGCAGCTCGCCCGGGGCCGGCGGTTCGCCGACGGCGATCAGATAGGCCGCCAGGTAGGCGTCCTGGCCCTCACCGATCCGGAGCACGACGGCCCGCTCCACATCCGCGCGCTCGCGCAGCAAGGCCTCGATCTCTCCCGGCTCGATGCGGTAACCGTGCAGCTTGATCTGGAAGTCGGCCCGGCCCAGGTACTCCAGCACCCCACCGGGCCGCCATCGCCCCAGGTCCCCGGTGCGGTACATCCGGACGCCGGGCACCCCCGCGTACGGGTCGGGCAGGAACGCGGCGGCCGTCAGGCCCGGCCGGCCCGCGTATCCCCGGGCCGGCGGCCCTCCGCCGACGTAGATCTCCCCCTGCACGTTCGGCGGCACGGGCGAGAGGTTCGCGTCGAGTACGTAGATCCGCGCGGCGGACATGGGCCGCCCCGTCAGCGGATGTTCGGGCCACTCGGCGGCCGGCGCCGTCAGCCTGGGCGCGGTGACCACGTTCACCTCGGTCGAGCCGTAGTGGTTGTCGAGGAACATCCCCGGGGACCGGTCGCACAGTTCACGGATGGCCGGAGTGATCACTTGCCGGTCACCGGTGGTGATCAGCTCCCGGAGAGTGGCCACCTGGCCGGGTGCGGTCCCGCTGTACCGGGCGAGTTCGTCCAGCGCGACCACCGGCAGCAGGACCTTGGTGACGGCGTACCGTTCGATCAGGCCGGCCAGCGCCGCGATGTCGTAGCGCTCCAGCTCGGTGGCGATCACCGCACAACCGCCCAGCCACCAGGTGGACATGAGCTCCAGGAAGGCGACATCGGCGGTGACGGGGAAGTACTGCAGGGCGACGGGGCACTCGGCGTAGTTCTCCCGGCACCAGTCGAGCAGGGTGATCTGCGGCCCGCTCTGCATGGCGATGCCCTTGGGCCGCCCGGTGGACCCCGATGTGTAGATGACGTACAGCAGCCGGTCGGCTTCGCCCGCCGGTCCGGCGTCGTCCGGACCGGCCGGGTCCACGGCGGCCGGCGCCGGGCGCTCGCCGTCCAGTTCGTACACCAGGGCCTGTCCCCAGCCTTCGGCGTCCAGACCGGCCGATACCGACCTGTCCGTCACCACCAGGCGTACCCCCGCGTCGGCCAGCACCGCCCGGGACCGCTCCGCCGGGTGCGCGGGGTCCAGCGGCAGGTACGCCGCGCCCGCCTTGACCACACCCAGCACCGCGACGGCCAGGCCGGTCCCGCGCTGGACGCACAGCCCGACCACGGTCTCGGGCCCGGCCCCCAGCGCCCGGAGGTCACCGGCCAGCGACTCGGCCGCCTCGTCCAGCTCCCGGTAACTGAGCGCTGTGCCACCCGAGATGACGGCGGGCTCGTCCGGGGCCTTGGCGACCCGGACGTCGAAGCCCTCCAGGACCGTACGGGCGGTTCGGCCCAAGTCCGCCTGCTGCTCTCCTGCCATGGCACACTCCAGATCTTCGTCTCGTCGTTGTCGCGGGCTCAGCGGACCGCGGTGGTGGGCAGCAGCACCGGCAGCGCGCGCGGTCCGCGGAGCATGGGCCCGTACGTCCACGTCACGTCGTCGAGGGGAACGGCCGGTTGGATCCCGTCGAGCCGGCGGAAGAGGATGTCGAGGGCGATCTCGCCCTCCAGCCGGGCCAGATGAGCGCCCAGGCACAGGTGTGCCCCGTGGCCGAAACCGAGGTGGCCCGGGCCCTTGCGGTCCGCGCGGAAGACGTCCGGGTCGGTGAACCGGGCCGGGTCGCGGTTGGCCGCGGCCAGCGACACCAGCAGCGCGTCCCCCTTGCCGATCCGCACTCCGCCGAGGTCCATCTCCTCCGTGGCGTAGCGGTACGCCGTGGACTGGACCGGGGCGTCGTAGCGAAGCAGCTCGTTCACGGCGGACTGCCAGCTGATCCTCCCCGCCCGGATCGCCGCCAGCTGGTCCGGGTGCTGGAGCAACCGGTAGACCGCCGTGCCCAGGAACTGAACGGTCGTCACATGTCCGGCACCCAGCACCGACAGGATCATCGCCGCGAGCTCGTTCTCGTCGTGCAGCTCCCCCGACTCCAGTCCCCGGACCAGATGGGTGCCGACGTCGGGCCCCGGATGAGTCCGCTTGTACGCGGCCAGTCCCGCCGTGTACTCCAGCAGTTGGGCCAGCTTGTCCACGTCCAGCGGGTCGGTCAGGCCCGCGTGGTAGAAGAGGTCCAGGCAGTGCGCCGGGGACTCGCGCCGCTCCGGCGGGATCCCCAGCACCTCATGGATGATCCCCACCGGGACCGGCAGCGAGAAGTGCTCGACGAGGTCGCAGCTGTCCAGGCCGGCCATGGCGTCGATGGCCTCATGGGTGACGCGGGCCACCATCTCCCGCATCCGCTCGACCGCGCCCGCGCTGAACGCGCCCGCCACCAGCCGCCGCAGCCGGGCGTGTTCGGGCCGGTCCAGGTCGAGCAGTCCGCGCGCCGGATCCCACTGGCCGCTGCCGAAGGCGGCGGGGGCGCCCGCCGAGTTGCGGTCGTCGTTGCTGAGCCGCGGGTCCGTCAGGCAGGCACGGGCGAGCTCGTACGTGGTGACCAGCCAGGTGGTGCCCTCACGATGCGGGGTGTACACCTCGCTGACCGGGGCGTGCTCGCGCAGCCAGGCGTAGTTGGCGTAGGGATCGGGGTCGCCGGTCTCCTTGAGCGAACCGGACACATAGGGGTCGGAAGCCATGGGTTCCTCTCTTCTGGTCCTCTCGGTGTTCAGTGGGATGCCGCCGCGGCGACCGCGCCGGCCATGCCGTCGGCGAGCTCGTCGACCAGCGGGCCCGGGGCGCGCAGGAACGCGTGGTGGTCTCCCGGCAGCACTTTCCGCTCGCACTGCCCGGCCGGGGCACACGCCGCCCAGCCGGTCATGCGCTCCGGTTCGACCTCCTGGTCGTCGCGCCAGCCGAGCAGGCGGATGCGGGTGGGCAGGACGACCGGCGCGGGGGTCCGGTACGCGCGGTTCGCCGCGAGGTCCGCCGTCATGACGCGCAGTCCCAGGTCGATCAGGTCCGGCACCGGCTCCGAGCCCATGAGCCTGGTGAGGCGCTCCAGTTCGGCCCGCAGCTCCGTCTCGTCCATCGTGAGGTAGCGACCGTACGGGCCCTCGTGCGGGGCCACCTGGGAGGAGATGAAGAGCAGGTCGGGGACCGGCATGCCGAGTCCGGCCAGCCGGTGCGCCGTCGCGAAGGCCGCGAGAGCGCCTCCGCAGTGGCCGAAGAAGCCGAACGGCCGGTCGAGGTGGGGCAACAGGGCCTGGGCGAGCTCTTCGGCCAGTGCCTCGTAGGTGTCGAAGGGCTCCTCCCTCACCCGGTTCTCGCGGCCCGGCAACTGGATGCGGCAGATCTCGGCCGGCCCCACCCTGCCGGGCCACTTGTTGTACATCGACGCGCCGACCCCGGAGTACGGAAAGCAGAACAGCCGGGCCGGGGCGTCCGCGCTCGGGGTGCGCAGCAGCCATTTCTTCTTCTGCGGTTTCTGCCGCGGGGTCATGCGAGTACCTCCGGACGGGGCAGCGGCGCGTGGGCGGCCAGAGCTTCGGCCGCGCCGTCGCGCAGGACGGCCGTCACGGGCAGGGAACTGATCCCCGCCACGAAGTTGGACTTCAGATGGCCGACCGGACCGGCGGGCCGGAACTCGGCCACATGCCGGACGATCTCCTCGAACATCACGCGCAGGGCGATTCGGGCCAGCGGTGCCCCGATGCAGTAGTGCGGGCCGAAGCCGAAGGCCACATGCCGGTTCGGGCTGCGGTCGACGGCGAAGCGGTACGGGTCGGGGAAGACCGAGGCGTCCCGGTTCGCCGAACCCAGCCAGGCCACCACGGCGTCGCCGCGGGCGATCCGTACGCCGTTCTGCTCGGTGTCCTCGACGGCGTGCCGCATGAAGTGATTGGCGGGCGAGGACCAGCGCAGCCCCTCCTCCACCGCACTGGTCACCAGCGCCGGTTCGGCCTGCAGACGGCGGTACTGGTCAGGGTGCTCCATCAGGGCCACCACGGTCGCCGCGAGGGCGTGCGGGGTGGTGACGTTCGCCCCCAGCAGCAGGCTGTAGCAGTTGTAGACCAGCTCGTCCTGGCGCAGCGGGCGCCCGTCCGCCTTCATCCGGAGCAGGAAACCGGTGAGGTCGTCGCCGGGCGCGGCCGAGACGGTGCGCACCCGCCGCGCGAAGTACTCGAACAGCTCATGGTGGGCGGACAGCAGAGTCGTGTGCCCCCCGCCGTCCCGGAACGCCGGGTCCTCGGGAGCGATCGCCATCGTGGTCAGCCGGGCCAGCCGGGCCCAGTCCTCCTCGGGCAGGCCCATCAGCGCCCCCGTGAACGCCATGGGAAAGGCCGTGGCGGCCTGTGCCAGGTCCAGCGCGCCGTCGGCGAGCGGCGCCAGCAACCGCAGCACCACCTCGCGGATGCGCGGCTCCCAGTGCGCGAGGGCACGGGCCGACAGCGCCTTGCCCATCGGCTCGCGCAGCGCGGTGTGCACGGGCGGGTCGCTGGCCGCCATCATCAGACCGCCGGCCGGGTCCGCTGACCCCAGGATGGACAGCAGCGTGCCGCGCTGTGAGGTGTACCGGGTGTGGTCGCGCAGCACGTCGTTGACGTCGTGGTAGGTGGTCACCGACCAGAAGGACCGGCCGTCGGGCAGGGTCTGACGGTGGACCGGGGCCCGCTCGCGCAGCGCATGCCAGACGGTGTGCGGGTCACCCGAGGCATACAGCTCGGGGTCGGCGAGGTCAACAGTGTCCAGCGCGATGTCCGCGGTGTGTCCGGGGCGACCGGTCCTCATCGGGCCACCTCCCCCAACTCATCGACCAGTGCGGCGAGTTCGGCGACCGTGGGGTTCTCGTAGAAGGACCGGGCGGTGACGAACACACCCCGGACGCTGCCGATCTCCCCGGTGATCGCGGCGGCGACGAGGGAGTGCCCGCCCAGGTCGAAGAAGTCGTCGTCCACACCGACCTGGTCGATCTCCAGTAGGTCGCACCAGAGTTGCGCCAGCCACTGCTCCAGCTCGCCTTCGGGCAGTCGCAGCGGCACGTCGGTCTCGGGCCTGGCGCGCTCCTCGCGTGCGGCCAGGGCGCGCCGGTCGACCTTGCCCGCGGCACCGAGCGGCAGCCTGTCCAGCTGGACGAAGGTGCCGGGCACCAGATGGGCGGGCAGCTGTCCGGCCAGGGTGCGCCGTATGCCGGGCAGGTGCAGCGGCTGATCCCCCGTCAGGTAGGCGACGAGGGCACGCTCTCCGGCCGGCCGGGTCCGGGCGACGACCGCACTGTCACCGACGCCGGGCAGCGCGCGCAGCGCCGCCTCCACCTCGCCGGGTTCCACCCTGAATCCGCGGATCTTGACCTGTCCGTCCACGCGCCCGTGGAACTCCAGCACCCCGTCCGGCCGCCGCAGGGCCAGGTCGCCGGTGCGGTACAGGCGAGCGCCCGGAGTACGCGAGAAGGGGTCGGGGACGAACCGCTCGGCGGTGGCCGCCGGCCGGCCCAGGTAACCGTGGGCGACACCCGTGCCGCCCGCGTACAGCTCCCCCACGGTGTCGTCGGCCACGGGGCGCAACCGCTCGTCGAGCAGATGCACCTCGGTACCGGGGATCGGGCGCCCGATGGGCACCGGGTGCGGAGAGACCGCCTCGGTCACGGCGTGGCAGCACGTGAACGTCGTGTTCTCGGTCGGGCCGTAACCGTTCACCAGCGTCATTCCGGGGAAAGCCGCGAGCATCGTGTCCACGTGCCGGGGCGAGAGGACATCGCCGCCCGCGAGCAGCCTGCGGACTTTGGCCAGCCGGGGGTCGGGCCGCTCCGCCACCAGGTGGAACAGTCCGGCGGTCAGCCACATCGCGGTGACCCCCTCCGCCTCGACCACCTCGGCGAGCCGTTCCGGGGTCACCTCGCCGGCCGGGAACACCGCCAGCCGAGCGCCGTTCAGCAGTGGCGCCCACAGTTCCAGCGTCGACGCGTCGAACGCGGCGGGCGCCAGGTGCAGCACCACGTCCCCGGGCCCGACCGGCAGCACGTCGCTGTCCCTGACCAGGCGCAGTACCGCGCCGTGCGGCACCAGCACGCCTCTGGGCTCCCCGGTGGTGCCCGAGGTGTAGGCGAGGTACGCCGGGTCCCGGTCGCCGCCCGGGGGAACGGCCGGCAGCGCGGGGCCGGTGCCGGCCGGCGGGTCCGCGGCGTCGAGGGAGTCCAGGTACACCGGCTTCACCTCGGCGAGCAGTTCAGCGGGCGCCTCCGGCCGGGTGACCAGCAATCCGGCACCGGAGTCCCGCAGCAGCGCCGCCGCCCGGGCGGCAGGCTCGCCCGGGTTCAGCGCCACATGGAAGCCGCCGGTCTTCAGCACCGCGAGCAGGGAGACGACCAGCTCCGGTGAGCGCTCCAGCCGGACGCCCACCGGTTGGCCGGGCCCGGCGCCGAGGCCACGGAGCCGGGCGGCCAGCGCGTCGGCCGCGGCGTCCAGCTGCGCGTACGTCAGAACGGTGCCGTCACAGCTGAGTGCCGGGGCCCTGGGGGTCACACGGGCCTGAGCCGTGAAGCGGCCGTGCACGGTGGCCCGGCCGTCGTTCCGGATCACGGAGCCCTGGTGCTGGTTCATGCCGTGTCCCTTCCTGGCGAGTTCGAGACGTGGGTGCCGGGGCGGGCGAGCGCGGTCCACGTGCTGGCCGCGCTCGCCAGCAGCTCCGCCGCGGCGTTGTAGAGGGCGCTGTCCACCCGGAGCAGCCGGCCGCTGACGGCGCCGCGTCTGGCCACCACCACGCATGGTTCACCGGCTCGCGGCGCGCGCAGCACGACGGCGGTCATCCGGCTCAGCAGCCGGGGGCGGGACAGCGGGTCGTCGGTCCAGCCGCCGGGGCAGTCGAGTGCACTCCACACGAGTTCGGCCGGGACCGGGGTGCCGGCGGCCGCCCCCTCGGCGGCCGGGGTCCAGGGGCCGGCCACGGTGCCCGGCATCCCGTCGACCGGCCCGGGGGCCAGCCCCAGGCCGTCCCGGGCGGGCCGACTGTCCCCGCACGCGAAGCAGGTGGGGAACGGGTGGCCGGCTCGCCCCGTGAAGCGGGCCGAGGCCTGTCGCGCGGCGGCCGGGTCCACGGCGGGCGGCGGATCGGCGGGCGTACGGCCGGACGCGACCGTGGCGACCAGCCGGGTGCCGTGCGTCACCGTCGACCTCCGGGTGCCGGGGACAAAGGTCAGCGGCTCGTCCAGCGGGATGGGCTCGGCCAGGGTCACGGTGGCGATCGCGCCCTGATGCGCGGCCGCGAGAGCGGCGAACCGGCCGGAGACGTACCCGCCGTGCCCGGAGTCCGGCGGCCCGTTGTACCGGGCCGGGATCCGCAGTTCCTGTCGCTCAGCCAACGCCGGCCCTTTCCCGCTCGGCGACCGCCTCGTCCACGACGGCGGCGAACCGCGCCAGGGTCGGTGCGTCGAACACCGTCCGGGCCTGCAGCCGTACCCGGAACCTGGCCCGGACACGGGCGATCAGCCGCATGGCGAGCAGCGACTGTCCGCCCAGCGACAGGAAGTCGGAGTCGCGTCCGATGCGTTCGGCCCGGAGCAGGTCCTGCCAGATCCGGGCGACGGTCCGCTCGGTCTCGGTGCGCGGGGCCTGGTACGGCGGCTCGCCGGGTGCGGCCGGCGGATCCTGGGCGGCGTGCCGGGCCAGCTCGAGGCGGTCGATCTTCCCGCTGGCCAGCCGGGGCAGCGCCGGGTGCCGCCGATAGGTTTCGGGGATGGCGGCGGAGACCAGGCGCTGTGCGAGGAAGCTGCGCAGCGCGGCGTCGTCGGGCATCTTCCCACCGGTCACCACGTGGGCGACGAGGCGGACGCCGCCGTGCTGCGGGTTCTCCACCGCGACCACGGCCGCCTGGCCGACCTCGGGGTGCAGCAGCAGGGCGTGTTCGACGTCGGAGGGCTCCACGCGAACCCCCCGGATCTTGACCTGGTGATCCACCCGCCCGAGGAACTCGAGAGCCCCGTCCGGCCGTTCGCACACGAGGTCGCCGGTCCGGTAGAGCCGGCCGCCGGGGGCACCGTACGGGTCGGGCACGAAGCGCGCGGCGGTCGCGGCGGCGGCCCCCGCGTATCCCCAGGCCACGCTGGCACCGCCGATCAGGAGCTCACCCGGGGTACCGGCCGGAACCGGAACTCCGGCCACGTCGGCGACCACGGCGTGCACACCGTCGACAGGGCGGCCGATCGGCATGGCTTCCAGCGCCTCGTCCCCGGGGCCGATCTCGTGGGTGAGGACATCGATACAGGTCTCGGTGGGGCCGTACTGATTGAAGATCCGGGCACCCGTCAGCTCCAGGACCCGGCGGATCAGGTCGCCGGGCAGCCGCTCGCCCGCGATCAGCAGATAGCGGAGCGACGCCAGGGCGGCGGCCCCGCCCTCGGCCGTGAACTCCCGCAGCAGGGAGGGGACGGAGTGCATCACGGTGACCCGGTGGCGGTCCATCAGGGCCGCCAGTTCCCGGGGGTCGGCCTCGGTGCCTTCGGGGGCGACGAGCAGGGTGGCGCCGAAGCAGAGGGGCGCGAGCACCACCCAGAACGAGCAGTCGAAAACCAGTGATCCCCAGTGGACGACAGTGTCGTCGGAGCCGATGGGGTAGCGGGTCTGTCCCCACAAGAAGCGGTTCTGCACGGCGCTGTGCGGCACTTGCACCGGCTTCGGCCGTCCCGAGGAGCCGGAGGTGTGCAGCACGTACGCGAGGTCCGCCGGCCCCGGACCGGGCGGTGCCTCCCGGTCCGGGGCCCGGTCCACGGACAGCAGGTCGTCGAGGCGCAGTGCGTCGGGGAAGAGTGCCGCTCCCTCGGCGTCGGCGAGGACGGCGGCGGGCGCGAGCCGTGCCACGTTCTCGCGTACGGCCGTGGCGGCCTGGCGCACGTCGAAGGGCGCCACCGCGGCTCCGGACGCGAGAACGCCGACCAGAGCCAGCACCTGGTCCACGGAACGGACGGAGCACAGCGCCACGGTGTCTCCCGGCCGGATCCCCGCGCCGCGCAGGACATGTGCGGCGCGGGTGGCCACCGCGGCCAGTTCCGCATAGGTGAACCGGCGGATTCCGTCGGTCAGGGCCACCGCGCCGGGCCGGCGCGCACTCGCCTCACATATCAGATCCCACACCGTTACCTTTGAATGAGCATGACAAAGAAAACTCTGTGCAGTCACCATGACCCCCGTTTCGGGAAGCTGTGGCGGAAAGGAGAAGGAGGAACGGGTCAGGCTGGATTCACTGTGGCGCTCTCATCAGGACCGAAAACCGGCGCACGCAGATTCCGTACGGCCGGAAACATCAGCACGGCGGAATTGGCAAGAATCTGCCAGCCGACACCGACGGCCAATACCAGGCCGATACTGGTGGATTCGGCCAGCGGACCGGCGAGGGCGAGCCCGATCGGTCCTACCGAATAGGCACCGAAGGTTACGTACGACATGACCCGGGACAGGCTGTCCGCGGGGACGTGCCGCTGAATCGTCGTCATCCAGAGGCTGTTGAACACGGCGCTCGACACACCGGCCAGGAGTGCCGCGGCACACACCGTCCACAGCGGGGCGCGGACCGCGAGGGCCGCCGAGGGCGCCGCCCACAGAAAGGTGATCAAAGTGGTCACGACCAGCGGACGGGACGGCCGTCGGCCGAGCAGCAGCAGGCCGCCGAGCAAGGACCCCCCGCCGAAAGTGCCGACGATCAGGCCCCATGCCTCGGGTCCGCCGTAGCCGCGTTCCGCCGAGACAGGGCCGAGTACCAGGTAGGGAGCCCACACGATCAGATTGAACAGGGTGAACTGGAGCGTGACGGTCCACAACCAGGTGTGGGCCGAGAAGGCCCGCCATCCGGCCCGCAGTTCGGCCACCATGGAACTGTTGCCGAGGCCGGGGGCCCGGTCGCCGACCCGCAACATGAGCAGGGCAACGATGCTGGCCAAGTAGCTGAAGGCGTCCACCAGCAGTACGGTGGCCGCCGACGTGACCGCGACCAGTACGCCCGCGAGAGCCGGCCCGCCCACGCTCGCGGCCGACTGGGCCATCCCGAGCCAGGAGTTGGCCTCGGGCAGCCGGTCCTTCGGGGAGAGCTCGGGGATCAGACCATCGAACGAGGGCCGGAACAGGGCCTCGCCGAGCCCACCGCAGGCGGCGAGCACGAGAATCGTCCACAACGGGACGGGCCCGGCCAGGAACAGCACGGCCAGGGCGCCCTGACTGAGAGCGCGGACAGAGTCGGCCACCAGCATCACCAGGCGCCGCGGCAGCCGGTCACCGAGCACGCCACCGCCCAGCAGAAACAGCACCATCGGGATGATACGGGCGGCGAGTACGAGACTCAGATCGGTGGGAGATCCCCCGTTGTGCAGGACCGCGAAAGCAAGTGCCACGGACGCCATGGAGGTGCCGAGGTTGGACGTGACGTAGCCGGCGAAGAAGACAGAGAAATCGCGGTCACGAAAAACTGCGAAACGCTCTCGGGATCCCATCAGCGACCGATCCCGGCCATGAGAGAAGAACCCTGCGGGGCAACTGTACGCACGGACACGAAAGCCTTTCGTGCGGCGGACAACTCATTGGTTGAACGATCACGAGCCTATGCATCCCCGACGACCGACGTCAACCATGATCGTTGTGGGCGGGATGGGCTGTTTATCACCCCCTTTTGTGAGATCAGGGAGAAGAACCCACCGACTTTCGGCCACATCGGCGCCTTCAGCTCCTGTTTCCAGCCAGCCGGCCAACTGACCAAATTTCGCCCCTCATTGGCTGGATACTGCCTGGCCGATTCTGTACACGCACGTCGAACAATGCTGACCCAGCGAACCGCAGATCGAGGAGAAACCTTGTCCTGTCCGGGCGAAAGTGGCTGGATCACATCCTGGGCGATGTTCAAGGCCGTCCTTGCGATGGGCGGGACCACAGGCGGCAGGGCAGGATCTCGGGCATGACAAAACCCATAGCTGTTGTGACCGGCGCCAGTAGCGGGATTGGGCTCGCTTCCGCACGCCGCCTGGCTTCCGATGGATTCGACGTTGTTGTCGCCGCACGCCGAATTGACAGACTCGAAACCTTGGCGGACGAGATCGGGGGGCGAGCGATCCGGCTGGATGTCACGGACGCCCGGTCGGTTGCGGAGTTGGCCGAGTCGGTGTCCGTCTGCAAAGTGCTCGTGAACAACGCGGGATGTTCACTGAGTGTGGACCGGATTGCAGACCTTGACCCGGAAGCCTGTCTCCGTATGTACGAGACCAACGCCCTTGGCACGATCCGTGTCACGCAGAGCCTGCTTCCCGCGCTGGTGGCGAGCGGTGACGGGAGGATCATTGTGATCACCTCGCTGACCGGGTACCAGACATACCCCGGCGCCGCGGGCTATGCGTCGGCGAAGTACGGTCAGGTGGCGGTCGCCGATACCCTGCGCAAGGAGATGCAGGGCACGCCTGTACAGGTGACCGAGATCGCCCCCGGCCTGGTGCGCACAGAATTCAACCTCGTGCGATTCGGTGGCGATGAGAAGAGAGCCGAAGAGGCATATGGGGAGATTCAGCCACTCAGCGCTGATGACGTGGCCGACTGCGTGAGTTGGGCAGTGTCCAAACCGGCTGGTGTCAACGTGGAGTTGATCAAGGTATTGCCCAACTTCTGAGCGCATGCCACCGATGCGTCCTGGCCCGAAGGCGCGGCATCTCGGCACCGCTGCCATGCTGGTCCACGACGCCCCCGAGGGAAGGCCTCCCGAACACCTATGAACAGCAGCACCCTGACCGCCGTGGAACGTGCCGCCGGGCACCGGCGACGGTTCGACCGGTACTTCGAGAAGTACTTCGCCGAGCTCTCTCTCGAGGTCGACAGCCCACCGCTGAGCCGCTTCGCTCCTCGTTGTCTGGATCTGCTGGCGCAAGTGTCGCTGCGCGGCGGCAAACGGATACGGGTGGCTCTGGTCCACGAAGCGGCCCGCCTGGTGACCGAGGACGAGGTACCGGGCCTGATGGAGGCGGCGCTGAGCACCGAGTTGCTCCAGACCCACGCGCTCATCCTCGATGACATCATCGACGACTCGCCGGTGCGCCGCGGCGGGCCCTCGACCTACTACGCCTACCGCGACGACTTTCCCGAACACCCGCAGACCGCGCTGGGGCTGGCTCTCATGGCCGGCGATCTCGCCGGGTTCCTGGCCCTGCGCGCCCTGCTCCGGGCAGACGTCCCCGCCGAGCGCAGACTCGCCATGCTGGACGTCCAGTTCGCCATGTCCACCGACACCGTCATGGGCCAGGTCCTCGACCTGGAACGCGACCTGCATCCCTCCCCCGATGAGCGACTGCTCGACACTGTCAGCGAGTACAAGACAGGCCATCAGACCATCTTCGCGCCCATGGCCCTGGGGCTCCTGGCTGCCGGCGAGGACCCGGCCGAGCACAAGACGAGCTTGCGCCGGTACGCCACGCTGGCCGGTATATCCGGCCAGATGCGGGACGACTACCTCGACCTCTTCGGGAACCCGGACATCACGGGGAAGCCTGCCGGCAGCGACGTGCGGGCCGGCCGCCACACCTACGCCGTCCGGGCCCTGCTGGCTGCCACCGATGGAGGCGACCATGCCACTGTCACGGCCGCACTCGGCGACCCGGACTGCACACCCCGGACCGTCGAACACATCCGTGACATCGCCCACCGTCACGACGTACACGTCACGTTGCAGGAGAGCATCGAGCGGTATGCGAAGGCCGCTTCCGCCGAAGCCGCGTCATGGCGTTCCCACTGGCGTGCGGAGGCCGTTGCGCTCTTCGAGCAACTTCCCTGGTGGGCCGCCCGGCGAAGCCACTAGCGAGCGCCTGCCCCCCGATGCGCCCTAGCCCGAGAACTGCCGCATCATCCTCACTCCCTGAACTGCCGTCACATGCGGCAGATACGCCTTCCCGATCGCCCGCGTGATGGCGGGCAGCGCGGCCGGGTCCGGGTAGGCCATGTACATCGGCCGGTACTGGGGCTGGAACTTGGCCTTGAAGTTGAGCAACGACCGGAATCCGTAGACCGGTTCGAGCACCTTGCCCGCGTGGTCCAGCATGCGCTGCAGCGCGGCGGGCGGCTCCGCCGTGGCCGTACGGGCCAGCGGGGCGCCCGAGAGGCTGAGGAAGCGCGCCCCCTCCTCCTTGAAGCCGAGGGCGGCCGACGCGATCAGGAATTCCATCGAGCCGCGGAAGCCGCTCGCCCTGCGGCGCATGAAGTCCAGTGTCCAGCCGATCGGTTCGCCGCGCTCGTACACCGGCATCCAGCTGGTGATGCCGTGCACCGTCCGGTCGGCGTCCACGGCGAGCAGGCAGCGCACCGCCGGGTCGTCGAGCTCGTCGAGGCCGCCCAGGGTGAAGCCCATCTCCGGCAGCCCCTTGTCGGCGACCCACTCCTCGGAGATGGAGCGCACCTGGTCGGTGAGGGCGACGGGGGCCTCGGGGTAGGCCCACCACTCGGCGGTGATCCCTTGCTTCCCGGCCTTGTTGAGGGCGGTCCGTACGTCCTGCCACTTCTTTCCCGTGAAGGCGAGGTCGGGGAGCGGCACCACGGTGTCCTCGGCGACCTGGACGGACCGCCAGCCCAACCGCTCGGCCGCCGCCCGGGTTTCGGCTCCCGCGCTGTAGAAGCAGGGGGTCCAGCCGCGCTCGTCGCAGTACCGGGCGAAGCCGGCGACGGCGTCCGCCCGTGCCTCCGGCACGCCGAACGGGTCGCCGGTCGTCAGGGCCACGGTGGCGATCACCCGGTAGGCGACGGCGGCCCGGCCCGCATCGTCGAACCAGTAGTAGTTGCCGTCCCAGGTGGTGAGGTAGGAGAGCGTCGATCCGCCGTGCGCGGTGAGCAGTTCACGGGCGCGGACGGCCGCGTCGGCGTCGGTGTGCAGCCGGGGCCGCCGGAAGGTGACGAGCAGCGCGACCAGGGTGACGGCCCAGAACAGCAGCCCGCAGTACTGGTACAGGGCCTGCGCGGTGCCGCCCACGGGCACGGGCCAGTCGGCGAAGTAGCCGAGGAAGGCCGGGGGCAGGAACTCCGAGACGAGCCCGGCGAAGAGCCGTCCGAGCGTGGCGTCCGGGTCGTACTGGTCGCGTACGGCGTAGCCGATGCCCACGTACGCGGCGCAGGCCAGCAGCAGGGCGCCGCCCACCACGAGGACCGTCCCGCGGAGCGCGGACCGCGGCAGGCGCAGGGGGAAGCGGGCCCGGGTGAGCGCGAGCAGGAGCAGGACGAGGACGGGCAGCAGCATCTGTTCGGCGAGGGCCTGGAGATAGCCGGTGTGCTCGGCGGACACGGTGACGTAGTCGGACGGGGTGCTGAGGAATTCGTGCAGCCACTCGACGAACACGGCGATCCAGGCCAGCTGCACCAGCACCGCCAGCCCCCAGGCCAGGCGCAGCCCGCGGCGCAGTCCCTCGGCGAGGACGAGCAGCAGCAGGGGCAGCAGGACGGACAGGACGAGGGCGGGCGAGTTGTAGAAGTGCTGTACGGCGTGCACGGCGTGGCAGTACTGGGCGGAGACCTTGCAGGTGTCCGCGACCTCCTGGGCGGTGGGCCGGACGCTGACGTACAGGTCGCCGAAGGAGTTGAAGGGGCCGTAGGCGTCCTTGTAGAGGATGGCGACCATGGGCCCGACCGCGGAGGCCGCCACGACGAGGGCGACCAGCACC
This sequence comes from Streptomyces sp. SX-6, assembly GCF_059089585.1. Lineage (NCBI taxonomy): Bacteria > Bacillati > Actinomycetota > Actinomycetes > Kitasatosporales > Streptomycetaceae > Streptomyces > Streptomyces sp. SX-6. The sequence goes on along the minus strand of NZ_JBTHHU010000013.1, from coordinate 40,302 downwards.
CGGGCCTCGGTGTGGGAGGAGTGGCGCAGCCGCAGGGGCCCTCGGCGGCGGTACAGCACGGCGCCCGCGACGAGCCCCACGACCGCGCCGCCGAGCCGGAGCATGCCCTGGAGGTGGCCCACGTACAGGGCCATCACCAGGGCGAAGGCGACGACGCCGAGCCGCATGCGGCGGCGCCACAGGGCGGTGAGACGGTAGCTGAGGGCGGCGCCGACGGCGAGCGCGCCCACGGTCGGCGTGACCGTGAGGTCGTCCGTCAGGGTGGCCAGCCACTGTTCGCCGGCGAGGGAGCCGAGTTTCACGGCGCCGATGCCCAGCAGCGTGCCGAGGATCTGTCCGCCGAGCAGGGTCCCGGCGGTGCGGGCGACGCCGAGGCGGCGTTCGGAGGGGGTGACCAGCACCAGGGTGAGCACGGTCGCCGCGAGGTAGCCGCCGAGTCCGGGGCACCACAGCAGCGAGCTCGCCGGTGTCCACCAGCGGCCCTCGGCGAGTGCGGGCACCCCGGCCCCGACCCGGTCCAGCCGGTGCGGACTGGGACCGGAACCGATGCTTCCGGTGACCGCGCCCACGATCCACAGCACCGCGAGGAAGCCGAGGGTGAACGGGGCGTGGCGGACGGGGAGGAGCAGCCGGTCGAAGGTGGTGCGCCAGGCATGCCTGGCGTCGCCGACCGTGGGCGCCGGGGCGGGGGCGGTCGCGGGGGCGGTCATGGGATCAGCCCGGTCCGGCCGGCGATCCAGGGCAGTTGCCGCTCCAGGCCGGGGCGCCACACCTGCCAGCTGTGGCCGCCGGGCAGCAGGACCCACTCGGCCCGCATCCCCGCTCGGACCGCGGCGTCGTAGACCTTCTGCTGCTGGGGCCGGTAAGTGCTGTCGTCGCTGCCCGCGACGAACGCGGCGCTGGTGTCGGGGAACCTCTGGCGGGCCATCACATCGAGCGGATTGACCCGGGCGAAGGCCGCCGCGTCGCCGCCGAAGGCCTTGTCGACCGTCTTGGCCGGGCTGCCGAGGGTGGGGGCGTCCTGGCCCGAGATGTCGTTGACGACCCCGTAGACCTGCGGCGCGTTGACGCCGAGCTGGAGGGAGCATGTGCCGCCGAAGGAGATGCCGGAGACGACCCACGAGGTGCGGGGCGCGGCGACCTGGAGGTGGGCCCGGATCCAGCCGGGGACGTCCTCGGCGAGGTAGGTCTGGACGTTGCCGAGCCGGGAGTCGAGGCAGAGCGTGTTGGCGAACTGCGAGCCGAGCGGGTCCACGACGACGACCACGGGGGCGAGCCCGCGGTGGCCGGCGGCGAAGGTGTTCATCATGTCCACCAGGCGGCCGGAGTTGATCCAGTCGTCCGGTGAGCCCGGCTGCCCGGCCATGAGCACGATCACCGGCAGCAGGGGGCGGGGGCTGGTGCGGTAGGCGGGCGGCAGCCAGACGTACGCGTCACGGGCCTTGAAGCCGGACTTCGTGCCGGGGATGGGGGTCCTGGAGAGCGTGCCGTCCTTCGGCAGGTCCGGCGGTGGCTGCCACACGTCGGAGACCGCCTTGCCCGGCGGGACGACGAGGGCGGGTTCCGTGGTGCCGGTGGCCTCGGCGAGCCGGGTGGTCTTCTGCAGCCAGGTGTTCAGGGCGGAACGTGCCGTCGGGTACTGGTCGAAGTGCCGGTTGATCTGCGAGGCGCCGAGCAGGACGACGAGGGCGCCGGCCAGCGCGGCACCGGCCCAGTGGCGCGGCCGGAGCAGGGGGATCCGGAAGAGGGCGAGGCACACGCCCAGGACGGCGACGCCCGTCCAGAACACGACGCCGGCGGGCAGGGGGTCGGGGAAGGGCTGGAGCCAGTCGTCCACGGCCACCTGGCCCAGCCAGGTGAGCAGGGCGGCGAGCAGTACGGCCACGGGAGCCCAGCGGACCCACCACCGGCGCTGCCGGGAGAAGAACAGCAGGGCCAGGGCACAGAGGCCGACGACCAGAACGGCGACCGGAATCCATCCGGTCACCAGGGACCAGTCCAGCGGGCCTGCCGCCATCCGCATCCGTCGCACCACGTCCGTACGTGTTCTTCGGGCGAACGGGTCGCGCTGTCTCGAGCGGCGGCTTCCCACGGGAGGCCGGATGGACGTTCCGCGCCATCCACCCGTTCACCGAAAATGCTACTGACCGGGAGGTATCCGGCAACTCGGAAGGTTCAGGTCCGTGGTGCGGGGATCCGCCACAGCGAGGTCGGCCGGTCGCCGCCGCCGGGGGACGACTCGAAGGCGATCCACGCCCCGTCCGGCGACCAACTGGGCGCACCGGCATAGGCTGTGAGATCCCCGGTGACCTGGACCGGGGTGCCGCCCGCCGCGGGGATGACGAAGATCTGCGGCAGGTCGAGGCCGCCGTAGGTGGAGGAGAACACCACGGCCTTCCCGTCGGGCGACCAGCTGGGGTCCGTGTGCTCGCCGCCTCCGGTGATCAGCGTGCTCGGCGGCCCGGTGCCGTCGGCGTGCAGGAGGCGGAGCCCCCAGTCGCCGCTGCCCGTCCGCTGCTGGAAGACCAGCCGGTCGTCCGTGGGCGACCAGTTGGGCTCGCGGTTGTCCGTGCCGGGCCCGGTCGGCAGGAGGACCGTCGGGGATCCGTCGCGCCTGGTCTTGCGGAGGGAGCCGGGCCCGGGGGCGGTGTCGCTCTCCACGCTCTCCTGGAAGACGATCCATTCCCCGTCCGGCGAGAAACTGGGCTCCAGGTAGCCGGTGTTGCCGTCGTGCTTCGTGATGCGGGCCGGCTGTCCGCCCGGCTGCAGGGTCCACACCTCGTCGTGGACCTCCCGGTCCCAGGCGAAGACCACTCCCACGGACCGGTTCCAGCTCGCGCCCGGCAGGTTCACGGCTGCTGTGTCCGGCACGTCGAGCAGGGTGCCCGGCGGCCCGGTGCCGTCGAGCGGCAGGACGCGCAGGGCGGCGTCCCCCGTGTTGTAGCCGCTCTTGAACTCCGTGAAGAGGAGCGAGCGGCCGTCCGGGGAGAACGCGGGATTCTGGGCGCTGAGTGTTCCGGTCTGCCGGTAGAGCAGCTCGGCGGTCAGGCTGCTGCGCATACGCCAACGCTAGTGGAGCGGGACGGCCCGGAACAACGGCACAATTGTCCGGTGTCCAAGAACCACGCCATCACGTCCGATGCGCCGTGCCCGTGCGGGCTCGACGCCAGTTACGGGGAATGCTGCGGCAGCCTCCACAGCGGCCGCAAGACGGCGGCCACCGCCGAGCGTCTGATGCGCTCGCGTTACAGCGCCTTCGTCGTCCACGACGCCGCGTATCTGCTCCGCACCTGGCATTCCTCCACGCGGCCGCCGGGCCTGGAATTCGACCCCGGTATGCGGTGGACCGGACTCGATATCCTCGCCACCGGGAACGGCACGGCGTTCCACACCGAGGGCACGGTCGAATTCCGCGCCCATTACCGCGCGCACGGCCACGCGGACTCCCAGCACGAACTCAGCCGCTTTGTGCGGGAGGACGGGAACTGGGTCTACCTGGACGCTGTCTGACGCATGGCCCCGCCGCCGAGGCGGCGGGGCCATACACGGGTCAATGGGTCAGCGGACCCGGCCGTACCAGACGCTGTTGGTCCAGATCTTCTCGAGCCGGACCTTCTTGCCCGTGCCCGGGGCGTGCCAGATCTTGCCGCCGCCGGCGTAGATGCCCACGTGGTAGACGTAGCTGCCGGAGTGGAAGAACACGAGGTCGCCGGTGCTGCGCGAGCCGCGGGAGATGTGGCGGGTGGCGTTGTACTGGTCCTCGGCCACGCGCGGCAGCTTCTTGCCGGCCTTCTTGAACGAGTATTGCGTCAGGCCCGAGCAGTCGAAGCGGTTCGGGCCGGTGGCACCCCACTGGTAGAGGGAGCCCTTCTTCGAGGCCGCGACCTTCACGGCCTTGGCCCCGGGGGTCGCCGCGTCGGCGCTGGCGGCCATGCCCGGCAGGAGAACGGATGCCGCGACGGTGGCGGCGGTAAGGGCCGATGCGGTTCCGGCCCGAGAGATGAGCGCGGGTATTCGAGGCAAGGAAGACATGCCAAAAGCCCTTCGTCATCCGCCTGCGAAAGATGACCTGTCGGGTTCGAACTGGCGAAGTTGCCCGGCCACTTCCGTGGCTTCACCCCTAGAACCACCACCATCGTGGTTCGCCTTGCTTGGGTCTCCCGCTCCTGCCGATCCGCGAATCAGTTCCGTATCCGGAGCGGCGGCAGGACTCGGCGTCCGCCCGGATCGACCCGCCTCGGTGACGGGTGCTGTTGTTCGGAGAAAGATCCTGCACCATCAACCGGCAAAAAACAGAGCCGAAGTGGCTGTCTGTGAGGTTCTTCACGTCGCGGGCGAACGGAATTTGTCGCACCGTATGGCACTCCGGAGGCGGGAGCGGATGCAGTCAACTCCCGTGAAATCACGGCCCGTCGGGCGAAAGCAGCCATGACCTGGGAACGCTGCGGCTCTTGACGCAGGCGTGACTGTCATGGACATTGCGACCGGAACGCTGCACTCCCACCCCCCAGCCGTACGACCGTCCGGTCCAGGAGGAGTCACGTGGCAAGACACCGCGCCCTTTTGGTGGCAATAGCGCTCATCGCACTCGGCGCGCCGGGCATCGTCCCGGCCACCGCGCATCCCGCCAACGGCACAAGCGCCCCCGACCCCGACGCCCCGCACCGCGGCGTCGTGACCGGAGCCCGGACACCTGGCCACTCCCCCGGCCGCGAACGGGCGGTGCGCGCCTTCGCCGACGGCCGCCGGGCCGCGGCGGACCGCACCGGAGCCGCCGCCGACGTCACGCACAACTGGTGGGGAGTCTTCCCCCGGCCCGGCACGCACGACGGCATCATGGCCACCCACAGCGTCGACCCCGCCTACCGGGTCAGTGACGCGCAGAACTTCACCTACTCCCCCACGACGAAGGCACAGGGCTCGTGCATGGAGATCGTCACCGCGTACTGGAACAGCGGTGACGAGATCTGAGCCTGGGACTGGTGCAGTTCACCGGGCAGCCCCGCCAAGACCCTCAGGAAGGCCATTCTTGACGGGGCGATGCGAGCGCCGTCGTGTCGCTCCGTAACTCCTCTGGTACGCTCGGCACATCGCCGGGGACGATAACCAAGTCCCCAACAACTCGAGCGAGTCCCGTACTTGCTCCGGCGGCCGGGAGGGTCGTCGTCGGACAGGCATGACCTGTCAAACTCCCCGGAGCGACCCAGGGGAGAATCTCCCGGATTTATCGGGAGAGAACTTCAAGCGAGCAACGACCCGGCCACCGGCCTCGGTTACTACTGCACCGAGGCCCACGGGGGAAGTCTGCGAGCCCGTCGGACTCCCCGTGGACCGACAACAACCCTGACGGCAGCGCGTTCCTGTGCCCGCAGTTGAAATGCCTCCAGGCCGGTGCGGACGACCACTGGACCGTACGCCAGTGAGAGACGCCCTCACCGTGTGAAACTCTTCCGGTGAGGACTTCGCAACGCGGCGACAGCGGCAGGTTCGTGGTGTCCGTTCACGATGTCGCCCCGTGGAGCCTGGAGCAGAGCAGGCTCTGGGTGAGCGACCTGGACGCCCGTGACGTCCCCGCGACCCTGCTCCTCGTGCCCGGCCCCTGGCGCGGCCCGTGCCTGCCCGACGACCCGGTGCTGGTCGACTGGGCACGGACCGCGCAACGGCACGGGCACGAGCTCGCGCTGCACGGGTACGCGCACGAGGGCGTGCCCGGCGGTCCGTTGCCGCGCCGCTGGCTGAACGCCGTACTGGCGCGCGGCTGCGCCGAGTTCTGCGCCCTCGACCGCAAGGAGGCACAGGCCCGCCTCGAGCGCGGCCTGGCCGCGCTCGCGTCCGTGGGCATCACCCCGCGCGGCTTCACACCGCCGGGGTGGCTCGCCTCCCGGGACACGGTGGCCGCCCTGCGCGCGCTGGGGCTGGAGTACACGACCAGCCACCTGGCGGTGCGCGACCTGCGCACCGGGATCCCGCACCGCATGCCGGCGCTGTCCCACCGGCCCGGCGGACGCGGGGAGCGGGCCGGTGCCCGGCTGATGCGGGCGGCGGCACGCCGGTGGTCCGTACGCGGCACGCCGTTCCGCATCGCCCTGCACCCCGCCGACCTGGCCCGGCCGGGCCTGCGCGAGAGCGCGCTCGAGGCCGTCGACGCGGCGCTGGCCGCCGGGGCGCGCCCGTGCACGTACGCCGAGTTGGTGGATGTGTGGCGGGCCGGGAGCCCGGCGTGAGGATCGTCCAGCTCGCCAACTTCTACGCGTCCGCCTCCGGCGGGCTGCGCACCACGCTCGACGCGCTCGGCCGGGGCTACACCGCGGCGGGGCACGAACGGATCCTCGTGGTGCCGGGCAGCGGACACACGTGGGTGCGCGGCGAGGAGTCGGGGCTGCGGATGACCGTTCCCGGCCTGTCCGTCGGCGGCGGCTACCGGCTGGTGCTCTCCGCGCGCGGACTGCACCGGCTGCTCGACCGGCTGGCGCCGGACTCGGTCGAGGTCTCGGACAAGCTCACGCTCGTGCCCGCCGCGGCCTGGGCGAGGGCACGGGGCGTACGGAGCGTCCTGCTCTCCCACGAGCGCATCGACGCCATCCTGGCCCCCCGGCTGCCGGCCTGCGTCCCGCTGCGCCCGCCGGCCGACTGGTGGAACCGCCGGCTGGCCCGCTCCTTCGACGCGGTCGTCGCCGCGTCGGCCTTCTCCTGCGCGGAGTTCCGCCGCGTGGGCGCCCCCGCACTGCACCGGGTGCCGCTCGGTGTCGACCTGGAGGTGTTCGCCCCGGCAACCCCGGCCGCCGTTGCGCAGACCGAGGTTGTCCGGCTGGTGTACGCGGGACGGCTGTCGGCCGAGAAGCTTCCGCATCTCCCGCTCGAGACCCTGCGCGTACTGAGACGTCGCGGCGTCGCCGCGCGGCTCGACGTGCTGGGCGACGGCCCCGAACGGGAGCGTCTGCTGCGGCGGGCCGCCGGGCTCCCCGTGCGCTTCCACGGCCATGTGCCCGACCGCCGCGCCGTGGCGGCCGTCACGGCGGCGGCGGACGTCGCGCTCGTGCCGTGCCCCGTCGAGGCGTTCGGTCTGTCCGCCCTCGAGGCGCTCGCCTGCGGCACCCCGGTGGTCACGGCCGACGCGGGGGCCGCCCGTGAACTGCCCGTCCCGGGCGCGGGGCTCGCCGTGCCGGCGACGGCCCCGGCCATGGCGGACGCCGTCGCGACGGTGCTCGGCTGGCCGCGGGACCGGCGCCGGGCCGCGGCGCGTGCCCGGGCCGAGGAGTTCCCGTGGGCGGCAACCGTGGCGCGGATGCTCGCTGTTCATCACGGTGCCCCGAACGGTGCCCCAACCACCGTTCCATAACATGAAATTGCGGGCATAGAGGGAACCCTGCCCCTGCCGTCTCCCTCTCTCCAGAGGAAAGCACCCTTCGAAGAGAATCCGAAGAGGAGCACGCCATGGGCCTCACCTCCCCGACCCTCCTGCTGGTCCTGGCACTCGTCGCCGTCGCGATGTGTGTCCTGGTCCTGTGGCTGTGGCCCCGCGTCGCCCGCAGGAGCCTGCTCGCGCTGTCCGCCCGCTTCGGCCTGCTGGTGCTGTTGCAGGCGAGCGTCATCGCCGTCCTCCTCGTCAAGGCCAACGACGACTTCGGGTTCTACTCCAGCTGGGCCGAACTCCTCGGCCGCTCCTCCACCCATCAGGAGCTCCAGCCCGGCCCGGACGGCGGCAAACGCCCGCCCGCGCTCGTCGTGAAGGGTCAGGAGTCCATCGGTCTGAAGGGCGGCCGCGAAAAGGCCGGGCAGGTGGACCGGATCGAGATCCGCGGGCCCGTCACCGGGTTCGGCATGGACGGCTACGCCTACCTGCCGCCGCAGTACTTCCAGAAGGAACACGCGAAGGACAGGTTCCCGGTCGTGGTGGCGATCACGGGCCAGCCCGGGGTCTCCAAGAACCTCATCACCCAGATCAAGGTCCCGCAGGCCGCCTCCGCCGCCATCATGGACCGGCGGATGAGGCCGACGATCGTCCTGATGGTCCGGCCCTCGGTGGTGCCCGGCCGTGACACCAACTGCACCGACGTGCCCGGCGGCCCGCAGTCCCTCACCTTCTTCGACCAGGACCTCCCCATCGCCGTCAACGACGTGTACCGCGCCGACAATTCGGCCGGCGCCTGGGGTGCGGTGGGCGATTCCACCGGCGGCTACTGCGCCCTGAAGATGGCCATGACCGCCCCCTCCCGCTACGGCGCCGGTGCCGGGCTCTCCGCCGACTACTACGCCCGCCAGGACGGCCAGACCGGCGACCTCTACGACAAAAGCGCCCGGCTCAAGAACGAGTCCGATCTCATCTGGCGCCTCGGGCACATGCCCCCGCCGCCCGTGTCCCTGCTGGTGTCCACCAGCAAGTCCGGCAAGGAGTACCAGGAGAACTACCGGCCCACGATGGAGTTCGCGCAGAAGGCGAAGGCCCCGACCCGCGTCACCAAGCTCGTCCGGGACGAGGGCGGGCACAACTTCCGCACGTGGCGCGAGGAGTACCCGCTCGTCCTGCGCTGGATGGACAAGGAGCTGGCCGCGCGCACGGCGCGGTGAGCGACCCGTACGTCACCCGCCTGGCGGCGTGCGCCTGCGCACCGCCGGGCCCGGTGGCAGGCTGGCGGCGTGAGCATATTCGGCGGCCGGCCCGTCGCCCTGGGCGCCGTCCTCGCCATCGCGACGGCGGCCGGAGCCTGTTCGTCCGGTGCCCCGGCGCCGGGCCCGCGCCCCCCGACGGCCGCGGGGATACGGATCACCGATCACACCTACGAGGTGCCCCGCCCCCTGACGCCCGCCGCCCCGGGCAGCCTGATCGCCGCCGGCGACCGGGGGCCGGACCGGACGTTCGGCGGTGCGCGGCGCTGGACGGTGCTGTACCACTCCACCGACGCCCACGGCTCGGACATCGCGGTCAGCGGCACGGTGCTCGTACCGCAGGGTCCGCCGCCGCCCGGTGGCCGGCCCGTGGTGTCGTGGGCGCACGGCACCACCGGCGTGGCGGACAAGTGCGCGCCGTCGCAGACGCCCAACCTCGGCTTCAACGCCTACGCCCAGCAGCTGCGCAGCCTGCTGCGCGCCGGTTACGCGGTCGCGGCGACGGACTACCCGGGGCTGGGCACGCCCGGCATGCACACCTATCTGGTCGGGGCGGACGAGGGGAACGCGGTCGTCGACATCGTCACCGCCGCCCACCGCCTCCAACCGGACCTCGCGCCCTCGTGGTTCGCGGTCGGCCACTCGCAGGGCGGGCAGGCCGTCCTCTTCGCGGCCAACGCCGCAGGGCGGGCGCCCGGCCTGCGCCTGGGCGGCACGGTCGCCATCGCCCCGGCCAGCCACCTCGAGGCCATGCTCCCCGGCGTGATCGCCTCGCACCAGTCGAGCGAACTGTCCTTCGCGCTCTACTCACTTGCCGGGCTCAGCGCCACGGACCCGTCGGTCGACCTGCGCAGCCTGCTCGGGCCCACGGGAGCGCAGACCGCCACCCGCGTCCTCGGCGAGTGCCTCAAGGCGAGCTACGCACCACTGGCCCATGTCACCACCGAGGAGACCCTTCCGCTCAGCAGCGACCAACTCACCTCGCTCGGCCGCAAGATGGGGGCCTACGGCGACCCGGACCGTACCGCCGTCGCCGGGCCGGTGCTCGTCGTCCAGGGCGGGAACGACCAGGACGTACCGCCGCTGTGGACGGCCGAAGTGGTCGGACACCTGCGGGCGCTGGGCTCGCCCGCGGTCGTCGACCGCACCTACCCCGGCGCCGACCACGACCAGGTGCTCGGCCAGTCGGTGTGCGACGTCCTGTCCTTCCTCGGCACGCACGGCGGCCTGCGCACCACCGGCTGCGCCCCGTACCGGACGGACCTGGCCGACAACCGGCCACGGCGAAGTGGCCTTGTCCGCAAAGGTGGGTAGGAGCTCTCGGCCACTGTCCGAGCCGAAGGAGCCCCGATGCCCAAGGTCCTGATCGTCACCGGTGATGCCGCGGAGGACCTGGAGGTCTTCTACCCCTATCAGCGGCTGCTGGAAGAGGGGTACGAGGTGGACATCGCCGCGCCGTCGGCGAAGAAACTCCAGTTCGTGGTGCACGACTTCGTCCCGGGCTTCGACACCTACACCGAGAAGCCCGGCCACTCCTGGCAGGCCGACCTCCCGTTCGCCGACGTGGACCCCGACGCGTACGCGGCGCTGGTGATCCCCGGCGGCCGGGCTCCCGAATACCTGCGGCTGGACGCCGATGTGCGGCGGATCGTGCGGGCGTTCTTCGCCGCGGACAAGCCCGTCGCGCAGATCTGCCACGGCGTGCTCACCCTCGCGGCAGCCGGTGTGCTCGAGGGCCGCCGCACCGCGGCGTACCCGGCCTGTGAACCGGAAGTGCGGCTCGCGGGCGGCACGTTCGTGGACGCGGAGGCCGTGGTCGACGGCAACCTCGTGTCGGCCCGGGCGTGGCCCGACCACCCGGCGTGGATGCGCGCGTTCGTCGCCCTGTTGCGGGAGCAGGCACCCGTCAAGGAGTGAGCGCTTCCAGGGCCGCTTCCGTCGCCTGTGCGATCAGGGCGTCGTCGGATTTGGCATCGGGCTTGCCGCGTTCGGACAGGACCGCGATGACGACGGGCTTGCGGCCGCCGCCGGGCCAGGCGACCGCGATGTCGTTGCGGGTGCCGTACGCGGCGTTGCCGGTCTTGTCCCCCACCTTCCAGCCGTGGGGGACGCCGGCCCGGATGTAGGGAGCGCCGGTCGTGTTGCCCACCAGCCAGTCGGTGAGCAGCTGTTGCCGGTCCTTGGGAAGGGCGTCGCCGAGGACGAAACGGCGCAGGTCGGCGGCGAGGGAACGGGGTGTACTGGTGTCCCGGTTGTCGCCGGGCTTCCATTTGTTGACGTCCGGCTCGGCGCGGTCGTTGCTGATCGTGGTGTCGCCGAGGTCGCGCAGGGTCTTCTGCAGGCCCTTGGGGCCGCCGATGTGGTCCAGGACGAGATTGGCCGCCGTGTTGTCGCTGTACGACACGGCCGCGGCAGCCAGATCGCGCAGCTTCATGCCCGTGTCCACGTGCTTCGAGGTGACCGGCGCCCACTCCTGCAGATCCTCGGATCGATAGGTCACCACCTTGTCGAGGTCCGCGTCGGAGGCATGACGCAGCAGGGCGCCACCGGCGAGAGCCTTGAAGGTCGAGGCGTGCGCGAAGCGTTCGTCCGCGTGGTAGGTCACTTCCCTGCCGGTGCCGGTGTCCAGGACATACAACCCGAGCCGGGCGTGGAAGCGTTGCTCGATCGCACGGAAGGGGTCGGCTGCCGGGGCGGCGGCGCTGCCGTCCTTGGCGCCGCACCCGGTCAGCAGGGCAGCCGCGAGCAGCGGGGCGGTGAACAGAGCGGTACGGGACTTGGTGAAGGGCATGCGAGCAGCCTGCCGCCCCTCCTCTCATGCGGACAAAGACAGCTATGGCGTCTTTCATGCGCTTTATGCATACGATGGATCGATGGACTTGGTGGGAGCGTGCCGTGTGTTCGTGCGGGTGGGCGAGCGAGGGAGTTTCACTCTGGGCGCCGCGGCGGCCGGGGTGCCGCAGCCCGTCGCGAGCCGGCGGATAGCCGCTCTCGAGAAGCACCTGGGCAGCGCCCTGTTCGACCGCTCCGGCCGTCGTGCCGCGCTGACGCCGTTCGGGCGGGACCTGCTCCCGTCCGCGAAGCGGCTGGTCGAGCTGGCGGACGCGCTGGAGTGCGACGCCGAACAGGCCCGGCTCAGGCCGCTGGCGTTCGCGGTTCCCGAGGTGTGCCCCGTACGGGAGTTGGCCGCGCTGGAGGCGGCCGCCCGCGAGCAGGGCATGGTCCTCGGTTTCCGTACCGCGGGCCCTGCGGCGCGCACGGAACTGCTCGGCACCCACGAGGTACGTCTGGCACTCGTGGCCGTCCCTCCGAACGAGGCCACCTGGGCCGTCCCGCTCGGAGTGGCCTCGGCGACGGTGTCGGACACGAGGCCGCTGCGTATCGAGACGCTACGGTCCCGGCGGCCGCAGCGCTCGTACCAACGGATCTGGATCCAGCCGGAGGACGATCTGCCGCACATCCGGGACCATCTGGAGCAGTTCGGCCACCGCGCCGCCCTCCTCCCCGCACAGATAGCGGTCGCGCCTTCGCTCACCACGGCCGTGTCCGAAACCCTCCGCAACGGCTCCCTGCTGCTGTGCTCGTCCGCGCAGGCGGACGAACTGGGGCTGCACTGGCGCCCGTTGGCGGGCACGCCCGTCGCCCGTGGCTACCACGTACGCGGCGGCGACGCACAGCATGTGACCAGCGCACTCCGGGAACCGATCGCGCAGTGCCTGGGCGTACCACGGGAGCAGGCATGAACACCCAACGGGCCGTACGGGAGTTGCGGACCCTGCTCGCGGACGGAGGGCTGTCCGGCTCGTTCCTGGTCCGGGACCTGGCCACCGGCGACGAACTCGGCATCGCCCCGGACCTCGAGCTGCCGCTCGCTTCCCTCGTCAAAGTGCCGCTCGCCATGGCCGTGCTGGAGCGCATCCACGACGGACGCATCGACGGGGCCGCCATGATCGACGTGCAGCCCGGGCGCATCACATCGGCGGGCCCGGTGGGACTGAGCAGGTTCCGCCACACGGCCCGGATCGCCGTCGACGACCTGCTCTACCTGAGTACCGCGCTCAGCGACAACACCGCGGCGGACGCCCTGTTCGGCCTCGTCCCGCCCGCCGAGGTCAATCGCGCCCTGGCGGATGCCGGGGTCACCGGCATCACCGTCCGCCACATGATGGACGAGCTCACCCGCACCCCTGCGGAGCGGTTCGGGCCGGGCGACGTCCATCTCGCCCAGTCCCTGGCGATCGGCTCCCGTACGGCGGGGCACGGCCACCCGGTCCCCCAGCTCGACGTCAGCCGCGCGAACTCCGGAACCGCCCGGGCCTGCGTCGACCTCCTCCAGGCCCTCTGGGATCCCACCCGCGTCCCGGCCGCCGTCGCCGCACAGGTGCGCTCGCTCATGGGCGAGAACGTCATCCGCAACCGGCTGACGCCCGACTTCAGTTCGGACGCCTCGCGATGGTCGTCCAAGACCGGCACCCTGCTCAACCTGCGCCACGAGATCGGGGTGATCGAGCACGAGGACGGCTCGCGGTACGCGGTCGCGGCCCTGACGGAGTCCGCCGTCCCGGCGGCCGTCCAGCCGACGGCGGAGGCCGTGATGGCGCATGTGGCGCGGGCCCTGCACGACCAGTTGCGGTCTGGTACGGCGTCTGTTCTCTAACTACGAGTGCCGTATCAAACAACGCTTGCCCTGTTGGCGGATTGTCGTAACCGTTGGGCGGGGGCGGGGGCGATACCGCTTCAGCGTCGACGGCGTGGGAAGCTGATCCAATGCCTGTGACCCTCCGCCACTTGGACGCCCGGTACTTTCCTGCCTGGCTCGAGCGCAGTCGAGCCGAGTACGCCAAAGATCTTGTCGCTACGGGGCAAACACCCGAGGAGGCTCACCGGCACGCGGACGAAAGCATGGCCCGCTCCTTTCCCTCCGGCACACCAAGCCCGGGGCACGTGGTCTTCGACGTGGTCGATGACGCCGGGGTAACCGTCGGCTACCTCTGGATCGGACCGGACACGAGCGACGACGCCGGCGCCTGGTGGATCTGGGACATCATGATCGACGCCGACAAGCGGGGCCGGGGCTTCGGGCGAAGGGCCATGGTCCTCGGCGAGGAGTACGCCCGGACGCAGGGCGCTCATACCCTTGGTCTCAGTGTCTTCGGGTTCAACACGGGTGCGCGCGGCCTTTACGAATCGCTCGGCTACGAGACGACCACGGTCAAGATGCTCAAACGACTCGGCTGAGATTCAGGCCGCGTTCTCGCAGGGCGGTGAACTGGGCCTCGATCCGGTTCAGCCAGGAGGAGTTCGGCCGGCCGCCGCCCTTGGGGCTCCGATCCGGTCGCGGCGGAACACGAGTTCGGCCATCCGCCGTTCCGGGCCTCGGCGGCGCAGGAGCAGGTGGCCGACGAAGGCCGCCGGGCCGAAGAACACCTGGGCCGGGATCAGCGCCGCGGCGTGCCCGGTGACCGCGCCGACGATGTGCAGGGTGGCCACCGGGGCCACGGCGCCGAAGAGCACGACCAGCACGATCCCGGTGCGCAGCCCTGCCTTCCCGTACGCCTTGTAGGCGGCGGTGGTGAAGAGGGCGTAGGCCAGCAGGTCGCCCATGCCGAGCACGGCGCCGAGGTCCTCCCCGATGCGCAGCCCGGCCGCAGGGGCGAAGGGGTAGCCCTGGACCGCGTCGGACAGTTCCTCGGTCAGGGGGACGACCCAGGCGAAGAACGCGTCGTAGGCGGTGAGTGCGAGCAGGAACCACGCGACGTTCTTCAGCCGCATCCCGCCCTGGACGTTGATGTTGGTGGCGGAGACGACGACCAGGCCGACGACGCAGCTGTTGGCGATCCAGTACGGCGCGGCGGTGTCGCCGAAGGCAAGGTGGGTGCCGAGCACGGCCGCGATCAGCGCGGCGATCAGCGCCCAGCGCAGCCTTCCGTCGCCGATGACGGGCTGGTAGCCGACGGACAGCCCGCCTGCGAAGGCCACCGCGAGCACCACCGGCAGGACCGCGCCGGGCAGCGTCAGGTAGAGGTACGGCAGCGCCAGGACGAAGCCCATCATCAGGACGATGTCGGCGCCGTTGAAGACGCCTATCGGCGGCCGGGCGGTGCGGACGGTGCGGAAGTAGCCGACGGAGCCGACGCACACCGCGAGTGCCAGGGCGCAGCTGACCGCGAGTTGGAAGAAGACCGTCATGCGTGGCTCCGGGTGAAGGTGTGCTCCAGCAGGTCGCAGCGGAGCGGGAAGCGCAGCGCCGCTTCCGCGTCGTCCAGCGGCAGGACGGTGACGTCGGCGTCGATGCCCTCGGCCCGCAGCCGTTCGGTCACGTCGGCCGCGCCGAGTTCCTTGGAGGCGACCTCTATGTGCAGCCGGCGCCGGGCAGTGACCTCGGCCCGGTGGCGCAGCGGCCACGGCAGGCCGGGGGTGCCGTCCAGCGCCTCCACGATGTCGCGCGGGGTGACGACGGCGTCGGCGGTGCGGTACAGCTGTCCGGCCTTGCCGAGGATGTGGGAGATCGCGGGGACCGAGGCGAGTTCGCAGGTGGGCTCGCCGTCCAGGGTGCGGACCACGTCACCGGTGTTGTACCGCAGGACGGGCATGCATTCCCGGTAGGGGAAGTACGGGGTGACCGTCAGTTCGCCGAGGCGGCCGGGCCCGGCGGGCTCGCCCGTCTCCAGGTCGAGGACCTCCGTGTACCCCATGTTGGGGTCGATGTGCAGGTGATGGTGGGTACAGGTACGGCCGCTGACGGGCAGCAGCTCGGTCATCCCGAAGGAGTCACCGACGGTGCGTGCGCCGAAGGTCTCGCGGAAGGCGGCGGCCAGGTTGCGCGACAGCATCTCCCCTCCCGCGTAGACCGCGCGCAGCCCGAAGTCCTGTGGCCCGTATCCGCGTTCGCGGGCGACGCTCACCAGGCGGGCGAGGTAGCTGGGATTGCCGGTGAGCACCGTCGGCCGGGGGCCGGAGCGGCCGAGCAGGTGCTCGACGGACTCCTCGGGCGGGACCTGTCCCACGACGTGACAGGCGGCGTTGGCGAGGCGGCACACCTCGACGTCCTCCTGTACGGCGGCGGTCGCCCGCGAGCTGAGGTTGATCTGCATCCGGTCGCCGGGGCCGAGGTCGCCGCGGAGCACCAGGGACAGCGCGATCAGGGCGGGCCACAGCTCCATCTCGTAGCGGGAGAGCCAGATCTGGACCGGCGCGCCGGTGGTGCCGGTGGTCTGCGTCACCAGGTACGGGTCGCTGCAGAGGAAGTCGGCGGGGCGGGCGATCAGGTCGGCCTTGCGTGTCACCGGGATGCGGGTGAGCGTCTCGGTCGTGATCCCGGCCGGGTCCACTCCGGCGAGCCGTTCCCGGTAGAAGGGCGAGCGTGTGGCGAGCCTGCGCACGGTGCGCTGGAGCGCCCGGTTCTGCAGGTCGCGGCGCTCGGCCGGATCGGTGAACGGTCCGTCGGCCAGTTCGTCGACGTCGTCGCCGAGCGAGCCGAACTCCTCCAGCGTGACGAGCGCGTCGGCGACCAGCCGTTCCACGGCCCGTACGTTCAGCCGCCGGCCGAACACCATGGCCGTGGCCACCCGCACCTGCCGGACAGCCGTCTCCAGCACTGATGCCTCCCTCGCACCTCGAACAGGACGAAGGGGTGGGGGGGGGGACCCCCCCCCACCCCTGGGGTTTACGTCAGCTGGCCGAACAAGCGCCGAAGAAGACCGCCGTCAGCGCACCCATGACGTACTTGAACTGCTTCGCGCTCGTCTTGATGGCGCTCATATGTGCCTCCCCTGTTTGCTGCGAGTGGACGTCCGCTTGACTCCCGCAGGAGTTACCGGCGTTCCGTCCCTTGACGAGCAACACAGTGGCTCGATCACTGCGCACGGGCAATGGTCGGGTCCATTCAACGGACCGGCGACTGAGGGGAACCATTCTGCCCGGTGCCGTGCGCGAGGGCCTGAAGGCCCTTCTGGAACGCCTCGCCGCCCCTGCCCATGCCCGGAGTCCGCGGGTCGGCAGGGGCCGGCCTTGGCTCGCTGTGCACTTTGTTACCAGCGGGGGGCGTCACTGTGCAGACGTCAACTATTCATCGAGCAGAGGCTGAAGTAGGTTCACCGCTGCCGGTGTTCAGTCGGATGCCAGCGCTCGCCGCATACGCGTCGGCTGCCGCCGCACTGCTTTTCGCCACATCGGCAACCGCACTGCCTTCGCTGGCAAACCAACTGACTTAGCCAGGTCTCCCATGAGGTCGGCACAGGGGGCCGCAGTCAGGTCGAAGGGTTCGAACGGGGGAATTGTGGGGCCGTCCAATCGACGGCCCGGCATGAGAGGGGGACCCTCATGGCGAGATCCAGCGCTGAGGGACGCGGCGTGCTGGAAGGCGCGTTCGCACTCATGGAGGTACTCGCGCACGATGACGAGGTGGGGCTGACCCGGCTGGCGAGTGACGCCGCGCTGCCGAAGGCCACCGCCCACCGGCTGCTCGGGCAGCTGGTCGCACTGGGCGCGGTGCAGAGTCATGAAGGCCGCTACCGGCTGGGCCCGCGGACGTTCCGGCTCGGGCAGGCCTGGCATCCGGCGCGCGCGCTCCGAGCCGCCTCGGCCCAGCCGTTACGGGAACTCGCGGCGGTCAGCGGTGAGGTGAGCCTGAGCCTGTCGGTGCCCGAAGCCGGACACATCATCGTTGTCGGGGGCATTCGGGGCGAGGTGGACGAGGTCTTCCCGCTGCGCTCCGGGGTCGTCCTGCCGCCCGGCAGCGCGGCCGAACTGGTCCTGGCGGCGGCCGCCCCCGGGCCGGAGCGGCCTGCGGGGTGGACGGAGGCCGCCTGGGCGCGTGAGGTCGCGGGGGTCCGGGAGCGGGGGCTCGCGTTCGACTACGAGCAGTGCGTGGAGTCGCTGTCGTGCGTGGCGGCTCCGGTGCACTCGGCGTCCGGCCAGGTGGTGGCTGCCATCGCGGTGACCGCCCTGGACGCGAAGCTGATCCCCCCGCTGTGCGACGCCGTGAGCCGCGCGGCGTCGGCGATCAGCGGGAGGCTGGCCCGCCTGCCGGAGCCCGCGTCCAAGCCCCGCAGGGCCAGGCCGGCCCCGAACCGGGCCGTGAAGGGCTTCGCGGGCGCGGCCGACCCGAGCCGCTGAGCCGGCGGCCGGCGCCCGGGGCTCGCGGGGCGGGCCCCGGGCGCCGGCCGGACCGTCTCGTGTGCAGCCGCCCCTCGTGTGCCGCGCAGCGTCCCACAGCCCGTCCGGAACGATCCGGTCCCACGTTCCCCGCCCCATGACCGGTCAACGCCCGCCTCACCTACATAGGACACGGTCCAAGAAGTTCTACCGGCTCAGGCCCTGGAACACCCCCGGCGACCGGGCGGGGAGCGCCGACACCCCCGTGCCCGGCGCTCCCCGCTCCCGTCCCGGCGCTCCCGCCTCAACGCACGCCGCGGACCCGGGCGGCGCGCAGCAGCCGTACGTACGGGCTCCACCGCGCTCGCCTGGCGACCGCCCCCGTACAGGCCAGTTGAGCCCGGTCGAGGGCGTCCTCCAGGCAGGCGTCGTGCAGCGGCCGCCAGGCGAGCGGCCAGGTCAGACGGGCCGGCCCGCGGGCGTTCATGGCGAGGGTGTGGCGCAGCACCGTCCGCCCGTCGCCGAGCGGCAGCACGGCGAACTCGTGGAAGCCGTCGAAGCCGCGCGGCGCGCGGAAGGCGAAGCGCACCCAGGTGGACGGGACGTAGGCGACGACGGTGTAACGCACCGGCCCGTGGCCACCCTTGGCCCCTCTGGAGAGCGGTCGGTCGAAGGCCATCGACGGCCAGCTTTCACAGGGCCACAGCAGGTCCTCCTGCCCGGCCAGGGTGTCGATCAGCGCGCCGACCTTGTCCGGCGGCGCGTCCAGGACACGTTCGTGCACATTACAGACCCCCACAGGCACACCTCTCCCTTGCCACAACGCTTATAGAGAAGCCTCTCTAATTAATTGGAGGGTACTCTCCAATACATGCCGAGGCCACCCCGTTTCGAGACCCCGCTCCTCCTCGACGCCGCCGTACGACTGGCCGCCACGGCCGGACCAGCAGGCGTGACCATGTCCGCGGTGGCCAAGCAGACTGGCGCACCGAGCGGCTCCGTCTACCACCGCTTCCCGAACCGGACGGCCCTGCTGGCCGAGGTGTGGCTGCGCACGACCGAACGCTTCCAGGAGCGCTACCACGCGGCACTCACCGGCGAGGACGACCCTCGCCGGGCGGGCCGGGCCGCCGCCCGACAGGCCGTCGCCTGGTGCCGGGCGCACCCGGACGAGGCGGCGCTACTGCTGCACGGCGCCGAGGAGTTCGGCCGGGCCGACTGGCCCGAGGAGTACGTCCGCCGCGCCGACGAGGGCAACCGCCGCGTCCTGGGCACCATCACCGCCCTCGCGAAGTCCCTCGGCAAGGACACCCCGCAGGCCGTCGAACGCGTCACCCTGGCCCTCGTCGACCTCCCGGTCTCCCTGGTCCGCCGCCACTACCGCGCCGGCGAGGTACTGCCGCCGCACGCCGAGGACTTGGCGGAGGAGTGCGTGGCCGCGCTGCTGGAGTGACGCGCGCCGCCGCGAGGCCAGAAGCGTGTTCCGGAACATCCAAGGTTGATCACAACCGGATACGGGCCCTAGCACCACGTATAGGCGGGATGTCGGTCTCTCAACGCAGCTGTCGGTGATCCGTAGGCGATATCTCGGTTCCCGCCGGAACCATGGGTGACAAGCCGCTTCCCCGAGAGCGACTGCGACCGTCTCGTCCTTCCAGACCAAGGGAGCCTGCCGTCATGTTGTCCGCGTCCTCCACCTCGTCCTGGGACGTTCACCGGCTACCGCGTGCCGAGGGCAGCGCCTTCCTGGTCACCGGCGGCAACGCGGGCATCGGGTACTTCATCGCGGAGCAGCTTTCCGCCACCGGAGCCACCGTTGTGCTGGGCAGCCGCAACCCGGTGAGAGCCGAAGCCGCCGTGACCTCGATCCGCTCGCGCGTACCCAGCGCACAAGTACATGCCATCCAGCTGGACATCGCCGACCTGTCGTCGCTCAGCGCGGCGGTGGAATCCTTGAAGGTGGATCGTCTCGATGCGGTGGTCCACAACGCCGGGGTCGCGCTCGACGACCTGCC
Source organism: Streptomyces sp. SX-6 (assembly GCF_059089585.1). NCBI lineage: Bacteria > Bacillati > Actinomycetota > Actinomycetes > Kitasatosporales > Streptomycetaceae > Streptomyces > Streptomyces sp. SX-6. Next base: position 20,584 of record NZ_JBTHHU010000013.1, on the reverse strand, counting down.
ACGCCGCGAGACAGGAGACGGTCATGAAGTCATGTTCGGCACGAACCACCTCGGGCACTTCGCGCTGACCGGCCGCCTGATGCCGCTGCTGTCGGCCGCACCGGCGGGACGCATCGTGACCGTCGGCAGTTTCGCGGCGAAATCCGAACAGCTGGACCTGGACGACCTGCAGTCACGGCGGGGCTACCGGCCCAAGCGCACCTACGGGCGATCAAAGCTGGCGCAGATGTACTTCGGCCTCGAACTCGACCGCCGCCTGCGCACTCTCGGCAGCACGGTGGAGAGCGTGGTGGTCCATCCTGGCGGCGCCCTGGACTCCCTCACCCCGTCACGACCGCCGATCCATATACGAACCGTTGGTGCACGGCTGCGCGCGGCACCCGCCGCCCTTGTCGTCCAGGGCAAGCACGCCGGCGCATGGCCGGCGGTTCGAGCGGTGCTCGACCCGGCCGTGCGCGGAGGACAGTTGTGGGGACCACACCTCTTCAGCCTGCGCGGCACGCCTCGACAAGAAGCGGTCTGGAGCAATCTCGCCGACACCGCCGTCGCGGCGCAGCTGTGGGACGCCAGCTGCGACCTGACCGGAGTCGCCCCCGACACCCTGCGCGGATAGATCAGGCAAGCAAGCCTGCGGCCAACTGGCGTGCTCAGCATGGCCAACTGCGGGTGACGCCAACTCGCGGCTGCTGCCGTCCTGTCCGGGGGTGTCAGGCGTCGGCCCCTGCGAGCTCCTGCCGTAGGTCCGGTGCGGCGACCGTCGCGTTGTCGGTGCGGTGCTGGAGCGCGCCGGCCCACAGCGCGCCCAGGAGGCCGAGCACGCCGAGGGCGGCACCGACCCACGCCACGGACTCGTAGCCCCAGTCGGCGCTGATGGCCAGGCCGCCCAGCAGCGGCGCCAGGGTGTTGCCGACGTTGAAGGCGGAGGTGTTGGCGGCGCCGACGAGGGTCGGGGCGCCGGGGGCCACGGTGAAGACCCGGGACTGCAGGATCGGGTTGGTGACGTAGCCGGCCAGGCCCAGGAAGAAGACGGCCACGACCGTGACGATCACGTTCCGCGCCGTCAGCGCGAGCACCACGGAGGCGATGATCAGGCCGCCGAGGCCAAAGGCGAGGGTGCGGATCGGGTGCGACTCGGCGACGCGGCCGCCGATCGTCATGCCGATCAGTCCGCCGACGCCGAACAGCGCCAGGATGGCCGGGACCCAGCCCTCGGAGAGGCCGGTCACGTCGGTGAGCACCGAGGCGAGGTAGCTGAAGGTGACGATGACGGCGCCGAAGGCGAAGGCTGTGACGGCGTAGGAGAGCCACAGCTGCGGCCGGGCCATGGCCCGCAGCTCGGACTTGACCGTACGGGTCTCCTCCTTGGGGCCCTTGCCGCCGGGAATGGCGAGCATCGAGCAGGCGAGGCTCGCGAGGGTGAGGACGGCAACGGCCCAGAACGCCGCGCGCCAGCCCGCGAACTGGCTCAGAACGGTGCCGGCCGGGACGCCCACGATGGTGGCGAGGGTGAGCCCACTGGCGACGACCGCGACGGCCTTGCCCTTGGCGCTCACCGGCACCATGCTCACGGCCGTGGCCACGGCGACGCCCCAGAATCCCGCGTAGGCCAGCGCGCTCACGATGCGGGTGGCGAACAGCAGCCCGTAGCCGGGCGCGACCGCGCCGACCACGTGGGCGGCGATGAAGACGGCCTGGAGCGCGACCAGCGCGGTGCGGCGCGGCCAGCTCAGCGTGGCGACGGCCAGCAGGGGCGCTCCGACGACCATGCCGATGGCGAAGGCGGATATGAGGAGTCCGGCGTCGGGGATCGAGACGCCCAGGTCGTCGGCCATGGTGGGCAGCAGGCCGGAGAGCATGAACTCCGAGGTGCCCTGGGTGAAGATGCCGAGTCCGAGGATGTAGACGGCGAGCGGCATCTTCCCGGCTCGCCCGGGGCCTGTGGTTTTCGAGTCGACTGCCATGAAAGGCCCTCCAACGCTTCGGGGATCGGTGGTTTCTGAGTCGGGTTCACAAACCGGACGTACGGCGCCCTCGACTCCATGGCCAGGACGCTAGCACATTTTGAAGCGTACGCTCCAAAACGGCGGAGGTTCGAGAGGTGAGGATCCGGAAGCGTTCAACTGCCGGAGCGGCGGCGCGGTTTGTGCGCGCCGTCACCCATGCGGGCGTGCGCGGCCTTCGGCACCGCGCCGGGCGAGGCCCCTGCCCGGGGTTTTTGGACGATCGCTTCAAAACCTTTAGTGTGCTGAGTATGGCGAGGCCGAGGAAGTTCGACGAGACCCGCGTCATCGGCGCGGCGATGGACGCGTTCTGGCGCCGGGGCTATGAGGCGACCTCCACCCGTGACCTGAGCGAGGGCACCGGGCTGGGCCCGTCGAGCCTGTACAACACGTTCGGCGACAAGCGGCAGCTGTACCTGCGTGCCCTGCGCCAGTACTACGAGACGGCCACCGACGCGCAGATCGAGATCCTGGAGCGGCCGGGGCCGGTCAAGGACCGGCTGCGCGAGCTGATGCTCCACGACATCGGCGTCGACGTCGACGCCTCCGGCACCGGGCGCCCCGTCGGCTGCTTCGCGATCAATGCGGCCATCGAGATGGCCAGCTCGGACCCGGAGGTCAAGGAACAGGTGCGCCGCCACTTCGCCAGGGTGGAGGAGGCGCTCAGCGATACGGTCGCGCGCGGCCAGCGGGCCGGCGAGATCCGCACCGACCGCGACGCGGAGAGCCTGGCACGCCAGGTACTGAGCACGTACTACGGCCTGCACGTCCTCAGCAGGGCCCGCGACGACCGGCAGGTACTCGCGGACGTCGTGGAAAACGTGCTCGCCGCGCTCTGAACGCACGGACGACACGGCGGCCGGCCCCTTCCCGGCACCGGCCGCCGTCGCTCCGTCGCTACATGAACACCGGCCCCCGCCCCGCCGGCACCGCGACCTCGTGCGCCGGACGATCTCCACATCGATGCCAAGACCGGCGCCGTTCGCGACAACGGCGCCCATGAGGGCACAGCAACCGTGGCCTCACGCGAAGCCCAGGAACCGGACAACCCGCCCTCAAGGACTACGACTCGCCGAGCACTCGCATTACACCCGCTGACAGCGGATATAAGGGAACCTCGCCCGGCACCCCTGGAGGTGCGCGAGCGGGGTAGCGAGTTCAAGGCGTGTTGGTCGTGATCACTCCCATGTGAGGTGTTGCCCCTCGGTGGTGACCTGCAGCCGCATTCGCTCGGCTGGCGGCCGGCCGTCCTTCTGCCACTGCGTGACGTGCTCGGTGATCACATCCCACAGGTGATCGGGGCCGGCCTGCCGGACCATCCATTGCCCGTCTTTCTGGTACAGCGCGGCCCATGCTCCGGCCTCCACATCGATGATGATGTGTTCCGGGCGTCCGTCACGTTCAAGCGTGAGCCGCTGGGCACTCGGCGCGGCGAACTGTGCGACGAATCGGGCTGTCCAGTCGTCCAGCACGTCAGCCCCGAGTCCCGTCGGCGAGGCCGTGCCCGAGTCGAGATCGGGCAGCAATCCGAACGAGGGCGGCAGTTGCGGGCGGGCGAGCATGAACGACACTTGCCCTCCGAGGACCGGCCCGCTTGCCGTGCCGTCTTCGGCGACCGTCAGCCGTACCAGCTCGGACGCGTTCATCCACCCACCGACAGTCACCAGGACTTCCCCGCCGGGCCGAGTCTGTGCGATCCACTCGGCCGGGACGGTTTGGACACCACAGGTAGCAATCACCCGGTCGTACGGGCTGCTGTGCGGGTAGCCCGCGAGGCCGTCCCCGACCACGCGATCGGGCCAGTATCCGGCCTGGGCAAGGGCCATACCGGCACGGTCGGACAGCTCCCGGTCCACTTCGATTGTGGTCACGTTGTCTTCACCGACGACGTAGGACAGGAGCGCAGTCGAGTAGCCCGTGCCCGTCCCGATCTCCAGGACCTTCGCGCCCTCGGACACGTGCAGCTCTTCCAGCATGCGCACCACAAGCCCGGGAAGAGTGGAGGACGACGACGGAGCGCCGCAGATGCGTCCCTCTATCTGCTCGGGGAAGACCGAGCCGGCCACCTGTGTCACAAGGGTGTCGTCCTCGTTCACCCGCGTCAGGGCTGTGAGGGAGTCGGGCCGGACGGGGCGGTACCAGCCGCCCCCATCGTGCTCGAACCACCCTCGCGACAGGAACGCTTCACGAGGTACCGCCATCACGGCCGCTTCCCACTCGGGGCTACGGAGCACCCCCGATTCCCTGAGCCGAGCGGCGAGGGCCGCCCGAAGTCCCTCCGATTCTGTGCCGGTCACAGGGCCTCTCCGTTCTCCAGAAGATCAGCGATTGCGGACGTGATCGGCAGATCCGCCGCATGTTCGAGCCACGCCCATTGGCCATTCGGGTTGCACTCCAGAAACCACCATGCGCCCTCGGCCGTCACAGCGAAGTCGAACGCCCCGAAGTTCAGGCCGTAGTGGGCGAGGAACGCCACCAGGGCAGCCCGAACCGGCTCGGGACAGCCGATCGGCTCGTACGAGAGGTTCCGGTACTCGCTGCGCCAGTCGACCACCCCAGCCGGGGCTTTGATCAGGGCACAGAACACCCGGCCGCCGACCATCACCGCGCGCACGTCCCCGATCTTGGGTACCTGTGCCTGGAAGAGATGGGCGCAGTGGCTCACAGCGCGTGTGATCTCGCCGGGCTCGACTGGAGCAGCCCAGATTCCGGCGGGCTCGCCGTCGACCTCGTATGCCCCTGCGTGTAACGGCTTGTAGATGGTGGGTCGTGCGGCAGCGAACGCCTTTGCCTCGGCCGGATCGTTGGTGATCAGTGTTGGGGGTACGGGCAGCCCCAGGTGAGAGACCATCGAGAGCTGTTCGGGCTTGTACTCCGCGCGGGCGATTGCCTGCGGGTGGCTCAGGTAGAGACAGCGGGGAAGCGCGGCGAGCACTCCGCCGAGCCCCCGGCGGTTCTCTTGTGCTGCGAACTGTTCGGTCTGGTCGTCGTGCTCGGGCAGGTACGCGCTCGGCCGTCGGTGGTAGAGCGCGCGGACGCACGCGAGATCGGCGGTGCGTTCTCCTACGGTCAGCGTTCCCGACCAGCCGTCTGCGTCGACGCTCGCGGCGAGGGTGACATGGCCGGGCAGGTCCTTGCCGGGGTCGAACCGGAGGACGGGCACCCGGCGCCGGTTCAGCTCCGTTATGACGAGGTCGGCGGTCGCGTCTTCGTGTTCGGTGGCGACCAGCACCGGGCGTCCGTCCACGGCCTTGTCTCCTAGTCCTGCGTCGCGTCGTGGCCGGAGTCGCTGTCCTGCTTGCCGTCCTTGCTCACCTGCGTGGGCGGGTAGGTGTTCACAGACGTGCCGTGCTTGCCCATCTCCATCGGCAGGGCTTCACCGCTCTTGCCGATCCAACGGCCGGTCTGCGTCTTGGTGTCCAGCCCCGCGTACAACAGCGTTGCCCCACCGTTGCGGAGCGGTTGCATGCGGCGCATGCCCCACGGCGTCAGCGAGGCCACCGTAGTTGACGTGTTCTCCATCAGCACTCCCTGGATTGGTAGTTGACGTTCCCCGAGCCCTCCGGCTGCCAGGGCTGCCGACAGCCGAAACGGCTCGTGCTGGTGGTGCGGTGTGCGACCCGCACTGGGGTCCTTCTGTTGCCGCAAGGACGCCCGGGGCGAGCATGAGCCCCGCCCGGCCGACAACGCGACACGGCAAGCGACCGGGCGGGCATCTGGTGCCTGCCCCTCACCAGGCGTTGCTGATACCCAGCAGAAGGGCAGGGGTTAAAAGTGGCGGGTCCCGCCGTTAGGTCACTGTGCACTCAAGTGGTCTTTGGCCTGATGGGCGATCTGCGCCTTGCGGTATGCGTCGGCCTGCTCGCGGCTGCCTGCCCGCTCGGCAGCGCCGATCAAGCGGTTGAAGCGCCCGCACACCGTGCACGGGGCCAGGGGATCCGCGGGCCCACTGGATCGGGGTCCGCTCATGTGCGGCAGAGAGATGAAAGGCAGGGGCATCATCATGAGCGTCCCCCAGGCCGAGCACGCAGCAGCCGATCCGACGCCCGGCGCTCCTTGCACTCGTCCTTGGCGCACCACGCGCACTCACAGGGCGGGAAAACACAGCGCACTTGGTCGCCCTTGGCCTCCTTGGTCGCCGACACATGAACGGTCGGACCCCAGGTGCGGCCACTGTCCAGCGACACCCGCATCGTCATCTTCGTGGACGGCAGACCGCTGCGATAGGTCATCGAACCGCCTCCGAGGGCTCCCCGGCCGGCGACACGGGCGACGACTCACCAACGTAGACGGTGAAGGCAGGCAGGCTGAGCATCCAATCCCGGAATTGCAGCTTGCCCAGGTCCGAGGAGGAAATCTCGTCCTCGCTCCGGGCGACGAGCTCTGTGACCTGCTGGGTCCTCAGCAGACGCTCGACCTTGTACCAGTTCCTCCGATCGGTCCGAATAGTGGTCAGGGGTGCCACGTCGGAGTACATGGCGCGCACGAACCGGCCGCGGGCCTCGGCCCGGGCGCGCAGATACTCCAACACCTCTCGGGGGGCGCGGCCGTCGTCGACGCAGGCGTAGAGGACGACGTGCACCCGATCAGGTAGGCCACTGGCCGCGTTCGCGATGTTGCGGCGTCGTGCGGAAGTATCCGCCAATTGTCTCGCCTTCCCCTCGGTGTCGCTGGATACCTACGGCAAGTCAACGCCCAAACGCGTAGCCGAAAGTGCACAAGAAGTGCACAGTTCGAAGGCGCGGGTACGTGCCTCCTGGGACCATGAAGCCAACGACGTCGATCGGAAGTGCGCATGGGTGCAATCAGCGAAGTGCCTGGGCCTGGTGCGAACGTGGCTCGGCTCCGCAAACAGCGCGATTGGGGACAATTTCGACTCGCCCGAGAGTCAGGAGTCTCCAAGTCGCTGCTCGGTAAGGTCGAACGCGGCGAGAGGGCGTTGACGCAGGGTGTAGCTGCTTCGATCGCCCACGCCCTGGGCTTGCCCCTTGAAGAGGTTCTTGGTCAGGCTCCTGTGACCTCTGAGGACTCCCTGAAGGCGCTCAATACCGCCATTCGGCGGTTCGATCTTCCGCGGGCGCCTGAGAAGTCAGAAGCGGCACTGAAGCAGGCTCTGGCGGACATGATTGCGATAAGGGGGGACGCCGATCTCGGGCAGGTTCTCGCGAATCTGCCGGACCTCGTATCCGGCGTACAGAACCATGCCCACACCGTCAACACCCCCCAAGCCTGGGCAATGGTGGCAGAGGCTTACAGCACGGTTTATTGGCTGGCTGCCCGGCACCGGTGGATGACTCTGGCCGACCTGGCGGTAACCAAGCAAAAGCTCGCGGCTGCTCAGGCTGACCCTGTAACCCTCGCAATTGCAGCCCGGGATACGGCTGGCGTACACCTCAACCATGGCGAGTTCGAAGACGGCCTAGCTGTTGTAGACCGGGCGATCTGCCAGGTCGAGAGCCACGCATCTGGCCGAGGTCGCTCCTACGCTCTCGGCATGCTCCACCTCCGCGGCATGACCCTGGCGGGGCGGCTGAAGGATCGCAAGACCGCAGACAAGCACATCGCAAACGCTTGGGCGCTGTCCAAGGATTTCGATCGAGATGTGAATCGCCTGGGGATTCACTTCGGGCCGCAAAACACAGCAGTGCACATCGTTGCGACCTCTGGAGACCTTGGCCGACATCGCGATGCGATCGAGACCATGGAGGACTTCGGGGAGGGTAACCCCTTGAGGCTCCCCGCCACCCGAACGAGTCCCCTGCACATGAACGTGGCAAGGTCGAAGCTTGCGTTGGGGGACAAAGACGGCGCGTTGGAGGAGCTGGAGAAAGCTTGGACTCTCGCGCCACAGATGGCGAGGGTCCATCCCACAAGCCAAGAGTTGCTTCGAGTCCTCACGACAATGCACAAGAGGAGTAACCCCAGGCTGACCCGTCTTGCAAAGAAGGCCAACATCAAGATTTGAAGCGCACCTCCAGGCGCCAGCGACCGGAGCCCCGACCTGTCATCAGCGGGCCGGGGCTGAGGCACGGGCCGCACGACACGGCTGCACGGTACTGGTTCGAAAAGCGATCAGCCGGTCGCCAGCTGCGCCACCTTGGCGGTCGCCAACTCGGTGACGAGAACGCTGCGTTGCAGCGGTAGCACACGATGCGCCTTGCACCGCTGCGTCGGCAGTGCGGCGTACTCCTCCCCCACGATCCGCGTCCACGACGGGTCGAACCGCACCCGGATGATGACGTCCCGCACATTGTCGGAGACGATCGACGACCCCAGCAGCCACATGCCGGACGGGCCGAAGGCCAGGTGCAGCAAGCCCGCCGAACGTCCCTGCGGAGCGCGCAACCGGTGCCAGGTGATCCGCCCGTTCCCGTCGATCCGGCCGAACGTGCCCGTCCCCGCCTCGGCCGTGCCGAGCAGCACCACCCAGACGCCGCCGGGCCCGCTGATCAGCCCGACCGGTGTGCTGCCCCGCTCCGCCGGGACGGGAATCTGCGCCGTACGCCCGCTCCGCGGGTCGATCCGCAGCACCGAACTCGAGCTGTCCTGGCTGACGTAGAAGTCCCCGCTGATCGGGTGCCGCGCGGCGAAGATGGGCTGGCGCTTCGCCTCGAAGAGCCGGTAGTGCGCCGGACGCGTGTGGTCCAGGGCCAGGACCTGGCTGCCCTCCTTCAACGTCACCCAGAGCATGTCGCCGTACTCGTGGACGTAGTGCGGCCCCTGGCCGCCGCCCGGGATGCCGATCTCCCGCTCGATGCGCGGCGCGGCGTCGAGCGCGTCCGCCCTCGGGTCCACCAGCAGCAGCCGGTTACCGCCCTCGTGCGTGGCCCAGATCCTGCCGGGGTGGCGCGTTGACACCGCCAGGCCGTGCAGCATCGCGTCCGGCTCCCCCAGCGCAAACGCCTTGGCGCCCGTCACCCGCTCGGTGTGCGGGTCCAGACGCAGCTTCACCAGGCGGCTGTTGGACATCTGGGACACCAACGCCATAGGTTTGCCGGGCAGTTTGACGATCTCGTGCGTCTCCTTGGCGGACGGCAGCCCGTACTCCACCACCGGACGACCGGCGGCCGCTGCCGCCGCCGTTTCCGGCACCCCGAACACAGCCGTGCCGCCCATCACCATCAGCCACTTCTGAAACGTACGGCGGTCCAACTGGCTCCCCCTCGTGCACAGTCGCTCGTCGACTGGGCCATGGAAGCGGCATGCCCGACAATCGGCGGAAAAATACGACGGATTCACCTGTGTAGGTGAGCGGTTTTCGGCAAGCAGATTTGTCGTGGCTATGCCAAAAATTAACCTCCGGCATCTACCCGCGTAAACTCCGCCGGTCGCAGCATGGGCACTACGCGCCCCCCGGGCGCCCCGCAAGCCCCCCACCGCCCATGCACATGACCGGAGTTCGGCATGTCCTTGCCTCCCCCTGTCCGCCGGGCCACCCTCTCGGCGGGCGCCCTGCTGCTGTCCTCGATATCCGTCCTGGCCGCCTCCAGCGCCGCCCAGGCCGCCCCCACCTCCGCCTCCGCCTCCCCGCTGCTGGTCTTCCCCGACCAGGACCACAGCGCGGTCTACGACTTCATCAACTCGGCCACCAGGTCAGTGGACATGACCATGTACGAGCTGCGCGACACCAAGGTCGCCAACGCCCTCGTGAGCCGCAAGAGAGCGGGCGTGAACGTGCGCGTCGTCCTCGACGCCAAGCACACCTCCGTGAACAAATCGGCCTACCAGGCCCTCAAGAAGGCAGGCGTCGGCGTGGTGTACTCCTCGTCCGACTTCGTCTACACCCACCAGAAGACCGTCACCGTGGACGGCGCCAAGTCGCTGATCCTGACGGGGAATCTTGACTCGAAGTACTACGCGACCGGCCGTGACTACGGCGTCTTCGACACCGACGCCGCCGACGTCGCCGCCATAGAGAAGGTCTTCGACGCGGACTACGCCCAGGACGACGTCACCCCCTCCGACGGCGACAACCTGGTGTGGTCGCCCACCGATTCGCAGCAGCGCCTGCTGGACCTGATCAACGGCGCCCAGCGCTCCCTCGACCTCGAGCAGCTGGAGTTCGGCGACAAGGCCCTCGTCGACGCCGTGGTGGCGGCGGAGAACCGCGGCGTCACCGTCCGGGTCGTCGGCATGAACCCCGACAAATACGGCGACTACTTCGACCAGGTCAAGCAGGCCGGCGGCACGGTCGTCACTTTCTCCTCCACCGAGGGCCGCTACATCCACGCCAAGGCGATCGTCGCCGACTACGGCACCCCGACGGCCAAGGTCTTCGCCGGCTCGGAGAACTTCTCCGACAACTCGCTCAACAACAACCGCGAGCTCGGCCTGATCGTCAACAGCCCGGACGTGCTCAACGGCATCGAGTCGACCGTCAAGACCGACTTGGCCGACGGAACGCCCTACTGAACCACCGTCCGTACGCCAGCGGCGAGGCGGGGCGCGACGCGAGCGCGACACCGCCCACCAGCAGGGCCCCGGCGCACCAGCGCAGGGGGCCGACCGGCTCGCCCAGGAGCAGCGCCGCCGACGACATCCCGAAGACGGGCACGAGAAGGCTGAACGGCGCGACGGACGAGGCCGGGTAGTGGCGCAGCAGCAGGCCCCACGCGCCGAAGCCGAAGACCGTGCTGACCCAGGCGACGTAGACGATCACGCCCGCACCGTTCCAGTCCAGCGAGCGCAGGGCGGCCAGGTCGCGGTCCGGGCCCTCGAAGAGGAACGAGAGGGCGAGCAGCGGCAGCACCGGCACGGTCGACACCCACACCATGAAGTTGAGCGGGTCGGGCGGTGCGGCCTTGCGGGTCAGCACGTTGGACACGCCCCAGCAGACAGCCGCGGCGACCGTCAGCGAGAAACCGAGCAGCGAGCCGCCCGCGCCCTGGTCGATCGCCGTCAGCGCGATCCCGGCCAGGGCGACCGCCATCCCCAGCACCTTTCTGCGGCCCGGCCGTTCGCCGAGGAACAGCAGCGCGGCGACCGCCGTGAACACCGCCTGGGCCTGGAGCACCAGCGACGACAAGCCTGCCGGCATGCCCTTGTTCATCCCGATGAACAGCAGCCCGAACTTGGCCACGCCGAGGACGAGTCCGACGCCCACCACCCACTTCCAGGCCACTTTGGGGCGGCCCACGAAGAACACGGCGGGCAGCGCGGCCACCAGGAAGCGGAGGGCGGAGAAGAGGAGCGGCGGGAAGTGGCCGAGCCCCACCTCGATGACGACGAAGTTGACCCCCCAGACGGCTGCGACGAGCACGGCGAGAGCGATGTGTACGGGACGCATGCGTCGAGGATCACCAGCGGAGACCCGTTAGCACCAGCGCGGATGTCTTCATGATTGAATTAAGCCCTGCTAATGCATCGCTAACGCATCGCCACGGAGGGGACACCGGCATGCTCGACCTCGCCCGGCTGCGCGCACTGCACGCCGTCGCCGTCCACGGCTCGGTCGCGAACGCCGCCGCCGCGCTCGGCTACACGCCGTCCGCCGTCTCGCAGCAGATCACCAAGCTGGAGCGGGAGACCCGCACCACCCTCCTCGAGCGCCGCGGCCGGGGCGTCGCCCTCACCGAGGACGCCCGCCAACTCGCCGCCACTGCACAGGAATTGCTGCTGATCGTGGAGCGCGCGCAGACCCGCCTCGAGGAGCGCAGGGGGCAGCCCGCCGGAAGGCTGGAGATCGGGGCGTTCGCGACAGCGGCGCGGGGGCTGCTGCCCGGCGTCCTCGGCGCACTGGCCCGCGCCCACCCGGAACTCGACGTCCGGCTCAGCGAGATCGACCCCCACGTCTCCGTCGACCTCGTCGCCAAGGGTGTCATCGACCTGGCCGTCGCCCACGACTGGGACATCGCCCCGCTGCCCGCCCCCGACGGCGTCGAGCACGCCGTCATCGGTGACGACCACTGCGACCTGCTGGTCCCCACGGACCACCGGCTCGCCGGACGTACGTCGGTGCGCCGTTCCGACCTGGCCCGAGAGCAGTGGATCTGCCAGCCGCCGGGCTCGTCCTGCCACGACTGGCTGGTCCGCACCCTGCGCACCAACGGCTCCGAGCCCGACCTGCGCCACCAGGCCTCCGAGTACCAGACCCAGCTCGCCCTGGTGGCCGAGGGCCTCGGCGTCGCCCTCGTCCCCCGGCTCGGCCGCGGCCCGCTCCCGCCCGGCGTGGTCGCGGTGCGGCTCGACCCCGTACCGGTCCGCAGGCTCTACGCCCTGTGGAGAGCCGGCGCCGCGCGCCGCCCCGCGATCACGGCAACGGTGGCGGAGCTACGGGGCCGTTGGGCAGACACCGGGAAATAGAAGACGAGCGCCATCGTGGCCGCGCTCGCCAGGCATGCCACGATCCCGGCGGTGTCGAGTGCCGCGTTCGGCCTGATCACCACCGGGCCGACACCTACGACGCCCGTCACACCCCGGACGAGGCGCCAAGCGGACAGGCTCTCGCGGAGGATTGTCACAGCCAGGACGGCGAAGATGGATGATTTTCAGGGAGTTGACCAGCTCCGAGATAGCGGCCTTCGGGGGAAGTTCCCCAGGTGATGGATGTGGCTCATGTCACCATAAAACAACGGTACATTGAGGGTGTGAAGGCGGACTTGGGGCGTAAGTACCGGGCGTATCCCACTGGGAGTCAGGAGTTAGTCCTGACCGGGTGGGGGCACACCGGGCGCGCTTTGTGGAATGTGGCCCTGGAACAGCGTGTGTACCTATGGGAGCAGCGCCGGTACACGCTGCGGTCCGCCGAGCAGTGTAAGCACCTCACCCGGGCCCGCGCCGACATGGAGTGGATGGGCGACCTTCCGGCACAGGCCGGGCAGCAGATCCTGCGCAACATGGATCGGGCGTACGACAACTTCTGGAATCCGGAGCACCCGGCGAAGTTCCCGGTCCGCAAGAAGCGCGGGCACCGGCTGTCGATCCCGTTCCCAGGGCAGGCTGTTGAGGTCCGCAAGATCAACCGCAAGTGGGCCGAGGTGCGTATCCCGAAGCTGGGATGGCTGCGCTTCCGTCTCTCCCGTGCCATCGGCGGCACGATCCGTAACGCCACCATCAGCAGGGACGGTAACGGCTGGCATGTCTCCTTCGGCGTCCACACCGGGGCCAAGGCCGTACGGCCGAACGGCAAGCCGGGCTGCGGAGTGGACTTCGGTGTCGCTGCCTCCGCGTATGTGTCCACCGAGACAGCGCCTCGCCTCATGCCGCCGACCCTGACCGACGCGGAGAAGGCCCGCCTCAAGTACCTGGAGCGCACCAAGGCCCGCCAGATCACCTACGCGAAGAAGCACAACGCAGGCAAGTACAGCCGCAGGCTGAGGAGGACGATCGCCCAGATCGCGAAACTCAGGACCCGGCAGACCGGCCGCCGCCAGGACTTCACGCACAAACTCACCACCGGCCTCGCCAAAAACCACGGCATGATCGGTATCGAGGACTTGCGCGTGAAGAACATGACGGCCTCCGCCAAGGGCACCGTCGAACAGCCGGGCAGGAACGTGCGCCAGAAGGCCGGGCTCAACCGGTCGATCCTGGACAACGCCCCCGGAGAACGGCGACGTCAGCTGGAGTACAAGGCCCGCCTGTACGGTTCGGTGCTGGTTGCGGTGCCCGCGTTCCATACCTCCAACACGTGCGGCAACCCCGCCTGTGGAAAGGTCGATCCCGAATCCCGGCCCGGCTGCGGACGCCTGTTCTCATGCGTCCACTGCGGGCACGAGGACGACGCCGACCACAACGCCTCGGTCGAGATCGAGGCCCGAGCCCGCCGGACCGGTGGCTCGGTCATCAACAGCACGCGCAGCGCCACCACGGCGCGAGTCCCGGCCCCGCGCCGGAGGCGGATGCGTGAAGCCTTCCCGGCCACCTGCGGGTAGCCGAAGGGAATCGCCCCCGTCAAGGGGGCGAGGATGGTCAAGTCATAGCCGTTGCCGAGACAAACAGCTTCACTCGGGCCGCCGAACGATGTTTGGTCGTCCAGTCTGCCCTCAACACGCCATGAGACCGGCGCTCAATCCCCTTCCGGCTCGGTGCGGCGGCACACCAGCACCCCGGGAACCGCCGCCAGCCGCGTCGTGAGGGCATCGAAGTCGCCGTAGCCCTGCACCAGCAACGCGATCTCCACCGCCTGCTCGGTCTCACGGCCGACGGGGCCGGTGATGGTGCGCAGCTCGTGCACGGAGAAACCGGCCCCCGTACACCGGTCCAGCAACTCCCGCAACAGGCCCCGCCCTTGCAGATAGACGATCCGGTACCCGGCCGTCACACCGCCCCGGGCGGGCAGGCGGGCCAGCAGCGGCTTCAACGCGTACGAGATGGCGAGGTACGCCGCGACGGCCAGCGCGGCCAGCAGGGGCAGACCGGCGGCCGCGGCCGCCCCCACCCCCGCGGTCAGCCAGATCGTCGCCGCCGTCGTCAGCCCCTGCACCGAACCACGGTGGACGAAGATGACCCCCGCGCCGATGAAGCCCAGCCCCGACACGATCTGCGCCGCGACGCGCGACGGGTCGAGCACCACCGTGCCCGCATGCACCACATCGGTGAACCCGTACTTGCTCACCAGCATGAACACCGCCGCTCCGCCGCCGACCGTGGTGTAGGTCCGCAGCCCCGCCGCCTTGTGCCTCATCTGGCGTTCGAGCCCGATGATCCCCGAGAGGAGCAGCGCCACCAGGAACTCCGCGATCTGCGCCCAGCCTTGACCAACCGGCTCATTCGCCCAAATAACTGCCATACCGGCTCAAACGATTGATTTCGCCGCGCGCTACGGTTCCGGTTCGACCAGCACACGACCGTCCGGGACTGTTTTCAGCAGAACAGGGCAGATTGTCACCAAGAGTGTGGACTGAACAGCATTGTCCCAGGGGGGAATTCATGCCTGACAACGACGCGGTCCGCAGCGGGAGTCCGGACTCCGCGGTCGACCGGGTGGCCGACTTCTACGGGGCCTACATCGACGCCGTCTCCGACGGCACCGACGACCTGTCCGACGAGCTTCGTGCCCACTACCTCACGGAGGACTTCCGGCAGCGGCTGGCCGCCTGGGAGGAGGCCAACCACGCCGACGGCGTCCTGCGCGCCCAGGACGTGCCCACCCGTTGGGAGGTCCGCTATCACGATTCCGGTGCCGGGCACCTGTTCACCACGGTCACGCTCACCTGGGGCACCGGCCCGGATGCCGGGCACACCCGGCTGGCGGTGCAGAGCGATCTGAGCACCAAGCTCATCTCGGACATCGAGGAGGGCTGACGAGGATGCGCCGGAGCCAGCGGGTACGGGCGTCGCGGGCGTCCCGGCTGAGAGCCGCCGACGGCGCGAAGGTGTCGAAGCCGTGGAAGGCCCCCGGCCAGACGTGCAGTTCGGCTTGGCCGCCGGCCCGCCAGATCGCGTCGGCGTAGGCCACTCCCTCGTCCCGGAAGGTCTCGGCCGACCCGACCTCGATATAGGCCGGGGGCAGCCCGGACAGATCCGTGGCCCGAGCGGGAGCGGCGTAAGGCGGCAGGTCCGCAGCGCCGTACCGGTCGCCCAGCAGCGCCTGCCACACGGTGGCGTTGGAGGTTCGGTCCCAGGTTCCGGCCCCGTCCATCTGGTGGCTGGAGAAGGTGTTGTCACGGTCGTCGAGCATCGGGCACAGGAGCAACTGCCCGACCGGCGCGGGCCCGCCGCGGTCCCGGTTGAGCAGGGCGAGTGCCGCGGCGAGTCCGCCGCCGGCACTCTTCCCTCCTATGACGATGCGGTTCGCGTCGATGCCCAGCCGGTCCGCGTGCGCGGCCGCCCAGAGGAATCCGGCGTGGCAGTCCTCCAGCGGTCCGGGGTACCGCGTCTGCGGCGCCAGCCGGTACTCGACAGATATGACGGCCAGTTCCAGCGTGTGAGCCCATTCGCGCAGCAGCTGCGGAAGGACGGACCACGCGTTGCCCATGATCATGCCGCCGCCGTGCATGTAGTACAGCAGCGGCAGCGGCCCGGTGATCCCGGCGGGCCGGGCGCTCACGAGCGTGACGTCCGGACCGCCCGGTGCTCCCGGCACGCGCAGCTCGTCCACCTCGAAGCGGCCGTCGGCCCGGAGATCCTGAACCGAGGGCCTGGGCCGGACCGCGGCGTCCCGCTCCTGCCGGGCCGCGAGGTTCTCCGGAGTGAACGGCTCCCTCACCGCGTCGCCCAAGGCGGCCAGCGCCACGGCCAGTTCGGGGTCGAAAGGGGGCACTCGTCCGAGATCCATACGACGTAGTCAATCATCCGCGTCAATCATCCGCCGATGCCGTTCACACGGTCTCCCTCCTTGCGGGGCGCGCGGGGTGCGGGGACGGTCCGGGCGTACTGGGCGGCCTGGAGTTCGTACATCTCTCGGTAGTGGCCGCGGTCGACGGCCATCAGCTCGGCATGCGTGCCGGATTCGAGCAGCCGGCCTTCGTGCAGGACGTGGATCAGGTCGGCGGTGGCGGTCGCGGCGAGCCGGTGGGTGATCATCAGGACCGTGGTGCCGTCGTTCGTCAACTCCCGCAGCGCGGCGAAGGTTTCGATCTCCTTCTTCGGGTCGAGGGCGGCCGTCGGCTCGTCCACGATCAGCAGGGGCGCGTCGCGGTAGAGGGCGCGGGCGGTGGCGAGCTTCTGCCACTGCCCGCCCGAGAGCTTGACGCCGCGCTCGAAGCCCTTGACGGCGATGCTGTCCCAGCTGTCCGGCAAGTCCTCGATGACGCCGATGACATCGGCCTCGTCCGCGGCTCTCTCCGCCCGCTGCTGGATGTCACGGCGCGGGACGGTGGCCCGGCCGATGTGGATGTTCGCCCGTACGGTCATGGGCCAGTGCGCGATCTCCTGGGACAGGACGGCGATCCGGTCGAAGACCTTGTCGCGGTCGGCCTCGCGCACGTCCACGCCGCCGAAGGCCAGGGTGCCGCCGGTGGGGAGGTACAGGCCGGCGACGAGGCCGGCCAGGGTCGTCTTGCCCGATCCGTTCTCCCCGACCAGGGCCACCACCTTGCCCTTCGGGATCGTCAACGACACGTCCTCGAGGGCGTGCCGGTCCGCGTTGGGGTAGCGGAACGAGACCCGGTCGAGGACCACATCGAACCCGTGCTCCGGGACCGGCCGGCCGCCGTCCGGAATCGCATGCTCGGCGGTCAGCGCGCATGCCTGGTCCAAGTCGGCCAGGTACATGGACTCTTCGACCATGTGGTTGAACTGCATCACGAGACCGGCGAGGTATCCGGTGGAGGTACGGATGGCGATCACGGCCGTGCCGGCCGCCGCCAGTGGCATGCCGCCCGAGGTCAGCAGGAACCACAACAGCCCGTACGCGCACAGCCGTCCCACGCCCGAGGCCGCGGACCCGGCCAGTTCGGTACCCGCCTCCGCCTTCGCCAGGCGCGCCTTCTCCCGGGCGGCCGTGGCCGCCATGTCGGCGTGCGCGTCCATCAGCAGCTTGCCCGCGCCGTGCACCCGCACCTCGGCGCTGACGTCGGCCCGCGTGATCGGATACGTGATCGTGTCCACCGCGCGCGTGTGGTCGAGCCACACGTGCATGGACGCGTACGTACGGCGCACCACCGCGACCGCGGCGAGCCAGCGGGGCACGGCGATCAGGGCGAGCGCGGCGACGAGCAGCGGGTTGAGGAGAGCCAGCACCACTGCCGAGGCGGCGAACCCCACGAGGTCGTGCAGGATGTCCACCGCGTAGCGCAGCATGCGCTTGACGGAGTCCGTGCCGTAGCGTCCTGCCGCCAGGACCTTGTAGATGTCCTTGTTCTCGAGCGCGGCCATCTCGCAGCGCGCCATGCCCCGGTAGTAGCGGGCCGTATAGGCCAGTTCGATCTTCGGGTACAGGCGGCCCGCGTACATCACCGACCAGCAGCCGAGCCCCACCGACACCGCCGAGACGGCCCCGGCGGAGAGCAGCGCCGGCAGTGCCTGGCGGAGCCGGTCGGTGGTGGGGCCGGTGGCGAACAGGTGCACCAGCACCTGGTTGGTGGCCACCAGCCCGAACGCCGTCATCAGCCCGGCCGCGAGGTTCGCGCCGAACACCACGAGGAGCGCGAGGCGGTCCACGCCCCACGCCACCTTGCAGACTGTGGCGAGAATCGACGGGAACTGCTTGGCCATCGACCACAGCGACATCCGCAGCAGCGGGTCCTCGTAGACCGCCCACTTCTTGTCGTGCCGCAGCGCGCCGGAGAAGAGCAGCTTCTCGCTCTCCGACAAGGGCGCCTGGTCCCGTGCACGGGAGTTCCCCCACAGCCGGCACCGGGTCTGTTTACCGCCGGACGAATCCTCCACCTTCCGTACTCCCTCCCCTTGGGCAAAGAGCGCCATGACGAAGGCACCCGGTGCTCAACCGGGTGTTCGTTCGGAAGGTCACGGCGACAGCGCTTTGTATGCAGCCTGGAGAAGGTTTCGGCCACGTGGGTCGGCGAGGCCGAGGTGGGTCATCCGGTTGTCGGCGCTCTCTCGCCTGCTACTTGTTCAGCAGGGCGGTTGCCTCCTGAGCAGCGACGACCAGGGCTTGGCCAAGTGCTTGCGAGCGTCGGCCACCGGCGCTGGCGAGCGGTCCCTTGCCCCCCCCGGAACCGCCGCCAACCGCTCGGGCTGGCCCGGCGAGCAACTGGCTGGCTTGGATCCCATCCTGGTGCAGGTGGGGCGAGACCGCGGCGCCCAGCAGGGCCTTGTCGTCGAGTTCGGCCCCCAGGTCCTCAACGGGCGCGCCTTCGACCTGCTGTTGCGAGCCGTAGCGTTTCGGGGCCCGCCGCAGGAACGCGGCGGGCAGGCCGGTGACCGCAGACAGGGCGACGACCAGCGGGACACCGCCGAGCTCGACCCCGGCGAGGGCATCGGCCCCCGCCGGGACCAGGGCAGCCATCGCGTCGGCGACATCGTGCAGCAGGAACGGGTCACCGGCGAGCCGGTACTCGTCGAAGTAGGCGTCCAGCATTCGGCCGTCAGCCAGAGCGAACGGGCCTGTGACGCAGGCGACTTCGGCGATGCGAGACGGCAGCGTTGGCGTTACACCCGTGGCGGTGGTCATGCTTCCCCCTGCGATGGTGGGTACAGGTGGGCGAGTTCGGTGGCGAACAGGGCCGCCGAGGCGATCGGGGTGAGGAACCCCAGTGGCCTGGTCGGCGACTCGAACAGCCACTGCTCGCGCTGGAGGAAGGCCAACAGGCGAAGGGCAGTGGGGCCGGCGAACCAGACGGGAACGGCACGGATGTTGCCCGCGTAGTAGACGGCGGCGGTCAGTTCGTGCAGGGTGCCGACCCCGCCGCCCATCGCAACCACCAGATCCGCGCGGGGGATAAGTGATAGACACCCTGGACCTGTCCACCCCCGTCACCCTCCCTCACTCTCCGCCACCGTAACAGAGCGTGAAGCGGCCCCCGCCGTGTCGACGGGGGCCGGATGTGGGGCCCCTGCCTTGAGCTGACAGGGGCTCCGCTGCCCGCCTCCGGCTACCGGCCGTGGGGGTACCCGGGGCAGGTGTCTAGGGGGTGTTTGTCACCTCACGGGCACTGCTCGCCAGAACCGGTGAATGAGCTCGCGGTAGCCGGTGTGGGAGGGGTTGTGGTCGACGTGGATCAAGACCCACTCGCGTACCGTCCCGAAGTCCTCGCTGGCTTCGGATGTGGCGTGACAGGTGGTGCATTGCAGTTCGTGGATGATCTTTGGGGCTTCCGGCGCCGTCTCGGGGCTGATGGTCCAGTCGGCGATACGCATCAGGGTCATCCCCTTGCCTGACCTGTCGCCGGTGTTGGCGATCTGGACTTTGGCCCTGAGCTTTTCGGCGTCCGTTGCGGGCCGGATGCGGTTGGGCTGGGCTTCCCACTCCCTGCCGCCTCGTGGCGGGCGTAGCTGGTAGCAGGGGCCTTCACGGCCCATGACTTGGCCGATCTCGTCCCGCCTGGTGTCCATGACGAACGAGCCTGTTTCGTGAGCCTGTTGGGGGGTGCGGCGTGGGAGTGCGTCGTTCATCGGCCCGCCTTCCTGCCGCTGGCTTGGCGGGTGCGGATGTCGATGCCGTGGGGGGTGGCCCACAGCATGAGGTCGCCCTGGAAGCCGGGCGTGGGGGTTGCAAGGTGGTGGCAACCGCATCGGGCTTTGGGGTCCGGGTGAGGGCGGTGAGCGGGGGGTGTGGGGCTGGTGCGGGGGTGTTGGCGTGCTGGTGGGGTGTGCTGGCTTGGCGGAGCCAGCGGCGGATACGGTGGACCATGTCAGCGCTCCTCTACGGCGTTGGCCACGCCCCGGGGCCGGTACGACGGTCGCCGGGGTTTGAGCTAGTCATGAGTACCGGATCTCAAACCCGTCGCGGGAGTTGACCGGCGTTGACTATTCTCGGAGGCACTGGTCAACACCTTGGAGTTGTCATGAACGACTTCGCTTCCCGCGCGCGAGCCGCACTAGCGTCCGAGGGGCTGACCATGAGGGCTGTCGCACGCGAACTGAAGTACGATCCCGCCTACTTGTCGAGGGTACTAAGAGGATGTCTCACGTGGTGATCTTGGCGAGTTTCTTGTAGCAGGTGAGGGCGGCCGCGAGGCCGAGGAAGGCGAGGAAGTGGGAGCCCTTGCGTTCGTACCGGACGGTGAGGCGGCGGTAGC
>NZ_JBTHHU010000012.1:0-206357 GCF_059089585.1 Streptomyces sp. SX-6 | reverse complement strand
CCGAGGACCTGGAGTTCAAGCTCGTCGAGCCGCTGCGGCACCTGTTCAAGGACGAGGTGCGCATGGTCGGCCAGGAGCTCGGCCTGCCCGATGAGATCGTCCAGCGCCAGCCCTTCCCCGGCCCGGGCCTGGGTATCCGGATCGTCGGTGAGGTCACGCGCGAGCGTCTGGACCTCCTGCGCGAGGCCGACGCCATCGCCCGCGCGGAACTCACCGCCGCCGGCCTCGACGCCGAGATCTGGCAGTGCCCGGTCGTCCTCCTCGCCGACGTCCGCTCCGTCGGCGTCCAGGGCGACGGCCGCACCTACGGCCACCCCATCGTCCTGCGCCCGGTCTCGTCCGAGGACGCCATGACGGCCGACTGGTCTCGCCTGCCGTACGACGTGCTCGCACGCATCTCCACCCGGATCACCAACGAGGTACGCGACGTCAACCGTGTGGTGCTGGACGTGACCAGCAAGCCGCCGGGGACGATCGAGTGGGAGTAGTCCTCACTCCCTGAACCCGCTTGGCCGCGCCGCCTTCTCACCGTCTTCAGACGGTTGAGGGGGCGGCGTTGTCGTTGTATGGTCGAAAGGCGAGACGAAACGTATCGTTGCGCATTGCGTGGGAGGGATTGTCTTATGCACCGCACCGTCAACGTCGCCCCTGGGGTCGACCTGTGGACCGAGTCCCGTGGTGAGGCCGACGCCCCGGCGCTGCTGCTGATCATGGGCGCGAACTCGTCCGGGCTCACCTGGCCCGAGGAGTTCGTCGACACGCTCGCCGAGCGGTACTTCGTGATCCGCTACGACCACCGCGACACCGGCCGCTCGACCTGGGCGTTCGACCAGCACCCGTACCGCATCGCCGACCTCGCCGACGACGCGCTCGCCGTGCTCGACGCGTACGGCGTCGAACGGGCGCATGTGTTCGGCATGTCGATGGGCGGCGTACTGGCCCAACTGCTCCTCGCCGACCGCCCGGAGCGGCTGACGGGCGTCACCCTCCTCGGTACGTGCGCGATCAGCGAGGCCCCGTACACCGACGCCGACGGGACGTGGATACCGGTGGCGGAACTTCCGGGTCCGGACCCGCGCCTGCTGGAGTTCTGGTCGCGGCCGGTGGAGGACCACGGACTCGAGGCAGAGCTGGATCACAGGGTCGAGCACTGGCGTCTGCTCAGCGGCGATCAACTCCCCTTCCACGCGGAGGACTTCCGCGCTCTCGAACGCCGCATCATCGAGCACACCGGCCACTACGACCCCCCGACCGCACACGCCCGTGCCGACCAGTCGGACCTGGTGCGCACCGAGGCCCTGGCACACACCACGGTGCCGGTCACGGTCGTCGAGTCCCCGGCCGACCCGGTGTGGGGGCCGGCGCATGCGCGGCACCTGGCGCAAGTGATCGCGGGGGCACGGCTGGTGACGGTGCCGGGCATGGGGCACGCGGTGGCACGGGAGTGCGTGCGGGGGCTGGCGGGGGCGGTGGGTCAATGACGGGGGAGTCGTTCGTTCGTTTGGGCGGCGGCGTGGGGGTTTGCGGTCGGTAGGCTGGTCGTACAGGCGAGACTCCGTCGCATGGGAGCAACCATGAGCGCCGCACGTGAGTACGGGCTTGAAGAGGACTACGAGTGGGCCCGTCCGCCCATGGGCGGCTGGACTGCGGACGACCTTGATCGGCTTCCGAATCTTCCTCCGCACACGGAGCTGATCGACGGGAGTCTCGTCTTCGTGAGCCCGCAGACCAACTTTCACACGTGGACCATGCGACTGCTGGACAATGCGCTGTGGACACAGGCGCCGGATGGTCTGGAAGCCATTCGGGAGATGACGATCAAGGTCGGCAAACGGGACAGGCCGGAACCCGACCTCCTCGTGGTGCGTGCCGATGCGGTGATCGGTCCGAAGCAGACCTGGTACGCGCCTGAAGACGTCGTCCTCGCTGTGGAGGTCGTGTCCGAAGACTCGGAGCAACGTGATCGCGAAGTCAAGCCGCGCAAGTACGCGGCCGTCGGCATCCGGCACTTCTGGCGGGTGGAGGAGGGTGACGGCGGCCTGCCGGTTGTTTACGCGTACGAGTTGGATCCGGCCACTCATGCGTATGGCCTTGTCGGCATCTATCACGAGCAGTTGAAGCTGTCCGCCCCCTTCGACATGGAGATCGACCTCACCGCTGTCTACAGGCGCCCGCGCAAGGGCAATTGACCACACACCCCTGGCCCCCGCTCGTACCCGGCGGTAGCTTCCGGTTCGTAGTCACGGATCAGCCGGAGGAGAGCCGTCGATGTCCGAACAGCCGCAGACCGCGCCCGTACCGCCCGTTCCCATCCCCACCGAGCGGCTTCAGTTCGCCATGCCGCCCGTGCACGAGTCCGTCGAGGACGAGCGCATGTACCGCAAGCAGCGCCTCGCGGCGGCGCTGCGGCTGTTCGGGCGGTTCGGGTTCGAGGAGGGGGTGGCGGGCCATATCACCGCGCGGGACCCGGAGTTCACGGATCACTTCTGGGTCAACCCCTTCGGGATGTCGTTCAAGCACATCACCGTGAGCGATCTGATCCTGGTGAACCACCAGGGGCAGGTCGTCGAGGGCCGTCACCACGTCAACCAGGCCGCGTTCGCGATCCATTCGCAGATCCACCGGGCCCGCCCGGACGTCGTGGCCGCCGCGCACAGTCACTCGACCTACGGGCGTGCTCTGTCCGCGCTGGGGCAGCTGCTCGAGCCGATCACGCAGGACGTGTGCGCGTTCTACGAGGACCACGCGCTCTTCGACGACTACACGGGCGTCGTCGTGGACGAGGAGGAGGGCCGCCGGATAGCGACCGCGCTCGGTCCGCACAAGGCCGTGATCCTGCGCAATCACGGGCTGCTGACCGTCGGGGACTCCGTCGACGCGGCGGCGTGGTGGTTCATCACCATGGAACGTTCCTGCCAGGTGCAGCTGGTCGCGAAGGCGGCCGGGAAGCCGGTGCCCATCGAGCCGGCGAACGCGAAGCACACCCGTGATCAGCTCGGCAACGACCTGGTGGCGTGGATCAACTACCAGCCGCTGTATCAGCAGATCACGCGCAGCGAGCCGGATCTGCTGAGCTGACGGAATCGGGCAAACGGAACCGTGCGGAACGGAACCGGCCGGGGCGCTTTGCCATCTATTTACCTGGGGAGGTTGGGGCACTGTGCCCCGGCTTGTCCTTGCCCGGAACCAGAACCGTCGTAGGAGCACCAGCACCATGCGCCTGTCCCGTTGCATCGGGCTGTCCGCCGCCCTGGCCCTGGCCGGCCTGGCCGTCACCGGATGTGGTGGTGGCGCCGAGGCCGAGGGGCGGCCCGGGGCGGCCTCGCCGTCGGCCCCGTCGTCGCCATCCTCCACGGCCGTCACGGAGAAGCCCGCTCCGGCCGCCGTCATGCTGCGGAACGCGGCCAGGGCCGCACGTCCGGAGATCACGCCGTCCGACGGCGAGACCGTCGGCGTGGGGCAGCCCATCGCGATCGTCTTCAAGCAGCAGAAGGTGTCCAAGGAACTGCGGGCCGGGATCGAGGGGCGGCTGAAGGTCTCCACCTCGCCGAAGGTGCCCGGGGCGTGGCACTGGAACGAGTCGAAGGGCGACACCCGCGTGCACTTCCGCCCCGAGAAGTACTGGCCCGCGGGCACCAAGGTGACCCTCGACGCCCGGCTCGCCGGGGTGAAGCTCGCGGAGGGCGTGGCGGGCGACCGGGACCGGAAACTGTCCTTCACCATCGGCGACTCGATGACCAACACCGTTGATCTCAAGGCCCACACGCTGACCGTCGCCCGCAACGGCAAGACGCTGCGCACCATCCCGATCAGCGGCGGGGACGAGAAGAAGTACAAGACGCGGGACGGGATCAAGACGATCCTCGCCAAGGAGGGCCGGGTCGTCATGGACTCGCGCTCCATCGGCATTCCGCGCAATCACCCCGACGGGTTCTACGGCGCGTACGACTTCAGCATGCGCGAGACGATCAGCGGCGAGTTCGTGCACGCGGCCCCCGACAACGCGGAGGCGTTCGGCAAGGAGAACGTCAGCCACGGCTGCATCGGCATGTCCACGGTGAACGCCAAGTGGCTGTACGGCCTGAGCCGCAAGGGGGACGTGGTCCAGGTCACCGGGAGCTCCGGGAAGCCGATGGACCACTTCGGCAACGGCTACGGCGACTGGAACCTGACCTGGGAGCAGTGGCTGGCGGGCAGCGCCCTGGGCATCCGCACCGGCTGAGGCCGGCTGAGGCCAGCTGAGGTCCCGCCTGAGGGTGACGCCGTTTTCCCCAAGCGGGCCGCTGTCCACAGCACTGAGCGCGCATCGGACCTTTTCCGTATGGTCGGGTGTGACGAACAAGGCGAACAACCGGACGAAGCCGGGGGCGGGAAGGGCGGTGGGCGGTATGTCAGGCAGCGCAGCTTCAGCTGTGGCACTCCTGAAGCGGTATCCCTTGCTGCCGCTTCGCGTCTTCCTCGGCGTCACGTTCATCTACGCGGGGCTCGACAAGCTCACGGATTCGGCTTTTCTCGCCGGCAGCGGGCCGGGGTCGCTCGGGGACCTGATGCGCTCGGTGCGCGACACGGCGGCGATCCCGGGTCTGGTTGACCTGGGCCTGAAGAGCCCCGTCGTCTTCGGGTACGCCTTGGCCATCGGCGAGGTGGCGGTCGGGCTCGGCACCCTCGCCGGGCTGTTCGCCCGGCTCGCGGCGGCCGGCGGGGCGCTGATCTCGCTCAGCCTGTGGATGACGGTCAGCTGGACGGCCACCCCGTACTACTACGGCAACGACCTCGCCTATCTGATGGCGTGGCTGCCGCTGATACTCGCGGGCGCGCCCCTTCTCTCGGTGGACGCGCTGCGAGCGCGGCGCGGGGGGCGTGCCCGGCAGAGGCGGCTGTTCGGCTGATTCGGCTAACCGGCTAAGGGACGTCCTCGGTGGGCCGTTCCGTGCGCCGGGCCCGGCGGCGGATGGCGTAGGCGAGCGAGGAGACGAGACCGGCGAGGCAGAAGCCGACGGCCAGGGCGGGCAGCAGGACATAGGAGGGGAAGCGCCACCAGCCGTGGGCCGCGGCGAGGTAGGCCAGGCCACCGCCCAGCAGCACCAGGCCGACGACCAGCTTGCCGGGCTCGAACTCATGACGGCCGACCGCACGGCGGCGGGATTCATCGGGCTGCACGGAGCACCTCCACCCGGCCGAGGCCGGTCTTGAGCCGCAGGTCCAGGGTGCCGCGCGAGGTGTGCCCCGCGGTCGGGTGCACGGTCACGTGCTTGCGCTGGCCGGTCTTGATGTCGACGTCGTCGGGCTGGGCGCCCGGCAGCCTGACGTACCCCAGGCCGACCTCGACGGTCAGCTCCGCCGTGACGTCGTCGGGGATGACCACCTTGAGCTCTCCCGCGCCCGCCTCGGCGCTCGCGCTGACCACCGGCGCGTTGGGGCCGGAGCTGCGGGGTCCGGAGCTGGGGGGCCAGGGCAGGGCGGTCAGGTCGAGCACGCCGGAGCCCGTGCCGATCCGGTACTCCGGCTGGACGGCGGCCGTGCTCGTGGGCCGCCATGTCGACTTGGTCCACTCGGCGGTGACCGACTTGGGCAGGGCGGCCGCGCCCGTCATCAGCACGGCGGTCAGCACGGCGAGGACGACCGTGCCGCCGCCGACGCGGCCGTACCAGGCGCTGACGGCGATGCCGATGCCGTAGACGGCGACCGCGCAGGCCAGGCCGATCTCCAGCGAGGTGCCGAGCGGACGGCCGTGCCAGTACAGGCTGGTGCTGAGCCAGAAGGCCGCGAGGGCCAGCAGCGCCGTCCAGCCGCCGAGCTGCCGCCCGTCACGGACCCGCTGGGGCTGCTTGGGCATGGTGGCGGTCCGCGTGTCGTGCGGGCCTTCGGCCGGAACCCTTTCCGACCCTCCTTCCGGCCCCCACAGGTATCCCATGCCGCTGCCCGCACCCGCAGGCGCGCCGTCCTTGACGAGCGGGTCGCGCCACCAGGACGGGGCGTCGGGCGGCGGCGGTGCCAGGGTCTCCGGCGGGGCGTCCGGCTTCTGGGACATCTGCAGCCCGTGCGCGGCGGCCGAGGCCTCCTCGCCGTCGGTCAGGCGGCGCTGCCGCGACCAGTAGGCCGAGCCTATGAGCGCGAACGACAGCATCAGGGAGAAGGCCATGGCGCCGCTGTTGTTGAGCATCGACAGGAACAGCCCGCAGCCGACCAGCGCGCACAGCACCGCCGTCAGCCCCGGCCCCTCGACCCGCCCCGACAGCAGCTTGCGGCCCTCGTTCTCCTCCTCGCCCTCCAGCGGGATGAGCAGCCACGCGAAGCCGTACACGATCAGCCCGACCCCGCCGGTGGCCGCCAGCACGCCCAGGACCACCCGGAAGATCACGGGGTCGATGCCGAAGCAGCGCCCCAGCCCCCCGCACACGCCGGAGATCACCTTGTGCTCACGGCTGCGCCGCAGCAGCGGCCCGGCGGCCCGGGGGGCGTCGGGAGGAGCGTCCGCGGGCGGCGGGCTGTCGGCGGGGGGCGCATCGGTCATGAGGACATGGTGTCAACCGGAACACGAGTGCGGCATCCGTGACGACCCTGGCCGTTCCCTGAGATCACCTGAGATCACCCCTGAGGGAGGGCCCGGTTAGGGTGGCTGCTCGAACAAGCGGCGGAAAACAAGCGGCGGAAAAGCGGAAAACCGGAGGGCGCGGTGTCAGACAGCGGTCGGCTGCTGGCCGGACGGTACCGGCTCCTCGAGCGCATAGGCCGCGGCGGTATGGGCACCGTCTGGCGTGCCGAGGACGAACTGCTGGCCCGCCAGGTCGCCGTCAAGCAGTTGCACGTCCCGCTCGGCGTCGCCGAGGACGAGCTCGCGACCCTCTACGAGCGCACCCGCCGCGAGGCCCGCAGCGCGGCCCGGATCAGCCACCCCAACGTGGTCGTCGTCCACGACGTCGCCGACGACGACGGACTCCCGTGCATCGTCATGGAGTACGTGCCCTCCACGACACTCGGCGACGTCCTCAAGACGGGCCCCCTGTCCCCGGAGGAGGCCGCCCGCGTCGGGCGCGGCATGATCGCCGCGCTGCGCGCGGCCCATGCCGCCGGGGTGCTGCACCGCGACGTCAAGCCCGGCAACGTTCTGCTCGGCGACGACGGGCGGGTCGTGCTCACCGACTTCGGTATCGCCTACTCCGTGGGCAGCTCGACGCTGACCAAGACCGGCGAGATGGTCGGCTCGATCGACTACATCGCGCCCGAGCGGGTCAAGGGGGCCAAGCCCAGCCCGGCAGCGGACCTGTGGGCGCTCGGCGCCACGCTGTACCGCGCGGTGGAGGGGCACACCCCTTTCCACCGGGACACCCCGGTCGAGACGGCGTACGCGATCGCGGTGGATCCGCTGGAGCCGCCGAAGTCGGCCGGACCGCTGTCCCGGCTGATCGTGGCGCTGCTCGCCAAGGATCCGGACCTGCGCCCTCCGGCCGAGCTGGTCGAGCAGATCCTGCGCGAGCCCGCGGCCGAGCCCGATACGGCCTCGTTCGCGACGCCGCCGCAGCCGCGCCCCGAGCCGGCAACCGCCCCGGTGACCGCCCCCGTGACCGAGCCCGTCACCGTGCCGGCGTCCGGGCCGGGGGAGCAGGCCGCCGTGGGGCGGCCCGCGGACGGCCGACGGCGTCGCGGCGTGCTGTGGGCCGTGGCGGCCACCGCGACCGCCGCCGCGCTCGCGGTCGGCGCGTTCGTCCTGGCCCCGGACGGCGGCAAGGACGACGACGCCGCACCCCAGAACAGCCCCGGCGCGACCCCGTCCGCCACGCCCTCCCCGACGCGGTCCGCGCCGCCCGCCGTGCCCCACGGCTACCGTCTGGCGACGGAGGACAGGCTCGGCGTCTCCTTCCCCGTGCCGAAGGGCTGGACCCGCAAGGAGAAGTCGGCGGTCGAGGTCAACTACGTCGACCCCACCGGGCTCGTGGGCATCCGGGTCAACGTCCTGGACTTCGCGGGCCCCGACCACGTCGAGCACTGGAAGGACGTGGAGGAACAGCTCAGGACCAAGGTGCGCGGCTACCGGCGGGGCCGGCTGCAGCCGACCGTTTACCGCGGCGAGCCCGCGGCGGTCTGGGAGTTCACCTTCACCGGTCGCGCCCGCGAGTACCGGGCCATCGACCTGGGCTTCGGGCGCGAGGGCGGCGACGAGTACGCCATCTACCTGTCCGCCCCCAGCGCCGACTGGGACCGCCACCGGCCCGTCTTCGACGCGGTCCGCGACGGGTTCCGCACCCGCGGACGGTGAGGGGACAACGGTTGAGGGGGCATCAGGGCATCAAGGCATCGGGGGGCATCGGGGTCCGTAACCCCGGGTCCGATCAGGGACGACCCCGATACCGTGGCGGGCCCGGGCGTGTGACGATCGACGCATGACCGGCGCACCGACGACGCAGCCCCGGGCCGGCGCCGCATTCGCGCCGCCGCCCGCCACCGACCACACCCCCGTGCGCAAGCTCTACCGCAGCGCCGAGGGGCGGATGCTCGGCGGCGTCGCGCGCGGCCTCGCCGGTCACCTCGGCGTGCCCGTGTCGTGGGTGCGGCTCGTGTTCCTGGCGCTGCTCATGGCCCAGGGCATCGGCGCCCTGCTGTACGCGGTGTTCTGGTTCGTCGTGCCGCTCGGCGTCGGCGGGGTCGAGGCGCCGCGCGCGGCGGAGGGCGAGGGCGCGGGCAGACCCCTCTTCGCCCGCAAGCCCGACCGGGGCCAGGTCTTCGCGCTCCTCGCGCTGATCGTCGGCGCCGCGATCCTCCTCGACCGCCTCCACCTCGGCCGGGCGAACGTCTATGTGTGGCCCCTGATCCTGATAGGGGCAGGCGTCGCCCTCGTCTGGCGCCAGGCCGACAACGCCCGCCGCGCCCACTGGATGGAGGTCAGCCGCCGCAAGCGCGTCCTGCCGCTCGCGCGCGGCGCGGCCGGCGTCGTCCTGGTCGGCGTCGGCGTGACGGGCATCGTCGTCCTCCAGGGCTCGGCGCAGCACCTGGGCACGGTGCTCCAGGCATCCCTCGCCGTCCTGGTCGGCATAGCCCTGCTGGCGGGCCCCTCGGTGGTGCGGATGACCCAGGACCTCTCCGCCGAGCGGACGATGCGCATCCGCGCCCAGGAGCGGGCCGAGGTCGCCGCCCACGTCCACGACTCCGTCCTGCACACCCTCACGCTCATCCAGCGCAACGCCGAGGACTCCCGCGAGGTGGCCCGCCTGGCCCGGGCCCAGGAGCGGGAGCTGCGCGCCTGGCTCTACAACCCGGAGGGCCGGGGCAAGGACGAGGCGGAGGAACCCGAGACCCTGGCGGAGGCCGTCAGGGCGGCCGCCGCCGAGGTCGAGGACTACCACGGGGTGCCGATCGAGGTCGTCGTGGTCGGCGACTGCCCGCTCGACGAGCGGCTGCGGGCCCAGCTGCAGGCCGCCCGTGAAGCCATGGTCAACGCGGCCAAGTACGGTGGCGACGGCGGCGCCGTCCAGGTCTACGCCGAGGTCGAGGGGCGTACGGTCTTCATCTCCGTGCGCGACCGGGGGCCCGGCTTCGATCTCGACGCGGTGCCCGACGACCGGATGGGCGTCCGCGAGTCGATCATCGGCAGGATGCAGCGCAACGGAGGCACGGCGCGGCTGCGATCCGTGCCCGACGGGGGCACCGAGGTGGAGCTGGAGATGGAGAGGGCGGAGCAGGAGTCATGACGAACGGGTCGATGATCGAGTCCACGGAGCGCCGGGTACGGGTCGTGCTGGTCGACGACCACCGGATGTTCCGCACCGGAGTGCAGGCCGAGATCGGGGCCACGGACCGCACGGGCGTCGAGGTCGTCGGGGAGGCGGCCGACGTCGACCAGGCGGTCTCCGTGATCACCGCGACCCGTCCGGAGGTCGTCCTGCTGGACGTCCACCTGCCCGGCGGCGGCGGGGTGGAGGTGCTGCGCCGCTGCGCCGCGCTGTCGGGTGCCGCCGAGGCGCCCGTCCGCTTCCTCGCCCTGTCCGTGTCCGATGCCGCCGAGGACGTGATCGGTGTCATCCGGGGCGGCGCCCGCGGCTATGTGACCAAGACCATCACCGGCACCGACCTCATCGACGCGATCTTCCGGGTCAGGGAGGGCGACGCCGTCTTCTCCCCGCGCCTGGCGGGCTTCGTCCTCGATGCCTTCGCCTCCACGGACGCCCCGCCCGTCGACGAGGATCTCGACCGTCTCACCCAGCGTGAGCGCGAGGTCCTGCGCCTGATCGCCCGGGGCTATGCCTACAAGGAGATCGCCAAGCAGCTCTTCATCTCCGTGAAGACGGTGGAGTCGCACGTCTCGGCGGTGCTGCGCAAGCTCCAGCTCTCCAATCGCCACGAGCTGACGCGCTGGGCGACGGCCCGCCGTCTGATCTGACCGATCGGGGGGCCGCGAAGGGAACCTTTACGGCCGCTTCACCGTCTAAACAGGCGAATCTACAGAACGAAAGGCTCTCGACAACGCAGGGCCGCGGCCCTGTCCGGGCCCGACAATCCGGAGACGAGAGCCCGATGAGCCTGACGGGGACGCCCTTTTTCCTGACCACGATCGTTTTGACCGTGGTCGCCCTGATACTGCCGCTCGCATTGTGGTCCAAAGTCGGCGGACCCAGAGTGCTGCGGCATGTGGCCCGGTTCGTCATGCTGCTGTTCGCCCAGGTGACGGCGATAGCCATGGTCTTCGTGGCCGTCAACAACGCCAACGGTCTCTACGACAACTGGGACGACCTCCTCGGCACCGGCGACCACGTCAAGGCCGCCGCCGACCTCGGCGCGGACGGCACCGGCGGCAAGCACCTCAAGGACCTGCCGAAGGTCAAGGCGGACTTCAAGCCCGTCTCCGACCCTCGCATGGGCGAGGGCGTCCAGCAGACCAAGCTCAAGGGTCAGCTCTCCGGGGTCGAGGGCGAGGTCTATGTCTGGCTTCCCCCGCAGTACAACGACCCCAAGTTCAAGGACAAGAAGTTCCCGGTGGTCGAGGTGCTGCCCGGCTTCCCCGGCTCGGCCAAGGCCTGGTTCGGCAGCCTGAACGTCAACACCCAGCTCAAGCCGATGATGGAGCAGGGCGAGGTCGCGCCGTTCATCATCGTCGCCCCCCGCACCACCCTCCTGGCCAATGGCGTCGACACCGGCTGCGCCAACATCCCGGGCACGGTCAACGCCGACACCTGGCTCAGCTTCGACGTCCGCAAGATGGTCGTCGACAACTTCCGCGTGGCCGAGAAGCCCGACGGCTGGGCCGTGGCCGGCTACTCCGCCGGTGCCCACTGCGCGGCCAAGCTGGCCATCGCCCACCCCGACCGCTACCGCGCCGGTGTGAGCCTGTCCGGCTACAACGACCCCATCGGCGAGCGCGTCTCGCTCACCGCCAAGTCCCCTCAGCTGCGCGACGAGAACAACCCGCTGAAGATGCTCGCGCGGGCCAAGACCCCGCCCAAGGTGGCGCTGTTCATCTCCGGCCAGGAGCGCGACGGTTACCTCGGCGGCATGGCGATCAAGAAGATCGCGAAGGTGCCGACGACCGTCCGCGTGGAGAAGATCCCGGACGGCGCGGGCGGGCACCGCACCTCCGTGTGGAAGACGCAGATCCCGGACGTCTTCCGCTGGCTGACGCAGCAGGTCACGTACTGACGTACCGAGCGGGCACCGGAGCGTGTGCCTAGTCGGGCCGCGAGGCGCCCGCGAAGGGCATGGAGTCGACCGGTGCCAGGCGCACCGGGGCGCCCGGATGCGGGGCGTGGATCATCTGCCCGTCGCCGACGTAGATCCCGACGTGGCTGATGCCGGAGTAGAAGAACACCAGGTCCCCGGGCGCGAGCTGGTCCCGGCCGATCCGGTGTCCCGCGTTGATCTGGGTGTAGGTGGTGCGGGGCAGTGACACGCCCGCCGCCTGCCAGGCCGCCTGCGCCAGCCCCGAGCAGTCGTAGGCGGACGGCCCGGTGGCGCCCCACACATAGGGCTTGCCGAGCGCGGAGTAGGCGAAGGCGACCGCCTGCGAGGCCCGGGACGACGGTGCCTGGGCGGTGGCATCGGCCGCCGGGCGGGCGGGCTGCGCGGCCGCCGGGGCGGCGGCCGCGCCGGAGTCACCGCTCTCGACCGCGTCCCGGTCGGCGGCCGGCAGCCGGGCCAGCAGCTGCTTGGCCGCCGCCAGCTTGGACTCGATGGTGCGCTTGTCGCGGGCGAGCGCGTCCTGCTCCCGCCCGAGCTCCTCGAGCTTGCCCTCGGCGGTCGTACGGACCTGCTGGACGTCCCGCAGCTCGTGTCGCACCAGGTCGACCGCCTCCGCCTGCCGGCCGCCCGCGCGGTCGGCCAGCGAGGCCTGGTCCAGGAAGCGCTGCGGCGTCGAGGAGAGCAGGAGCCGCACCGTCGCCGGAATGCCGCCGTCGCGGTACTGGGCGGCGGCGAAGGACCCGAGGGCGTTGCGGGCGGAGTTGAGGCGCTCGGTCTTGCGGGCCGCCTCGTCCTGCAGCCGGTCCAGTGCCGAGCGGGCCCGGTCGGCCTTCTCCCGCACCCCGTCGTACCGCTCGGTCGCCGCCTCGGCCTGCTGGTAGTAGCGCGAGATCTCGGCCTTCACCTGGTCGGGGCTCTGCGCGGGCGCGGCGTGGCCGCTGCCCTCGAGGACGGTGGCGGTGGCGGCGCCGGCCAGGGCCAGGGTGGCCGCCGTCCGGGCGGTGCCGCCGACGAGCGGGTGCTGCTTGGGCTTTCGGTGCGACGCCACGGTGGCCGTCACTTCCTTCCGGTCCGGCGCAAGTCCTGGCCGGCGGTGGCCCGTACGAGGGGGGAGAGGGAGGACCACCGCCGTCTGGGGCAGGACGCTAAACCGCGGGGTCGCGCGGTAACGCGCATGACCGTTAATTTCTGGAATCGGCGGTGACTTGACCGACGGAAGCTGTGCTTCCGGCCTGTATGGAAGGAACCCCGTCCGCGCTTGATCGAGTGAGGGAAAATGCCCTACATCGCGACAAGTGGGTGGTATGGCCTACTAGGGTCGGTTGCCATGGACGTACTCATCAACGCCGTCATCGGTCTGCACATCGTCGGCATCGCCGCCCTGCTCGGCGGCTTCCTGACCCAGCTGAAGGCCATGCGCACGGGCGAGGCCCGCATGGTCCCCGCCATGCTGTACGGCGCGCTGACCATGCTGGTCACCGGTGTGGCACTGGTCGGACTCAACCAGGCCGAGGGCAACGCGATCAACACCCTCAAGATCAGCGTGAAGCTGGCGCTGCTCGTCGTGATCCTGGGCCTGGTGTACGTCAAGCGCGACGAGACGCGGGTCGAGACCTCCGCTTTCGGCACGGTGGGCGCCCTCACCACGACCAACATCTTCATCGCGGTGCTGTGGACGTAATCACGTCTGTCCGGACCAGGGCCGGCTGTCGGCGGTGGCGCCTAGACTCGGACAACGATGAGCAGCCTCTTTGACGACAGCTTCCTGGCGGACCTCGCCCCCTCGGACGAGGAGACCCCGCCGCCCCCGGAGGACGCGGCTCCGGAGCCGGTGCCGCACGACCTCTTCGGGGGTGCTTTCGACGCCCCCGTGCCCAGGGAGGCGTATTACCGCGACGGCGCCGCCCGCCCCGTCGTGGACCCGGCCGCGCTGCTGGAAGGGCTCAACGACCAGCAGCGGGCCGCCGTGGTGCACTCCGGCTCGCCGCTGCTCATCGTGGCGGGCGCGGGGTCCGGCAAGACGCGGGTGCTCACGCACCGCATCGCCCACCTGCTGGGCACACAGGGGGTCCACCCCGGCCAGATCCTCGCGATCACCTTCACCAACAAGGCCGCCGGCGAGATGAAGGAGCGCGTCGAGCAGCTCGTCGGCCCGCGCGCCAACGCGATGTGGGTGATGACCTTCCACAGCGCGTGCGTGCGGATCCTGCGCCGGGAGAGCAAGAAGCTGGGCTTCACGTCCTCCTTCTCGATCTACGACGCGTCCGACTCGAAGCGGCTCATGGCCCTCGTCTGCCGCGACCTGGACCTCGACCCGAAGAAGTTCCCGCCGAAGTCGTTCAGCGCGAAGATCTCCAACCTCAAGAACGAGCTCATCGACGAAGAGGCCTTCGCCGCCCAGGCCGCCGACGGTTTCGAGAAGACGCTCGCCGAGGCGTACGTGATGTACCAGTCGCGCCTGCGCGAGGCCAACGCCCTCGACTTCGACGACATCATCATGACCACGGTCCACCTCCTGCAGGCCTTCCCGGACGTGGCCGAGCACTACCGCCGCCGCTTCCGGCACGTGCTGGTCGACGAGTACCAGGACACCAACCACGCGCAGTACACGCTCGTGCGCGAACTGGTGGGCACCGGCGAGGAGCCCGGCGAGCTGTGCGTCGTCGGTGACGCGGACCAGAGCATCTACGCCTTCCGCGGCGCCACCATCCGCAACATCCTCCAGTTCGAGGAGGACTACCCCGACGCCACCACGATCCTGCTCGAGCAGAACTACCGCTCCACGCAGACGATCCTCAGCGCCGCCAACGCGGTCATCGAGCGCAACCAGAACCGCCGTGCCAAGAACCTGTGGACACAGGCCGGCGCCGGCGCGACCATCACCGGATACGTGGCCGACACCGAGCACGACGAGGCCCAGTTCGTCGCCGACGAGATCGACCGCCTCACGGACGCCGGGGACGCCAAGTCGGGTGACGTCGCGGTCTTCTACCGGACCAACGCCCAGTCCCGTGTCTTCGAAGAGATCTTCATCCGGGTCGGGCTGCCCTACAAGGTCGTCGGCGGCGTGCGCTTCTACGAGCGCAAGGAGGTCCGCGATGTGCTCGCGTATCTGCGGGTGCTCGCCAACCCCGAGGACACCGTCCCGCTGCGCCGCATCCTCAACGTGCCCAAGCGCGGCATCGGCGAGCGCGCCGAGGCCATGATCGACGCACTGGCGCTGCGCGAGAAGATCAGCTTCTCGCAGGCGCTGCGGCGGGTGGACGACGCCTACGGCATGGCGGCCCGCTCGGCGAACGCGGTCAAGCGCTTCAACGTGCTGATGGAGGAGCTGCGCACGATCGTCGAGTCGGGCGCCGGGCCCGCGACCGTGCTCGAGGCGGTCCTGGAGCGCACGGGCTATCTCGCCGAGCTCCAGGCCTCCACCGACCCGCAGGACGAGACCCGCATCGAGAACCTCCAGGAACTCGCCGCCGTGGCCCTGGAGTTCGAGCAGGAGCGTACGGAGGAGGAGCCGGGCACGCTGGCCGACTTCCTCGAGAAGGTCGCCCTCGTCGCCGACTCCGACCAGATCCCCGACGAGGACGACGAGGGCGCCGGCGTCATCACCCTGATGACGCTGCACACGGCCAAGGGCCTGGAGTTCCCGGTCGTCTTCCTCACCGGCATGGAGGACGGCGTCTTCCCGCACCAGCGGGCCCTCGGCAACGTCAAGGAGCTGGAGGAGGAGCGGCGGCTCGCGTACGTGGGCATCACCCGGGCCCGTGAGCGCCTGTATCTGACCCGGTCGAGCATGCGCAGCGCCTGGGGCCAGCCCTCCTACAACCCGCCGTCGCGGTTCCTGGAGGAGATCCCCGGGCAGTACGTGGACTGGCGCCGCACCGGGCCCGCGACGCCGTCGGCGTCGATGTCCGGCCTCACGTCCGGCGGTTTCCCGTCCGCGCGGTCCGGCGGCGGCAAGGCCGGGCCGAGCGGCTTCGCGACGCGCCGTACGAAGGACCGTCCGGTGGTCTCCCTGGCCATCGGCGACCGGGTCACGCACGACTCGTTCGGGCTCGGCACGGTCGTCGCGGTCAAGGGCAGCGGCGACAACGCCGAGGCGACGGTCGACTTCGGCCAGGAGAAGCCGAAGCGGCTGCTGCTGCGTTACGCGCCGGTCGAGAAGCTGTAGGCCCGAGAAGGGGCAGGGCCGTCAGGTCGGGTCGAGGTCGTGGCCGCGCAGCCACGGCAACGGGTCGACGGCGGAGCCGCCGGGCCGTACCTCGAAGTGCAGGTGCGGTCCGGTCGAGTTGCCGGAGTTGCCCGAGTAGGCAATGACATCACCGGCTTTGACCGGCCCGGAGTGCATCTGGTAGTTGCTGAGGTGGCAGTACCAGGTCTCGGTCCCGTCGGGTGCGGTCACTATGGCCATGTTGCCGTAGGCCACGTTGTACTGGGTGCGGACGGTGCCGTCCGTGGCGGCCATGACGGGGGTGCCGTAGCTGACGGGGAAGTCGATGCCGGTGTGCACCGACATCCAGTTGACGCCCGCCTGGCCGAAGTAGGCGCTCAGGCCGTGCTGGGCGACGGGGAGGACGAACTTGGGCCGCGCGGCCTCCTTGCGGGCCGCTTCCTCCGCCTTGCGCTTGCGCTCCTCCTCCTGGCGCGCCTTCAGGTCGAGCCGTTCCTGGGTGCGGCTGGCGCGGCTGGCGAAGTCGTCGGCTCCCTTGCTGAGCCCGGCGAGCTGGGTGTCCAGCTTGCTGTTGGCCGCCGAGGGCGGCACGGCCGAGGGGTCGAGGGCCGCGGTCGCCTGGGTGCGCGAGGTGTCGTGCTGGGTGCTGGAGGCGACGGACGCCGCGGCGATGCCCGCCACGCCCATCACCGCGACCGAGGGCACGGCGACGGTGAGCAGTGCCTTGCGGCGCGGGCGGTAACCCTCGCGTGCGGTGGCGCCCTTGCGGCGGTTGCGGCCGTGGCGGAGCTCGGAGGAGCGGTCGTCCGGCAACGGGTCGGGCTCGCCGGGCTGGGGCGGGATGAGGACCGCTTCCATGGTCCGGGTGTCGAACGCGGCGACGGACTGCGCCTCCGCTTCATCCGGGGCCGGAGCCGGGGCCGGGGTCCAACCCGACGCGTCCGGCGTGGCGGCGTCCGGCTCCGG
This sequence comes from Streptomyces sp. SX-6, assembly GCF_059089585.1. Classification (NCBI taxonomy): domain Bacteria; kingdom Bacillati; phylum Actinomycetota; class Actinomycetes; order Kitasatosporales; family Streptomycetaceae; genus Streptomyces; species Streptomyces sp. SX-6. Next base: position 189,553 of record NZ_JBTHHU010000012.1, on the reverse strand, counting down.
GAAGGCGGCCATGAGCGTGGGGTCGTGCGGGGGAGCGGGCTCGCTCACGGTGGCGTACGCGCTGGTGTCCCAGGTCTGCGTCTGCCCGCCGGCCTCGCCCGTCCAGCCGGTGGTGTGCCAGGCGTGCCCCTGCCCCGAGGTGTCCCAGGTCTGTGTGGCCTGGGTGTTCCAGGCGTCCTGCGCGGGCTGCCCCCAGGCGGTGCCGTCCCATTGGCCGGAGGTGTCCGAGGTGTCCCACTGGCCGGTCTGCTGAGGGGCGTTGTAGGCGCCGAGGTCCCAGAACTGGGTCTGGCCGGAGGTGTTCCACTGTCCGGTGGTGTCCCACTGGCCGGTGTCGTGGCCGTGGGTCTCGTATCCGGTGTGGCCGTATGCGGCGATCTGCTGCTCGTACGAGGTGTAGTACCCATACGCGGCATCGGGAGCGGGAACGGTCGGGGCCGGGCCCGCCGACGGGTGACGGTCGTTCACCACCACTTCCATTTCGCCTTGGGAGCAGGAGAAGTAGCGGCGACTGTACCCGGCGGTATGCGACGCCCACAATCTTCCTCACGTTTTGAATCATTGACACCTGGGCAATTGGCCGCCTTTCGGTGGACTGAATCCCCTTGAGTCGCCTTGGTGTTCGAAAAATGTCCGACATTTGTCGGGCTGAGGGAGAGGGCGGGGGAGAGGACGGGTGGGGACGGATCCGGGGCCGGGTCAGGCGACCGAGACCGCTCCCGTGCCGCCGAACGCCTCGTCCGCCATGGTCAGCGCCTGCCGGACGGCCGCCGCGACCGCACCGTGCACGGGGAGCGCGAGGTGCCCCACGCCGCTGACTCTCACGTTGCACGCCAGCAGATCCGGGTGATCGAGACAGGCGGTCTCGGCGGGCACCATGATCTGGTCGAGGTCGCTCCAGAAGCTGATGAACCGCGTGCCGCAATGGGGTGCCGGTTCGGCCAGCTCTTTGATGACGTCGGAATCCGGGCGCATCTGCCGGACGAGAGGGTGCGCGGACATCAGGGGTGCCACCCGGGTGCCGTGGTGCGGAGTGCCGAGGGTGACCAGAGTGCGGACCCGGGTGTCCCCGCCGAGCCGTTGTGCGTAGTACCGCGCGATCAGGCCGCCCAGGCTGTGCCCGACGACATCGATGTGCTGCCGGCCGGTATGTGCGCAAAGCGCCTCCACATGGCGGCCCAGGAGAACGGCGGTGGTGCGGATGTCGCAGGTGAGCGGCGAGTAGTTGAGGGACGTCACCTGGGGCCAGCCGTGCCGGCGGAGCGAGCGGCGGAGCAGGGCGAAGACCGAGCGGTTGTCGATGAAGCCGTGGAGCAGGAGGACGGGCCTGGGCCCGCCGCTCTCCGCGCAGGGGACGGAGGGAGCCGGTCCGCGCTCCTGGGCGATGCCGGTCGGGTAGAGCAGTGCGTGGCCGGTCAGGATCGCCAGCTCCAGCACGGTGGACCGCACCAGCGCACGTGAGGGAAGTGCGACGGTGGAAACAGCGGGCAAGGCCCCCATGGCCGACCTCCCGGGTGGTGCGCACGACACCTGGCCCGGTGGCCGCCCCGGTGGGGCGGTGCGGGCGTGCAGGGGTCTCGTGGCGGCTCTCCTCGCGGCCGACCCGCGGTCCGGCGGCTGCGTACGGTGCGGCCATGTGCCAGGGGCACTGCGGCGGCGGCCTGGGCGAGACGCGGGGAGACGGGAACGGCGCGTAGTGAACGTGGTGTCCCACGTGTGATTTCCCCCTCGCCCTCCTTCGCGAAACGGCGGGTTGCGGGATGCTGGAGACACCATCGTTCGACACCCCCGGCCCGCCGGGCGAGGGGGGATCCCCGCGGCCCGCCGGCAGCAGGCGCACCTGGAGGCAGTGATGGGCGTGACCGGTCCGATCCGTGTGGTGGTGGCCAAGCCGGGGCTCGACGGACACGATCGCGGTGCGAAGGTCATCGCGCGTGCGCTGCGCGACGCCGGTATGGAGGTCATCTACACCGGACTCCACCAGACGCCGGAGCAGATCGTGGGCACCGCGATCCAGGAGGACGCCGACGCCATTGGCCTGTCGATCCTCTCCGGTGCGCACAACACCCTCTTCGCCAGGGTGCTCGAGCTGCTGCGGGAGCGCGACGCGGAGGACATCAAGGTATTCGGCGGCGGCATCATCCCCGAGGCGGACATTCCCCCGCTCAAGGAGAAGGGGGTCGCTGAGATCTTCACCCCCGGCGCCACGACGGCCTCGATCGTGGAGTGGGTCAGGGCCAACGTGCGGCAGACGGCCGGGGCCTGACCTTCGCGGGGTGACGGCCGCCGGGCGTGCGGTGCGGGTCATGGCGCCAGCTCCGCCCGCATGGCGGCCCGCAGCCGCAGGGTGCCGACGAGGCGCTGGAACGCCTCCGTCCAGTAGCCGAGGGCACCGGGCGGGCAGGCTGTGTCCGCTGCGTCTCCGGGCTCGTCCGGGAGGCCGACGAGGGCCTCCAGCCGGCCGGCCTGCGCCGGGTCCAGGCAGCGCTCCGCCAGGCCCATCACCCCGCTGAAGCTCCAGGGATAGCCCCCGGCCTCCCGCGCGATGTCGAGGGCGTCCACGACGGCTCTGCCCAGCGGCTCCGCCCAGGGCACCTCGCACACCCCGATGAGCCGGAAGGCTTCGGAGAGCCCGTGCGTGGCGATGAACTCGGCGACCCACGCCGCCCGTTCACCGGCCGGGAGCGCGGTCAGCAGTCTCGCCGGATCCCGCCAGGACGAGCCCGCCGGGTCGGGGGGCGTGGCGGCCGGGCCCAGCAGGGCCCTGGCCCACTCCGCGTCCCGCAACCGGACCGCGGCTCGGCACCAGGCCGCGTGCAGATCCGGCTGCCAGCCGTCGGCGACCGGCAGGGCGACGGCCTCGGCGGCGCCCGCCACCCCGAGGCGCGCGGGCCAGACGGACGGCGGCGTCGCCTCCACCACCTGGCTCAGCCACCACGACCGCGTGCCCCGCCCGGACGGCGGTCTGGCGGTGATGCCGTCCCGCCGCATGCCGCTGTCGCACTCATGGGGCGCCTCGACCACGACGATCGGTTCCGCGCGGCACGTACGGTCCACGGCGACGCAGGCGCGGGCCCGCTGCGTCATCCGGGCCGAGAGCGCGGAGTCCGGGAGCGCGGTGAGGAGTTCGGCGGCCGTGGCCCGCACATTGCGGCTGCGGTCGGACAGGGCCTGTTCGAGGAACGGCTCGTCCGCGGGGGAGAGCTCCTCGCGCAGGGAGTCCAGGAACATCAGCCGGTCCTCCGCCCGTTCGTTCGCCCAGGTATCGGCCAGCAGTTCGCGGGCGGCGGCCGGGTCACGGCGCCGGACGGCCCCCAGGACAGCGGCGCGCTCGGCGAACAACCCCTCCCGCCAGACGCGCTGTTCGGCCTCGGCACCCGCGCCGGGCGCGACGGCCGCCCACTCCGCAGGGCAGGCGCGCAGCACGTATGCCCACTGCGGGTTGAGACGGGCGAGCCACAGCGCCCGCGGGCCGCCGAGGACGAGGGCCTCCTGCCGCAGATCGCTGCGCGCCCGGGCGGCATCGAGCAGGGCGGGCAACAGGACGTCCGGCGCCCGGTAGCCGTACCGGTTCGCGGCGGTCAGCCACTGCGGCAACAGCTCGACGAGGTCGGGCGCGGCACCGCGCCGGCCCGCGCCGGGCCCCGTCCGGTCGGCGAGCAGCCGCTCCAGGCGCTGCCGGGCGGCTTCCGGCAGGGGAGGGCGTGGATCCTCCGGTGCGGGCGCGGGCCGGGCCCGGGCGGTGACCGGCAGGGCGGCTGCCCGCCGTCGCACGGTGTGCAGTGCCGCCGCGTCCAGCAGTGCCAGGGCCGGTTCCTGCCCGGGGCGGGACGGGACCGGCGCCGGGCGCCGGGCGGTGCCCAGCAGGGCGGCGGTGACGAGCTCCTCCCAGGTGGCGTGCATGTGCGTGTCTCCCATCGGCCGTGGAACGGGTGGTGTCGCGGGTGTCAGAGCGCGGCCGGCTCGGGGCTCCACGCCGCCAGGGGCGTGAAGCCGCGGTGGCCGTACTCGCCGAATACGGTCACCGGCCGGCCGCCGGATATCGCCGCGAGCCGCCACAGGCCCGCTCCCTCCTCGCATCGCCTGTCGACCGGGAGCGCCGACTCGCCCTCGCCGTCGGCCAGTTGCCATCCGCTCCCCGTGTCCGGCACCGGGATCACCGCTTCCAGAACTACGGGCCAGGCGTCCAGCCAGGGATCCCCGCTCAGCGCCTCGCCATACGCGTGGAGGGCCGCCGCGACATCGCCGCCCGGCGGCGCCGGACAGGGTTCGGGCGCCCCGTGGCGGGTGCCGAGCGCGGCGCGCAGCGGCCGGGCCGACGGGTGGAAGACCAGGTCGGCCTCCAGGGCGAGGCCGACCGGCAGGGACAGATCGGGTGCCCGGCCGCCCGCTCCGTACGAGAGGAGCAGCGCCATGCGGCCCGTGGCCCGGCCGCGGAGCCAGATGCGGCGAGTGGTCAACCGGCCGTCGTCACCGTCCTGTTGGGCCAGCACCTGCCAGTGGTCGCGGACGGGTGTGGCGGAGGCCAGCAGGCCTGCCGCGTCCGGGGCGGTGCCGACCCGGGCGCGCACCGTCGCGGCGAGGGGTTCCGGCAGCCGGTCGGAGTGCAGGCACCCCTGGTTGAGGGTGTGCAGCAGCGAGCACTCCTCCAGCAGGCGCGAGGCCCGCTCCGCGCCGGAGTGCCGGGCCGACGCCAACTCACGTACGCGCGACGCGAGTCCGGGCGCCTGGGCGTCGACCATGCGGGCAGCCGCCTCCTCCCACTGCCCGTCCGCGGTGGCCTCCGGCGCCGCGAGCCCGCCCCGCATGAGATCCACGAGCCGCTGCTCCAACTCTGCGGCGCCCATGGCGACGCGCTGGGCCCGCCGCTCCGCGCGGCGGCGCGCCGCCTGCGCGTCGCCCACTGTCGTGGCCTTGGGGTGCGGGCGGGATTCCCGGGCGGCTCGCCGCCGCTTCAGCCACGCATCGGCCCAGTCCGGCGCAACGGCCCCTTCCGGAACGGCTTCAGGGCCCGATGTCCACAGCAGCAACAGGCCCAGCACGTGCTTGCACGGGATCTTCCTGCTCGGGCAGGTGCAGTGGAAGCCGGGCCCGTCGGCGCCGGACAGGTCGGCGACGACCTGGTACGGCTCCACGCCGCTGCCCGCGCACAGGCCCCACACCACATCCCCGCGTGCACCCGCGCCCGACCACGCCCCGGGCGCGGAGAATCTGCTCCCGGCCTTGCGTGACACCTCGTCAGGAGCCAGTGCGAGCACGTGCTCCGGCGTCCGGAGTTCCCCCTGCGGATTCATGACTCGAAGCTAGGACACCCCACTGACAATCGGCCTTCGGCGGAGTGAAACCGCAGGTCGAAGCGATTGTCAGTGGGGCGGTGCAGAGTTGGTGGCACATCACGGAACGTGCGACGAGGGGGAGTTGTGACCGTATCCGGAATCCTGAGTCCCGAGGCTCTGCGACCGCACGCCGAGGACGCCTTCGCCGAGGAGCTGAAGGCCCTCGCGGCCGCCGACGACCGCCCGCGCCCCGAGCGCTGGAAGCTGTCGCCCTGGGCGGTCGCCACCTATCTGCTCGGCGGCACCCTGCCCGACGGCGGCGTCATCACACCGAAGTACGTGGGCCCGCGCCGCGTCGTCGAGGTCGCCGTCGCCACGCTCGCCACCGACCGGGCGCTGCTGCTGCTCGGCGTGCCCGGCACGGCCAAGACCTGGGTGTCCGAGCACCTGGCCGCAGCCGTCAGCGGCGACTCGACCCTGCTGGTGCAGGGCACGGCGGGCACCGCGGAGGAGGCCGTCCGCTACGGCTGGGACTACGCCCGCCTGCTGGCCCACGGCCCCGGGCGCGAGGCGCTCGTGCCCAGCCCCGTCATGCGCGCCATGGCCCAGGGCATGACGGCGCGGGTCGAGGAGCTGACCCGCATCCCCGCCGACGTCCAGGACAGCCTCATCACCGTCCTGTCCGAGAAGACCCTGCCCATCCCCGAACTCGGCGACGAGGTCCAGGCCGTGCGCGGCTTCAACCTCATCGCCACCGCCAACGACCGCGACCGCGGCGTCAACGAGCTCTCCAGCGCGCTGCGCCGCAGGTTCAACACGGTCGTCCTCCCGTTGCCCGCCACCGCGGAGGACGAGGTCGACATCGTGGTCCGCCGAGTCGATCAGCTCGGCCGCTCCCTCGAACTGCCCGCCGCACCCGACGGAGTCGACGAGATCCGGCGCGTCGTCACCGTCTTCCGCGAACTGCGCGGTGGTATCACCGAGGACGGGCGCACCAAGCTCAAGTCCCCGTCGGGCACGCTCTCGACGGCCGAGGCGATCTCCGTCGTCACGGGCGGGCTGGCGCTGGCGGCCCACTTCGGCGACGGCATACTGCGCGCGGGGGACGTGGCCGCCGGGATCCACGGTGCGGTCGTCCGCGACCCGGCGGCCGACCGCACCGTCTGGCAGGAGTATCTGGAGACCGTCGTCCGCGAGCGGGCCGGCTGGCAGGACTTCTATCGCGCTTGCCGCGAGGTGACCGCATGAACGCCGTCATGATGAACGCCGTCATGCCCGCCCTGCTGGGCGTGCGGCACCACGGGCCGGGATCCGCGCGGGCCGTGCGGGCCGCGCTCGACCGGTGCGGGCCGAGCGCCGTGCTGATCGAGGGGCCGCCCGAGGCGGATGCGATCGTCCACCTCGCCGCTGACGAAGGGATGCGCCCGCCCGTCGCCCTGCTCGCACATGTCGCCGACGATCCCGGCCGTGCCGCCTTCTGGCCGCTCGCCGAGTTCTCCCCGGAGTGGGTGGCCATCCGGTGGGCCCTGGCGCACGGTGCGGCGGTGCGCTTCATCGACCTGCCCGCGGCCGTATCGCTCGCCTGGGGCGGGAGATGGGCGGAGCCGGCCGGGCAGGCCCCGCGCCCCGACCCCCTGGCGGAGCTCGCGGAGGCCGCCGGGCACGACCATCCCGAGCGCTGGTGGGAAGACGTCGTCGAGCACCGCGCCGCCGACCGCCCGGAGGGTGACGCACTCGCCCCGTTCCAGGCCGTCGCCGACGCCATGGGAGAGCTGCGGGCCACGCACGCCGACGGGTGTGATGACGGCGAGGACGCGGTGCGCGAGGCACACATGCGCCTCAAACTCCGCGAAGCCTGCCGAGAGTTCGGCGACTCGGTGGCCGTCGTCTGCGGCGCCTGGCACGTACCGGCTCTCGCCGCGCAGCGGACCGCCACCGCCGACCGGCAGCTGCTCAAGGGGCTGCCCAAGGTCAAGTCCGAGATGTGCTGGGTGCCTTGGACCCACCGCCGCCTCGCCCGCCGCAGCGGATACGGGGCCGGGATCCCCTCCCCGGGCTGGTACGGGCACCTCTTCGGCGCCCCGGACCGTCCCGTCGAGCGCTGGATGACCGCTGTCGCCCGGCTGCTGCGCGGCGAGGGGTATCCGGTGTCCTCCGCCCACGTCATCGAAGCCGCACGGCTCGCCGACACCCTCGCCGCCCTGCGCCGCCGTCCCCTTCCCGGGCTCGCCGAAACCACCGACGCCGTAAGGGCGGTGATGTGCGAGGGGTCCGACGTCCCGCTCGCGCTCGTCCGCGACCGGCTCGTCATCGGCGACGCGCTCGGCGAGGTGCCGGATGCCGCGCCCGCCACGCCCCTGCGGCGCGACCTGACACGGTTGCAGCGCAGCCTGCGACTCAAGCCCGAACCGACTGAGCGTGAAGCCGAGTTCGACCTGCGCAAGGAGATCGACGCAGCCCGCAGCAGGCTGTTGCACCAGCTCCGGCTGCTCGGCATCGACTGGGGCGCGCCAGTGCGCTCGCGCGAAGGGCTCGGCACCTTCCGTGAGACCTGGCGCCTGTGCTGGGAACCCGAACTCGCCGTGAGAGTCGCCGAATCCGGTGTCTGGGGCACGACGGTCCACGCCGCGGCGGCCGCGAAGGCCGCCGCCGGAGCCCGCAAGTCCGCCTCCCTCGCCGAGGTCACCACCCTGGCCGAGCAGTGCCTGCTCGCCGGGCTGCCCGAGGCCCTCCCCGCCGTCATGCGCGCGCTGGCCGACCGCGCCGCCCTCGACGCGGACGTGACGCAACTCGCCCAGGCCCTGCCCGCCCTCGTCCGGTCCGTGCGCTACGGCGACGTCCGCGGCACGGACACTGGTGCCCTCGGGGCAGTGGCAGCGGGCATCGCCGAGCGCATCTTCGTCGGACTGCCCGCCGCCTGCGTCGCCCTCGACCGCGACGCCGCCGCGGAGATGAGAGACCACCTGGACGCCGTGCACCGGGCGATCGCGCTGCTGGACGCCCCCGATATACACGCCCCCGGCATACGCGACCGCTGGGCCGCGGTGCTGACCGTCCTCACCGACCGCGAGGGCCTGCCGGGGGAGATACGCGGACGGGCCGCCCGGCAACTGCTCGACGAGGACCGCCTGTCCGAGGAACGCGCCGCCCGGCTCATGGAGCTCGCCCTCTCGCCGGGCAGGGCACCGGCCGAAGCGGCCGCCTGGATCGAAGGGTTCGTAGGCGGTGGTGGAGGCTCCGGCGGCATGCTCCTCGTCCACGACGACCGGCTGCTCGGCCTCGTCGACACCTGGCTCACCGGAGTGCCGGCCGATGCGTTCACGGACGTCCTGCCCCTGCTGCGCCGCACCTTCTCGGCGTACGAGCCCGGAGTGCGGCGCGCGCTGGGCGAGTTGATCCGCAGAGGCGGCACGGCCGCCCGGTCCGGAGCGGGAGCCGGCGGCGAGGAACTGGACGCGGAGCGGGCAGCGGCGGTCCTGCCGACGATGTGCCTCCTGCTCGGCATCGATCCCGCAGAACTCGACCCCGCAGAACTCGACGAGAAGACGAAGACACCGACAGCAAGAGCAGCAAGAGGAGGAGCAGCATGATGACCACGGCTGTGACGGCGGCGTCCGGCGCGGACCCCGCGGCCGAGCGGCTGCGGCGCTGGCGGCTCGTGCTCGGCGGCGAGGACAGCGAGGACAGCGAGGACGGCGGTGACGGCACCGGGTGCGAGCTCGCCGGGACCGACGCCGCCATGGACCGGACCCTCGAAGCGCTCTACGGCTCCCGGCCGCCCGAAGGGGGCGACGGCCGGCGCGGGGCGGGGCTCGGCGCGTCCGCGCCCCGGATCGCCCGCTGGCTGGGGGACATCAGGACGTACTTTCCGAAGTCCGTCGTTCAGGTGATGCAGCGCGACGCGATCGACCGGCTCGGCCTGTCCGCCCTGCTCCTCGAGCCCGAACTGCTCGAGGCCGTGGAGCCGGATGTGCACCTCGTCGGCACCCTGCTGTCGCTCGGCAAGGCGATGCCCGAGGCCACCAGGGCCACTGCCCGGGCGGTCGTCCGCAAGGTCGTCCAGGACCTGGAGCAGCGCCTGGCGTCCCGCACGCGCACCACGCTCACCGGAGCCCTCGACCGCTCCGTGCGCACCACCCGTCCCCGGCACCACGACATCGACTGGCACCGCACCATCCGCGCCAACCTCAAGCACTACCTGCCCGAGCACCGCACCGTCGTGCCCGAGCGGCTCATCGGTCACGGCCGGGCCGCACGGTCGCTGAAGAAGGAGGTGATCCTCTGTATCGACCAGTCCGGGTCGATGGCCGCCTCCGTCGTGTACGCCTCGGTCTTCGGCGCGGTCATGGCGTCGATGCGTGCCCTCGACACCCGGCTCGTCGTCTTCGACACCGCCGTCGTGGACCTCACCGACCAGCTCGCGGATCCGGTGGACGTCCTGTTCGGCACCCGGCTCGGCGGCGGCACCGATATCAACCGCGCCCTTTCCTATTGCCAGTCCCGCATCACCCGGCCCGCCGAGACGGTCGTCGTCCTCATCAGCGACCTCTACGAGGGCGGGATACGCGACGAGATGCTGCGGCGGGTCGCCGCGATGACGGCGGCCGGAGTGCGGTTCGTGACGCTGCTCGCGCTCTCCGACGAAGGCGCCCCCGCCTACGACCGGGAGAACGCCGCGGCGCTCGCCGCCCTGGGCACTCCCGCCTTCGCCTGCACCCCCGACCGGTTCCCCGACGTGATGGCGGCGGCCCTCGGGAAACAGTCGATTCCCTTGCCGGATACCGCTACCGATACGGCCATATGACGGCGCGGCCCCACCCTTGCGTGTACGGACCGAGTGCTCACCCGGTCGCCTTCTGTGAGCGTAATCACGGCCGGAGTGTGATCTGCGATTTAGGGACCTCCGGTCACCGGGGTTAACCTGCGAGACGGACATGCCGCGTCAACGGTGAACGTGTGCCGCCCTCGTTACAGATCGCGTCCTCACGCTGCCCTGCGGCACGCCCGCGCAGATAACGAACCGCGATATCCAGGAAAAGGGACGGACGCGCGTGGACCTGTTCGAGTACCAGGCGAGGGACCTCTTCGCCAAGCACGGTGTACCGGTGCTGGCCGGTGAAGTCATCGACACGCCTGAGGCGGCGCGCGAGGCCACTGAGCGTCTGGGCGGCCGTTCGGTCGTCAAGGCTCAGGTGAAGGTCGGCGGCCGCGGCAAGGCCGGCGGCGTGAAGCTGGCCGGCACCCCGGACGAGGCCGTCGCCCGCGCGACGGACATCCTCGGCATGGACATCAAGGGCCACACGGTCCACAAGGTCATGATTGCCGAGACCGCTCCGGAGATCGCCGAGGAGTACTACGTCTCGTACCTCCTCGACCGGACCAACCGCACCTTCCTGGCCATGGCGTCGGTCGCCGGCGGCATGGACATCGAGGAGGTCGCCGCCACGACCCCCGAGAAGCTCGCGAAGGTCCCGGTCAACGCCAACGAGGGCGTCTCCATCGAGAAGGCCCGCGAGATCGTCGCCCAGGCGAAGTTCCCGGCCGAGGTCGCCGAGCAGGTCGCCGAGGTCCTCGTGACCCTGTGGAAGACCTTCATCAAGGAGGACGCCCTCCTCGTCGAGGTCAACCCGCTCGCCAAGGTCGCCGACGGTCGCGTCATCGCCCTCGACGGCAAGGTCTCGCTCGACGAGAACGCCGACTTCCGTCAGCCGGGCCACGCGGAGCTCGAGGACAAGGCGGCGGCCAACCCCCTCGAGGCCGCGGCCAAGGCCAAGGGCCTCAACTACGTCAAGCTCGACGGCGAGGTCGGCATCATCGGCAACGGCGCGGGTCTCGTCATGAGCACCCTCGACGTCGTCGCCTACGCCGGTGAGAACCACGGCAACGTCAAGCCGGCCAACTTCCTCGACATCGGCGGCGGCGCCTCCGCCGAGGTCATGGCCAACGGTCTCGAGATCATCCTCGGCGACCCGGACGTCAAGTCCGTCTTCGTCAACGTCTTCGGTGGCATCACCGCGTGCGACGAGGTCGCCAAGGGCATCGTCCAGGCCCTGGAGCTGCTCAAGGCCAAGGGCGAAGAGGTCAACAAGCCGCTGGTCGTGCGCCTGGACGGCAACAACGCGGAGCTGGGTCGCAAGATCCTGTCCGACGCCAACCACCCGCTGGTGCAGCGCGTGGACACCATGGACGGCGCGGCCGACAAGGCCGCCGAGCTGGCCGCCGCCAAGTAAGGGACAGGACTTCACACCATGGCTATCTTCCTCACCAAGGACAGCAAGGTCATCGTCCAGGGGATGACCGGTGCCACGGGCATGAAGCACACCCGCCTCATGCTCGGTGACGGCACCAACATCGTCGGCGGCGTGAACCCGCGCAAGGCGGGCACCGACGTCGACTTCGACGGCACCTCCGTGCCCGTCTTCGGCTCCGTCGCCGAGGCGATGGAGAAGACCGGCGCCGACGTCTCCGTCGTCTTCGTGCCGCCGGCCTTCGCCAAGGCCGCCGTCGTCGAGGCGATCGACGCGGGCATCGGCCTGGCCGTCGTGATCACCGAGGGCATCGCGGTCCACGACTCGGCCGCCTTCTGGGCGTACGCCCAGTCGAAGGGCAACAAGACCCGCATCATCGGCCCCAACTGCCCCGGTCTGATCACCCCGGGCCAGTCCAACGCCGGCATCATCCCGGGCGACATCACCAAGCCCGGCCGCATCGGTCTCGTGTCCAAGTCCGGCACGCTGACCTACCAGATGATGTACGAGCTGCGTGACATCGGCTTCTCCTCGGCCGTGGGCATCGGTGGCGACCCGGTCATCGGCACCACGCACATCGACGCGCTCGCCGCGTTCGAGGCCGACCCCGAGACCGAGCTGATCGTCATGATCGGCGAGATCGGTGGCGACGCCGAGGAGCGGGCCGCGGACTTCATCAAGGCCAACGTCACCAAGCCGGTCGTCGGCTATGTGGCGGGCTTCACCGCGCCCGAGGGCAAGACGATGGGCCACGCCGGTGCGATCGTGTCCGGTTCGTCCGGCACCGCGCAGGCCAAGAAGGAGGCCCTCGAGGCCGCCGGCGTCAAGGTCGGCAAGACCCCGTCCGAGACGGCCCGCCTCGCGCGTGCCGCGCTGGGCGCCTGAGCCTCATACGCTCCACGGCGTGGGCCCGTATCCCGTGAGGGGTGCGGGCCCACGCCCGTATCGTCGGGCGTTCTGAACGCCCTGAACGCGACACGACGGTCATTTGTCGCTACCCGCCCGAAAGGCGCGTTGTTGGCAGCATGGCCCTCGTGACCCCAGCTGTTCACAGCGACCCCTCGCTGCCCTCGTACCCCCGGTCCGCGGCCCGGGGGCCCTCCGCGGCGAGCACGGCGTTCTTCGGCGGGGCGGTCGCCGCGGGCCTGGGGCTCGGGGTCTTCGCCACGGCCGTCCTGGCGCTGTGGATCGTGTCGCCGTACCCCGACAGCGGGCCTGCCGGGGCGCTGCACATCGCCACCGACCTCTGGCTGCTGGCGCACGGCGCCGATCTCGTACGGACCGAGACCGCCTCCGGGATGCCCGCGCCGATGGGGCTGACGCCGCTGCTGTTCACCGCGATCCCCTGCGTGCTGTTCTACCGCGCCGCCCGCCAGGTGCCGTTGCTGACCGACACCGACACCGACCCGGACACGGACTCGGACAAGGACCCGGACAGGAACGCGGACGACGCCCCGGACGACAACCCGGAGGACGACACCGAATTCCTGCTGGCCGCCCTGGACTTGAGGACGGAGGAGGACCCGCCCGTCCCGCCGCTCGCGCCCCGCACCGCCTTCACCGCGCTCCTCGGCGGCTACCTGCTGGTGAGCGTCGCCGCCGTGCTCTACGCCTCGTCCGGGCCGTTGCGCGTCGAGCCGCTCAGCGCCCTGCTGAACCTGCCGCTCGTCGCCGCCGCGTCCGCCGGCGCCGGGGTGTGGATGTCGGCGGGCTGCCCGGCGTGGACGCCGCCCCCGCCCGTCCAGCGCTACGTCCGCATGGTGCCCGGGAGCGTACGGGGCTGGTTCACGCGCCCCCACCTCGCCGCGGTGGTACGGGCCGGGGCGGCGGGTACGTCCGTACTCCTCGGCGGCGGGGCGCTGCTGCTGGCCATCTCCCTGGCCGCGCACGCCGATGCGGCGCAGGAGGCCGTCACACAGCTGGCGTCGGGCTGGTCCGGCCGGGTCGCGGTGGTACTGCTGAGCCTGGCGTTGCTGCCCAACGCCATCGTCTGGGCGGCGGCGTACGGGCTGGGCCCGGGCTTCACGGTCGGAGCGGGCAGCATCGTCGCCCCGGTGCCGGTGCCCCGGCTGGGGTCGGTCACCCGGCCCGTACTGCCGCGCTTCCCGCTGCTGGCCGCCCTGCCGCTGGAGGGCGCGGCGAGCCCGCTGGCGATGGTGGGTGCCGTGGTGCTGTCGGTGGGCGTGGGCGTCGCGGTCGCGCGCGCGGCGGTGCCGCGCGATCCCGCGCGGGCGGGGAAACGCGAGGTGGCCGCGATCGCTTTTCTCGCCGCGCTGCTGTGCGCCGCGATGGTCACCCTGCTCGCCTACGGGGCGTCCGGCCCGCTGGGCCGGGTCACGCTCGCCCGCTTCGGCCCGCCGTGGCAGTACGTGGCGGTGGCGTGCCTCGCCTGGACGGTGACCATCGGCGTACCGGGTGCCGTGATCGTCCGCTGGCGGCGCCGTGCCGAACTGCGCGTGGCGGCGCGCGAGGACGGTGGACGGACCGGGGGATGGTGGCGCCGTACGGGCATCGCGCTGGGCCTGGATGTTCCGGCCAAGGCGCCGGCCGCCGCACCGGCCCCGAAGCCCGCGGGCGTGCAACGCCGGTCATGGTGGTGGGGGTTCGCCCGCTGGCTGGGGTTCGCGGCGGAGAAGCCGAGCACGACGGAGGAGCCGAGCACGACGGAGGAGCCGAGCACGACGGAGAAGCCGAGCACGACGGAGGAATCGAGCGTGATGGGGGAGTCGAGCGCGGCGGAGGAGCCAGGCATGACGGAGGGGCCAGGCGTGACGGAGGAGCCGAGCGAGGCCGCCATGAACGAAAACGAAGAGCCGCCCCCCGCACCCGAGAAGCCCGCGGAACCGGCCCCGCCGCCCCCCGAGGCCGACGTCCTGCCCGTCCTCCCCGTGCACGGAGCCGTGCTCGGCGCCGACGGCCAGGCCGCACCGCCGCGCCGCAGGCGCCGCTGGTGGCAGCTGTCGAGGGAGACCCGCAAGGCGCGGCGCGCGGCACGGCGCGGAGCGCGGAGGACCGCCGGGCGGGCCCGGCACGCGGCGGTGCCGCGGCCCCAGCCCGCCGCTGCCACGACCGACCGCCACGCGACTGACAGCCAGGTGACCGACAGCCACGCGACCGTCAGTCACGTGACCGACAGCCAGGAGTCCACCGGCACCGACTGGCACGCCGCCCGGCAGGAGCGCTGGGCCGCGCTCAAGGACTCGGGCGGCGGTCTCGTGCCGGACTTCGAACCCCAGGATCCACACGACCCCCAGAGGACGGCCTGAGGCAGAAGACAGCCTGAGGAACTGCCTGAGGCTCAGTCCTCCGCGGTCAGCAGCGGCCGGAGCTGCTTGGGCAGGTGCGTCTCGCAGGACTGGCGCGAGGCCTGCGTCAGGGCGTCGTCGACGCATGTGTAGTAGTCGCGGTAGACCAGCTGGAAGCCGAACGTGGACACCACGATCGCCAGCGCCAGTCCGCCCATGACCAGTCCGCTGACCGCCGCCGTCACCTGCGGGCGGAAGCCGCCCGGCTGCGGTGCCGGGGTCTTGGCGTCGCGCGGCTTCGCCTTCACCTTCGCCTTGGCCCGCAGCGAGCTGGCACCCCAGTAGACGGAGAGGGCGCCCAGCAGCAGGGCCACCTCCGGGATGCTGAACAGGGCGAAGAAGAACCCCCACATGCCGGCGAGCAGCGCGTAGCGCGCACGCCGCTGGGCGGGGTCGGAGGGGTCCCAACGGGGGCCGCCGCCCTGGCCGTTCGAGGGGCCCGGGCCGCCGCCCTGCGGGCCGCCGAAGCCGCCGTCGTGCCGGCCGGGCTGACGGCTGCTCCACTGGCTGCCCCACGCCGGCGGCTGGTCGGGGCGCCCGGACTCGTCCGTACCGTTCCCGCCCTGACCCTGACCCTGACCTTGGCCCTCGCCCTGCCCCTCGGGACGGCGCGGCTGCCAGGGCCGGTCAGGACGGTCCTCCGGCGGCGGGGCGAAGGGGTTGTTGTCCCGCTCGTCCTGCCCGTCCCGCTGTTCCTTCTGCTCCCGCTGCGCCCACTGCTCCCGCGCGGCTACGCGCGTCTGCCATGGGGTGTCCCCGGAGGCGGCGGGCAGCGGGAGGCGGTGAACCGCGTGGCGGCGTCGGTCCGGCATGTGGAGTGTGTCTTCCCCTGGTGTCGTCTGTGTCGCGTCCTGCGGTCCTGCAGTCCTGCTTATCGAGCGTACGGCGGCGACGCGCTGCTCCAGACGCTACCTTCCGCATGCGCCCCCGTCCCGCGGGGGCGGATCGGTGTGCCGGTATCGTTGCTGCCGGTCGGCGGCTTCGTAGGGTCCCCCGTATCCGGGCACCCTCCTGTCTCGTACGACCATACAAACCGCACCGCCCGCAGAAAGGGCCCTGCCGTGGCCTCGCCGCCTCCCGCACCCACCCGACTCGTCGTGCTCGTCTCCGGTTCGGGGACGAACCTGCAGGCCCTGCTGGACGCGATCGCCGCGGACCCCGGCTTCGGTGCCGAGGTCGTGGCCGTGGGCGCCGACCGCGACGGCATCGCCGGGCTGGAGCGTGCCGAGCGCGCGGGCGTGCCGACGTTCGTCCGCCGCGTGCAGGATCACCCCACCCGTGCCGCGTGGGACGAGGCGCTGGCCGAGGCCACGGCGGCGTACGAGCCGGACCTGGTGATCTCGGCGGGCTTCATGAAGATCGTGGGGCCGGAGTTCCTCCGCCGGTTCGGCGGGCGCGTGATCAATACGCACCCGGCCCTGCTGCCCAGCTTTCCCGGTGCCCACGGCGTGCGCGACGCGCTCGCGTACGGCGTGAAGGCCACCGGGTGCACCGTCCACTTCGTCGACGACGGCGTCGACACCGGCCCGATCATCGCCCAGGGCGTGGTCGAGGTCCGGGACGAGGACGACGAAGCCGCTCTGCATGAGCGGATCAAGGAAGTCGAGCGACAGCTGCTCGTCGAGGTCGTGGGGCGTCTGGCCCGGCACGGCTACCGCATCGAGGGACGAAAGGTACGGATCTCGTGACCGCCGAAGGTACGAAGCGGCCCATCCGCCGGGCGCTCATCAGCGTCTACGACAAGACGGGACTCGAGGAACTGGCCCGCGGGCTCCACGAGGCGGGCGTCGAGCTCGTCTCGACCGGCTCGACGGCGGCCAGGATCGCGGGCGCGGGCGTCCCGGTCACCCGGGTCGAGGAGCTGACGGGCTTCCCCGAGTGCCTGGACGGCCGGGTCAAGACACTGCACCCGCGCGTCCACGCGGGCATCCTCGCCGACCAGCGCCTCGAGTCGCACCGCGCTCAGCTCGACGAGCTGGGCGTACGGCCCTTCGAGCTCGTGGTCGTCAACCTCTATCCCTTCCGCGAGACCGTCGCCTCGGGCGCCTCGCCCGACGAGTGCGTAGAGCAGATCGACATCGGCGGTCCGTCCATGGTCCGCGCCGCCGCCAAGAACCACCCGTCGGTCGCGGTGGTCGTCAACCCGGGCCGCTACGACGCGGTGCTGAAGGCGGTCGCCGAGGGCGGCTTCGACCTGGACGCGCGCAAGCGGCTGGCCGCCGAAGCGTTTCAGCACACGGCCGCGTACGACGTGGCCGTCGCGTCCTGGTTCGCCGGGGACTACGTGCCCGACGAGGAGGGCTTCCCGGCCTTCGTGGGCGCGGCCTTCCAGCGCAAGAACGTCCTGCGCTACGGCGAGAACCCGCACCAGCCCGCCGCGCTCTACACCAGCGGCGGCGGTGGCCTGGCCGATGCGGAGCAGCTGCACGGCAAGGAGATGTCGTACAACAACTACGTCGACACCGAGGCCGCCCGCCGTGCCTCGTACGACCACGCCGAGCCCTGCGTCGCGATCATCAAGCACGCCAACCCCTGTGGCATCGCGGTCGGTTCGGATGTCGCCGGGGCGCACCGCAAGGCGCACGCCTGTGACCCGCTGTCGGCGTTCGGCGGCGTGATCGCCGTCAACCGTCCGGTGTCGGTGGCGATGGCCGAGCAGGTCGCCGAGATCTTCACCGAGGTCATCGTCGCGCCGGACTACGAGGACGGTGCGGTCGAGATCCTCGCCCGCAAGAAGAACATCCGCGTGCTGCGCTGCCCCGACGCCCCGTGCGCGGTCAAGGAGGCCCGCCCGGTCGAGGGCGGCCTGCTCCTCCAGGACCGCGACCGCCTCCAGGCCGAGGGCGACGACCCGGCCAACTGGACGCTCGCCACGGGCGAGGCGCTGTCCGCGGACGAGCTGGCGGACCTGGCGTTCGCGTGGAAGGCCTGCCGCGCGGTGAAGTCCAACGCGATCCTGCTGGCCAAGGACGGTGCAACGGTCGGCGTCGGCATGGGCCAGGTCAACCGCGTCGACTCGGCGAAGCTGGCCGTCCAGCGTGCGGGGGAGGAGCGGGCGCGCGGTGCGTACGCCGCCTCGGACGCCTTCTTCCCGTTCCCCGACGGGCTCGAGGTGCTGACGGCCGCGGGCGTCAAGGCCGTGGTCCAGCCCGGTGGTTCGGTCCGTGACGAGCAGGTGGTGGAGGCCGCGAAGGCGGCGGGCGTGACGATGTACTTCACGGGTACGCGCCACTTCTTCCACTGAAACTGAAACGCGAAGGCCGCGCCCCCCCGGGAACGAGGGGGCGCGGCCTGCACGGCGACCGGTTCAGTAACGCGGGCGCTGGAACCACTCCGCCGAGGCGCGCTTCGCGCAGAAGACGATCACGAGGATCGACAGCACCAGCGTCACCAGACCGAGCAGGTAGACCGGGAGGGTGAAGAAGCCGCTGATGATCGCGAACGACGCGTAGACGATCGAGCCGACGCGGACCCCGTTGGCGCCCTTGCCGTAGCGGGCGGCGAGGATGAAGCCGATGATCGCGAAGACCGCGGCGAGGGCGACCAGGAAGGCGAGGACACCCTTGCCGACGTCGAGGGCCTGGCCCAGGTCCACCTGCTTGCCGTCCTTGGTGGTGACGGTCTCGCCGTGGGCGTTCTTCTTCGCGTGGTTGAGCACGGCGACAAGGGCGATGAAGAGGCCCGCCAGGATCACATGGATCGTGGCGATCACGAACATCATGACGCGTGCGGCCTTGGTGGCGCCGGGCATCTCCGAGGGCACGTACGAGCCCGGACCGCCCGGGTAACCGGCCTGCGGGTAGCCGGCCTGCTGCGGGTAGCCCGGGTACGGGGCCGCCGGGGCCTGCTGCGGGTAGGCGTAGCCCTGGGGCGGCTGCTGGGGCTGCCCGTACGGGTTGTTCTGGTCGCCGAAGCTCATGGTCGCGAATTTCCTCCGTTGGACGTGCGGGGACGGACACGGACGTCCTGGAGGTGAATAGCGTGAGCGGCCCGCTCCCCCGATACCGCCCGTGGCACGAGGATTCATCGTGGTAGGGCCCTTGACTTTTGTCCAGCTGTTACCACACGCAGGGGCCGGACGGGCTCCCTGATTGGAACGACCACTACCCGATCCTGGAGGATGGGTCCATGACCGCCCAGATTCTCGATGGCAAGGCCACCGCGGCCGCGATCAAGTCCGAACTCACCGTCCGCGTGGAAGCGCTGAAGGGCAAGGGCGTGCAGCCCGGCCTGGGCACCCTCCTCGTCGGCGACGACCCCGGCAGCAAGTGGTACGTGGCCGGAAAGCACCGCGACTGCGCGCAGGTGGGCATCGCCTCCATCCAGCGCGAACTGCCCGCGACGGCCACCCAGGAGGAGATCGAGGCGGTCGTCCGCGAGCTCAACGAGAACCCCG
This sequence comes from Streptomyces sp. SX-6, assembly GCF_059089585.1. Taxonomy (NCBI): domain Bacteria; kingdom Bacillati; phylum Actinomycetota; class Actinomycetes; order Kitasatosporales; family Streptomycetaceae; genus Streptomyces; species Streptomyces sp. SX-6. The sequence continues at coordinate 170,328 of NZ_JBTHHU010000012.1, read as the reverse complement.
AGTGCACCGGCTACATCGTCCAACTCCCGCTCCCCAAGGGCATCGACACCAACCGGGTGCTGGAGCTGATGGACCCGGCCAAGGACGCCGACGGCCTGCACCCGATGAGCCTCGGCCGCCTGGTGCTGAACGAGACCGGCCCGCTGCCCTGCACCCCGAACGGCATCATCGAGCTGCTGCGCCGTCATGACGTCGAGATCAACGGCGCGCACGTGGTGGTCGTCGGCCGCGGCATCACCGTCGGCCGCTCGATCGGCCTGCTGCTCACCCGCCGGTCCGAGAACGCCACGGTCACCCTCTGCCACACCGGCACCCGCGACCTGTCGGCGCAGCTGCGCCAGGCGGACATCATCGTGGCAGCCGCGGGCGTCGGGCACCTGATCAAGCCGGAGGACGTCAAGCCGGGCGCGGCGGTGCTGGACGTGGGCGTCAGCCGGGACGGCGAGGGCAAGATCCAGGGCGACGTGGACCCGGGCGTGGCCGACGTGGCCGGCTGGCTCTCCCCGAACCCGGGCGGCGTCGGCCCGATGACGCGCGCCCTGCTGCTGGTGAACGTCGTGGAGGCCGCCGAGCGCGCGGCCGGCATCAGTGACGCCGTCTGAGCCCGGCACGCCGCACCGGCCATCGCACCGGCCGCCGCGCCAGCCCCGTAAGTCGCGCCGCTTCCCGCAGGTCACCCAGGACACCGCCCGGCCCGAGGGCGGCGGCCGGGCCGCGCCCGGGGACGCGCCCGCACCGGCGCGGCAATGGCCGCTGCTCGCGGTGCTGGGGCTGACGGGTGTGGGTCTGCTGGTCGTCGCGCTGGACGCCTTCCGGGTCGGGACGCTCCTGATCGGCATCGCGCTGATCGGCGGGGCGGTGCTGCGCTGGATGCTGCCGTCCGTGGGCATGCTGGCCGTGCGGTCACGGTTCACCGACATGTTCACGTACGGCGGGCTGGGGCTCGCGATCCTGCTGCTGGCCCTGATGGCACAGCCGCACGCCTGGCTGAAGATCCCGTTCCTCGACGACATCCTCCACTTCACGGTGTAACGGTCCTGGAGCGAGCCAGCCAGCCGGACGGGCTGAAAAGTCGGCCCGTCCGGCGTAGGGGAGCCTCCGGGACGGGCCGGGGCGGCCGGGGCGGGGAAGGATCCGCCCATGGCCAAGATCAAGGTTGCCCATCCCGTCGTCGAGCTCGACGGCGACGAAATGACCCGCATCATGTGGCAGTTCATCAAGGACAAGCTGATCCTGCCGTACCTCGATGTGGAGCTGAAGTACTACGACCTGGGCATCGAGCACCGGGACGCCACCGGCGACCGGGTCACGGTGGACGCCGCCCACGCCATCAAGGAGTACGGCGTCGGCGTCAAGTGCGCCACGATCACCCCGGACGAGGCGCGGGTCGAGGAGTTCAACCTCAAGGCGATGTACCGCTCGCCCAACGGCACCATCCGCAACATCCTCGGCGGGGTGATCTTCCGTGAGCCGATCATCATGCGGAATGTGCCGCGCCTGGTCAGGGGGTGGACCAAGCCGATCGTCGTCGGCCGTCATGCCTTCGGCGACCAGTACCGCGCGACCGACCTGAAGGTCCCCGGCGAGGGCACCCTCACGCTGACCTTCACGCCGAAGGACGGCTCCGAGCCCACCGAGTTCGAGGTGTACACGTTCCCGGGCCCCGGCGTCGCGCTGGCGATGTACAACCTGGACGACTCGATCCGGGACTTCGCGCGCGCGTCGTTCCGTTACGGCCTGGACCGTGACTACCCGGTCTACATGTCCACGAAGAACACGATCCTGAAGAAGTACGACGGCCGGTTCAAGGAGCTCTTCCAGGAGGTCTTCGACGCCGAGTTCCGGGCCGAGTTCGAGGCGAAGGGCCTGACCTACGAGCACCGGCTGATCGACGACATGGTCGCCGCGGCGCTCAAGTGGGAGGGCGGCTATGTGTGGGCGTGCAAGAACTACGACGGTGACGTCCAGTCCGACATCGTGGCGCAGGGCTTCGGCTCGCTGGGGCTGATGACGTCCGTCCTGATGTCCCCGGACGGCCGTACGGTCGAGGCCGAGGCCGCGCACGGCACGGTCACCCGCCACTACCGGCAGCACCAGCAGGGCAGGCCGACCTCGACCAACCCGATCGCCTCGGTCTTCGCCTGGACCCGCGGCCTCGCCCACCGCGGCCGGCTGGACGGCACGCCCGAGGTGGTCCGCTTCGCGGAGACGCTGGAGCGGGTGTGCGTCGAGACGGTCGAGAGCGGCCAGATGACCAAGGACCTGGCCCTGCTGATCTCCAAGGACCAGCCCTGGCTGACCACGGAACAGTTCCTGGCCGCCCTCGAGGACAACCTGCGCCGGGAGTTGGCCTCGGTGTGAGCGGTGGCCCGTGGGCGGCGGCCCGCCCTCCTCCCCCGAAGAGGGCGGACCGCCGGGTTCCGGCCGGCCTAGTACCTGTAGGACCAGGCCTTGACGTACATGGCGTGCTTCTTGCCCGATATCGTCAGGTGGACATAGAACGACTCGCCCGCCCGTGCCTGGTTCGCGTCGAGCCGGTACTGGTGGCCGTTGTTGCAGTACTGGTAGCCCGTGTCGCCGTGCGAGCCCACGGTCTTCTGGGTCTTGGTGCTGCGGATCTCCGCCTTGACCTTGGCGCCGTCGTGACCCCAGCAGCCGAAGTTGATCTCGAAGTTGTTCGTTGTGGGGACGAAGTCCCGGGTCGACCACTGCCGGGCTGCCGGGTGGGTCGCGCTCCCCAGCGACTCCCAGCCCGACAGCTGCGCCGCCTGCGCCGGCGCCGTGGTCGCGACGCCCGCTCCCAGTGCGAGGGTCGCTGCTGCGGCGGCGAGACTCTTGCGTACGTTCACGTGTGATTCCCTTCGATGAGGGACGGCGCGGGGTGGACCGCGCCGTCCGGTTCGCAGCACCGACTCTGCTGTGCCGCGCCCCCAACGGCCATGTGATCACCGGCAATTGGGTCATCGCGGGACGTCCCACGCCCTGACCTGCGGAGACGTCACACGGGGCGACGTCGTGGTGGGACGAAGGTGGAACCGGTGGCTGACCCTCGCCATGATGTGCGGCAGAGGAGGCTCGTCGCCTCGGGGGACTCTGTGACGCGTATGGGGTGGAACATGCCGCGTTGGAAGGAACTACCCGCTTCGCTGGACCAGCGGGTACGTCAACTCGTGGTCCAGCTCCGAAGACTCAAGGACCGCAGCGGGCTGAGTCTCGCCTCGCTGGCGTCCAAGACGTCCTACAGCCGGTCGTCCTGGGAGCGTTATCTCAACGGCAAGCAGTTGCCGCCGCGCGACGCCGTCGAGCAGATGGCACGCGTGTGCTCCGGGGACGTCACCCGGCTGCTGGTGCTGCACGAACTCGCCGCGGACGCATGGTCCGAGATGGTGCCGGAGGGGGAGCCGGAAGAGCAGGAAGAGCCGGAAGAGCAACAGGCCGAACGCATACCGACGCGGATCCGGCTGATCGTCACAGCGGCGGTCGCACTGGCGGTCGCCATCGCCGTGGGCCTGCTGATCGCCCGCCCATGGCAGGACGACGACAAAGGAAAGGGAGAAAGTACGAGCAGCGCGGCCACCCAGGCCGCGTTCGTCTTTGTGCAGGGACGCGCGCACCCGTGCAAGGTGGAGCGCAAGAGCGACGGGCTGCACGCCGGCTACAGCGACACCCGCACCACACTGATGGATTTCAACAGCACGGGCTGGGAAGTCCTAGAGGCCCAGTGCTTGTTGAAGCACCACGGCCAGGACCCGGGTGCCCCCGACGGTGCCTACGGGGCACGGTCGAAGGAAGCGGCCAAGCGCTTCCAGAAGCAGCGGGGCCTGGTCGTCGACGGCATCGTGGGGCCGGACACCTGGGGGGAGCTGCGCAAGTGAGCGGCGAACGTACCGTTCCCGCGGAATGCGGACGACTGGCCGCGGAATTGCGCGAGTTGAAGGACCGTACGGGCCTGAGCCTGGCCGCGCTCGCCGGGCGCACCCCGTACAGCAAGTCGTCCTGGGAGCGCTACCTCAACGGCAAGAAGCTGCCGCCGAGGCAGGCGGTCGACGCACTGTGCGGCCTGGCGGACGAGCCCGCCGGGCGGCTGCTGGCGCTGTGGGAACTGGCGGAACAGGCATGGAGCGGACGGGCCGGTGTGCCGCCCGAGGAGGAGCCGGCGGAAGAAGTCGAGCCCGCCCGGCGGCAGTTCGGCCGCCGTGTGAAGCGCACGTTCATCGTGTCCGGGGCGGCCGTGGTCGCCGCGGCCGTCGCCGTGCCGCTGTTGCTCATGTCCTCCGACGGACGGGCGTCCGGGGGCTCCGGGAACTCCGGGAACTCCGGGCCCGGCAGGGTCGCGGCCACCGCTTCGTACTCGCAGTCGTTCGAACCCGGCTGCAAAGGCGCCGAGTGCGACGGCGCGGACCCCATGCAGATGGGGTGCGGGGTGCAGGGCCTGGTGGCCACCCTCCTCACCCACCGTACGGTCGGCGGCCGCCGCCTGGAGATCCGCTACGCCGAGGTGTGCGGGGCCGTATGGGTACGGGCCGTGAAGCTGCGGCTCGGCGATCGCGTGGAGTTGTCCGTGCCGGGCGCCGACGCCAAGGTGGTCAGGGCCGTGAGCGAGCGGGACACGGAGGTCTACCTCTCGACCGCGATGACGGCCACCCGCGAGCCCCGCAAGGCGCGGGTCTGCCTGAAGCCCGCCGGCGGGGGCGACCCCGACTGTGCCGGTCTGCCCGGGGCGTGACGACCTGTGCAGGCCGGCCCGGGGCATGACGACGGCGGCCGGCCCTCCACCCCCGTGGGAGGACCGGCCGCCGCGTTCCAAGATCAGCATTAAGGAAGGCGAAATTCCGGAACAAGGCGCGAGCGGGCTCTGTGGCGCGGAAGTGACGATTCCGGTACGAGGTCTCCGCCCTGTACCGAACCGGCCACCGGTTCGGTACGACGCCCGCAGGCGCCGCAGGGGCGTACGCCAGGCAACTCTGATCAATCCCAAACACCACCGTGCGCAGGCCTGTTGGGAACTGACATGCTGAGTCGGGGCATCTCCTGCCAGAGGAGCGGCGGTACCGGGGGACAAGGGGAGGGCAATGCCACGTTGGAGGGCGCTACCGGAGGAACTCGACCCGCAGATCCGCGAGTTCACCGAGCAGCTCCGCAGACTCGTCGAACGCAGCGGGCTGAGCATCGGCGCCGTCGCGGACCGCACCGGGTACAGCAAGACCTCGTGGGAGCGCTATCTGAGCGGTCGGCTGCTGCCGCCGCGCGGCGCCGCGGAGGCGCTCGCCGAGGTGACGGGCACCAACGCCGCCCATGTGGGCACCCTGTGGGAGCTGGCGGAGCGCGCCTGGAGCCGCGCGGAGCTGCGGCACGACGAGACGATGGAGGCCGTCCGGGTCGCGGAGGCGCGCGCCGCGCTCGGCGAGTACGGCCCCGCGCCGGAGGCCGAGGCGAAGCAGGAGCGCTCCGCGGATGGCCCGGTCGGCACCGCCCTGCGCAGCGAGGGCACGTCCGCCCCCTCCCGGCCCCGGCCGCCGAAGGCGGACGGAGCGGACGGAGTGGACGTACGGGACAAGGCCATCCCCCTCACCCCCGACCGCGACGAGCAGCGCCACCGCCGCCGTAAGGCCGTGCAGTTCGCCATGGGCGCCGTCGGCGTGGGCCTGATCGCCGTCGCGGGGGTGCTGCTGCTCGGCGACGGACCGGACGGCTCGAAGAAGACCGAGCTGGTCGCCCCCACCCCCGGCGGCTCGACCAGCGCCTTGGGCCTGCCCGCCGGGGTCAAGTGCAACGGCGGCGCGTGCACCGGCAAGGACCCCGAGTCCATGGGCTGCGGCGGGCAGCACGCGACCACCGCGGGCTCGGCGACCGTCGGCACGTCCTACCTCGAGGTCCGCTACAGCCGCACCTGCGGTGCCGCCTGGGCGCGCATCACCCAGGGCGCCCCTGGGGACACGCTCAGGGTCAGCGCCGCGGACCTCACGGGCCACGGCCGGATACAGCGCGGCACGGACGGCCACACCACGATGGTCGCCGTCTCGGCCCCGGCGGACGCCAAGGCGTGCGCGGTGCTCAGGTCCGGCCGTACGGGCTGCACGGAGCCGTCCGCGGCGGCGACGGGCGGCGGGTGAGAGGCGTCCCACACCGGGTCGGCGATACGGGACCGGCCGGGTCGGATAGCCTGACGGGCGGATCTCTTGACACCGGGGGATCCGCAAGATGGGCAGGGACACCCACCCCAGTTCGCAGCAGGAGATCGCCATGACCCGCACTCCCGTCAATGTCACCGTTACCGGCGCGGCCGGTCAGATCGGCTACGCGCTGCTCTTCCGCATCGCCTCCGGTCACCTTCTCGGCGCGGACGTGCCGGTCAAGCTGCGACTGCTGGAGATCCCGCAGGGCCTGAAGGCCGCCGAGGGCACCGCGATGGAGCTCGACGACTGCGCCTTCCCGCTGCTGCGCGGCATCGAGATCACCGACGACCCGAACGTCGCCTTCGCCGGCGCCAACGTCGCGCTGCTCGTCGGCGCCCGCCCCCGCACCAAGGGCATGGAGCGCGGTGACCTCCTCGAGGCCAACGGCGGCATCTTCAAGCCGCAGGGCAAGGCCATCAACGACCACGCCGCGGACGACATCAAGGTCCTGGTCGTCGGCAACCCGGCCAACACCAACGCCCTCATCGCCCAGGCCGCCGCGCCGGACGTCCCGGCCGAGCGCTTCACCGCGATGACCCGCCTCGACCACAACCGCGCGGTCACCCAGCTGGCGAAGAAGACCGGCGTCTCCGTCGCCGACGTCAAGAAGCTGACGATCTGGGGCAACCACTCCGCCACCCAGTACCCGGACATCTTCCACGCCGAGGTCGCGGGCAAGAACGCCGCCGAGGTCGTCAACGACGAGCAGTGGCTGGCCGACACCTTCATCCCCACCGTCGCCAAGCGCGGTGCCGCGATCATCGAGGCCCGTGGCGCCTCCTCGGCCGCCTCCGCCGCCAACGCCGCCATCGACCACGTCCACACCTGGGTCAACGGCACGGCCGCGGGCGACTGGACCTCCATGGGCATTCCCTCGGACGGTTCCTACGGCGTCCCCGAGGGCCTCATCTCCTCCTTCCCGGTCACCTGCAAGGACGGCAAGTACGAGATCGTCCAGGGCCTGGAGATCAACGACTTCTCGCGTGCCCGCATCGACGCCTCGGTGCAGGAGCTCGCGGAGGAGCGCGACGCGGTCCGCGGACTCGGCCTGATCTGATCTGTTTCTCACGAGAGCGGCCCATCACCTTCCGGCGATGGGCCGCTCTCGCGTGTGGTCGGTCACGCGGCATGCCGCCGGGCCCAGAAGGCGTGCCGGGGCCAACGGCGTTCCGCGGCATGCACGGTGCGGTGATCACTGACGTACGCGTCCAGCACCTGCCGCACCCTGGCCGCGTACTCCTCCAGCACCCCCGCCCCCCGTCCGCTCAACCGCCCGTCGACGGCCTCGCCCGCGCTCATCCCGGTGTAGAGCGCGGTGAGGATGCCCTGCGACGACAGCGGATCGAACGCGGCAGCGGCGTCCCCGGCGGCGACCCAGCCCTCCCCGTACACGGGATCCAGCCGGGCACTGTGCGCGGCGGCCCTGCGCGGTGCCGCGCCCGGCTCATGCCCCTGCGTACGGTGCGCGACGTGCCGGGTGCCCAACAGCCGCTCGACGAACTCCTGTTGGGAGTGCAGGGTCGCCGCCGCCGGCAGGTCGGCGTCCGTGAAGTACGCGACCAGCCGTCGGCGGGACGGCAGGAGCGCGGTGTACCACCACCCGTCCGGTTCCGACTCGACCAGCGAGCGGCTGTCCGCCGCGTCGTCGTCCGGGCCGAGGGTGAGATGGGTGGCGATCAGCCGGTCGCGCCGGTGCCGCCGGGCACCGCAGCGCACGGCGAGGGCGCTGCCGCGCCCGGTCGCGTCGATCAGCCAGGCGCAGTGCACGGTGCGCGCCCCGAGAGCCAGCCGCCAGCCGTCGCCGTGCCTCAACGGGCGTCGTACGGCCGTACGTTCGGCGACCTCGGCTCCGGCGCCCCGGGCACCGTCCCGGAGCCGCCGGTCGAACACTTCCCGGTCGAGGTGCCAGCCGAGCCCGTACGGGTCGCGGATGAAGTCCACGGTGTGCAACGCACTCGAGCCCCACGCGGACACATTGCCGTGGCAGGCCAGATGCCCCGGCCCCGGCACCCGGTCGCCCACCCCCAGGTCGCCCAGGATGACCCGGGCCGCCGGTACGAGCGCCTCTCCGATCTTCGGGGGCCCCGTACCGGCGTCCGCCAGCAGCACGGACCGGCCCGCCCGGGCCAGCACGAGCGCCGCGGCCGCGCCGGCGGGACCGCCGCCCGCGACCACGACGTCGTAGCGGTCGTCGGTCACGGGGCCTGGCGGAACGGGTCGAACTTCTCGAGGTATCCGGCCGTGATGTCCTCCCTGTGGAAGCCGAGCTTCCGGGCCGTCTCGACCGCGCGGTTGACCGCGTTCGCCCCGCCCTGGGGGAGCCGCGCCTCGGGTACCAGGAGGTTGACCAGGTTGCGGTGGAGCGGCGCCTTGTCGAGCGGGGCCTCGGGCTTGGACTCCACGTGGATCTTGTCGGGGAACTTGCCGTCCCCGCCCGTGTAGTCGCGTTCCTCGACGATCCCGAGCTTGTACCAGTCGGTGACCATCTGGTTGATCTGGGCCGCGTAGTCGCCCTTCAGCCCGCGGATCCACACCGCGCGCCGTGCGAACGCGCCCTCGCGGTCGGGCTTGGTCTTGTCGTTGACGATGGCGAAGTCATCTTCCGTCAGCACCTGGTTGGGCACCCGCGCGGGCCAGAACGTGGGCAGGTACGGGCTGTACCGCGGCCCGAGCCCCTTGGTGGACTCGTACCCCGACCGGCAGCTCGCGGTGTCGGACTGCCAGGGGATCGCCATCCACCGGGTGAGGCCGCCCGGCACCTGGGCATACAACGGCCCGTTGACGGCCAGGGCCTCGTCGGGGAGGAGCAGAGGCCCGTAGTCCGGCTCCGGGGGCGTCCGGTGACGGATCCGGAAGGGTGCGGCGTACATGGTGGCGTGGCGGACGGGCCAGGTGACCTCGCACCCCGGGTGGAAGGCGTCGGCCAGCGCGCCGTCCAGGGCGGCCCGGGTCAGCAGCTCCGGCTGCTCGTCGAGCGGCGCATCGACGATCTTGGGGTGCGGCTCGCGCCGGCTCTTCAGCTGGAACGACCCGTCCACCCACTGCTGGAGCACCCATACCTGCGTCGGTGTCAACACCAGGTTCTGCAGCTCCGATTCGGCGGGGATGGCCATCCCGTCGCCGTAGACCCACGGCCAGGGCGACGGGGACGCGCCGTCGCGCCCGTAGTCCCGCATGGCGATGAACACCTGGCGGCGGAACTCGCGGTTGGCGTCGCCCGGATCACTGAGCCGTGCCTTCACCTTCTCGTCCATGAAGTAGTTCGGCCCGCCCCAGCCGAATTGGGCGGCGAAACCGTTGTTGACCCACTGGAGATCGCAGAAGTGGCTCAGGATGGGCTCGATGTCATCGGGGTACGTCACCGTCTGCGGCGGCTCCAGCCGGCCGTCCGAGACGAAGACGTCGTAGAGCAGGTCGTAGAGGGTACGGATGGTCTTGACGCCGGGCGCGTAGTCCGGCGGAGCGACCACGACCCAGGCCGGGTCGGCCATGAACGTCACCTTGTCGATGGTGACTTGGGCGGTGACCGGACCGTCCGACGTGTCGTCGTACCAGCCGTCGTTGTTGCCGAAGGTGACGAGCGGCGTCACCGGCTCGGTGAACGATCCCGAGTTCCCGCGTCCGCCGAGGACGAGCAGCCGCCCGCTGTCGTCGGTGCGCAACTCGCCGAGGTAGACCTTCTGCTTCTTGATCTGCCCGGTGTCGAAGGCCACCGGCTTGGCATCCTTGACGCCGCTGATGCTCCGTACGCCCGGGTCGTTGACCAGGGACGCGCGGTCCGCCACATCCGCGTTCCGCCGCCCGAGCAGCTTGGGGTCCAGCCGCCGGGCGTCGGGGATGTCGAGGGCGAGGTTGAAGTTGTACCAGGCCGCTTTCTGGTTGGCGAGGTGCGCACTCCATACGATCGTGGTGTTCGCGTCCGAGGCCAGAATCTCGCGGACCACGTGACCGGCGGCGTTGTAGCCGTACAGCCGGAAGCGGGCGGCCTGCCGCCTGATCGCCCCTTGTGCGTCCTTGTACGACCCGGCCGGTAAGGGCCCCTGGTCCGGCGACTCGGGTCCGATGAAGTAGTCGTTCTGGGCGGTGCTGTTGCCGACGCGGGCGAAGCCGATCGGCGGGTAAATGGCGACGCGCGTGATCGTTTGATCCATGGCAGGCCCTTTGTCCGGGGGTTGATGGGCGGAACTGTAGGGATGCGCCTGCACGGTGCAACAGTCCGCGTACCCCGGGTAGAAGGGTGATTCGGCCGACGTGAATTGGCTCTGCCCACGCGGGCCTTCGCGGTCACAGGTGCCGTGGACGCTCGACACGCGTGGGCATCCGGTCAAGTGGCCTGCGGAATCCCTGACTTCGTTGGCGTATTTCCCACGCTCGACACACACCACCTCGCTGCTAAGTTCCGTTGCTGTTGCGAACTCGTGGTAGGCCCGCGGCCCGTGGGCCCGAGTGCGTCATCGGAGGCCGGAGTGAAGGGCAGCATCTACATATCCGGCGCCGCGTGTGCGGCGCTGTTGGCAGGAATGACCCTGGTGGGCACGGCGCATGCCGCCACGCCGAAGGCGGCCCCGGAGTGCTCGGTGGCCGATCACGGCGACTGGTCCCTGGGCCCGAGGGACCTGCCGGTCAAGGCTCCGGTGGGCCCGCTCGTCAAGGGGTACAACAAGCTCGGCGGAGCGGCCAGTGCCAAGGCGTTCCTGGACAAGTGGAAATTGGACAACTGGGATTGGAACTACCCCGGCAACCATGGTTTCGCCGGGAAGCCGACGCACGTCACGGTGAAGTACGACAAGAAGCACGAGGTGTACCTGGACCGCTTCGGCTTCCCCGGCGGCACGTTCGTCTCGCCCGACGCGAAAACCAAGCCCGCGCTGTACGCGCAGCGGGCCATACCGCCGTCCAATCTCCAGACGTACCGGAATGAGGACGGCTCGTACGGTGCGACGTGCAACTACCACGTCTACCACCTTCGTCAGGACCAGTCCTTCACCGGCCTGAAGGGCTCCATCGCCCCGTGGTTCGGACAGCCCGGCGGCGGCGTCCAGATCATGCTCGACCAGCCGGTCCAGAAACTCCTGGACGCCCATGTCCTGGAGGAGGTCAAGTCCAACCGCAGGGCACACACCCCCCGGCACGTGGCCCGGCCCGCAACGCTGACCCGTACGACCGTCCGCACCGCCCTCACCCGTGCCGGTGTGCCCGACGCGTACTACCGCATCCCCGGCGTGCACACCCCGATCCTTCCCGCCTCGGAGTACTACGTGCTGCGGCAGGCCGGCGGTAAGTGGGTCGTCAGCCTGACCGAGCGCGGCGAGGACCGCGTCATCGCCCGCTACGCCGACGAGTCGGCGGCCTGCGACCGCCTGTACGCGGAACTGACGCGATAGCGGGGGCTGTTGCCGCCGGTCCGAGCGGCCGCCACAGCGCTCACCCGGACCGGCGGCGGTTCCACTCCTCCGCACTCACGGAGTTCATCATGCAGTCCCGCCACGCTCCGTTGATGAACACATGCCGGTGCCTCACACCGTCGGGGACGAACCCCAGCCTCCCCAGCGCTCCGTGCTCTTCGAGGTCCTTGATCCTTGCGATGTTGTCCAGAGGTATCCATCCGCCGACCCGCTCCAGCCGGAGCTCCTGGAAGGCGAAGTCGAGGATCACACAGTGGGCGTCGGTGCCGTAGCCGTGACCCCATTCGTCTGCGGCGATGGCGCAGCCGATCTCCTCGCCATGGGAGCCCGAGCGCACCAGGCGGACGAAGCCGATCGCTCGGTCTTCGCCGAGCGGTGTCACCGCCAGATAGAACTCGGTTCGCGGAGAGCGCTGTGCTCGCTCGACCACAGTCTCGAGCCTGACCCGCGTCTCGCCGAGGTCACGGCTGTCGAACGACAGCCACCTGGTGACACGGTCATCGCCGAATACGCGCTGCATGTCATCGGCGTCGTCGACGCGGAACTCGCGCACCGCGACCTTGTCGCCGAGTAGACGGAGAGGATAGGTCAAGGGAGCCTCCTCATCTGTGCGGGGCGCCCATCCAATAGACGCACCGCGAGACGCGGCAAGACCCCGCAGGCCACTTCCGGACACCCCTGAGTCATGCACTCCCGCGGAGCGCCGCCCGCACGGCCACCGCACCGCGCGCAGTGGCATCCACCGCCCCGGACACGTCCTCCTCGCGACAGGCCCGGCACAGCGTCTCGTCCCCCACGGGCCGGAACAGCAGCGGCTGCATGTGCCCACCCCGGCACTCGCGCAGCTGCGCCACGCGCGGCTTCTGCGGCGTGTGCACTACGGGCGGCGCCTCCGGCAGCTTCCGGACCAGCCGGTTGCGTACGAGCGCCGCCGCGTGGTGGACGGGCTCCGGGAGCCCGGAGGTCAGCTCCTCGCGCAGCTCGCGCGGACCGGCCCCGCGCAGCAGCCAGTCGGCGGCGAGCGGAGCCAGCTCCTTGACCTCCCGGCCGGTCAGGCGCAGGCGGCGCTCGCGGTGAGAGATCGAGGCGAGGATGAGCGCTGCGCGCTCGACGAGGTCATCGGGCAGGCAGGAGCGCGGAGTTGGCAGGTTCTGCGGGGCGGGAGGGAGGTCAGTGTTCTTCTCCTCAGTGTTTTCTGGGTAACGACCGACCGGCCGAGGGGTCGGTTCGCCGACGGTCGGTTTCGTAGCAGTCGGCTGCGAGGGCCGGTGGCCGTCGCGGACGGCGACGGCGTCGTCCGGCGTGAGCGGCACGTCCGCGACCAGCTGGGTCGTCGTCCAACGGCCATCGGCTCCCTGCCGCCGCCACTCGTGCGCGTAACCCTCCTCCTTCAGCTGCTTCTTGGCCCGCTGGAACGCAGCGTTCTTGAGCCCGGCGCGGCGGGCCGCTTCCGACAGCGACAGGTGGGAGGTGTCCGGCACGGACATCAGCCAGAGCAGGAGACGGACGGCGTCCGAGGAGAGGCGCGGGTGCCGGATGATCTCGTTCGGAACTTGGGTGAAGTGACGCTCGGGCGCGATATGGTGACGCAGCATTGCCTGGGTTCCTCACATTCCTGGGCGGTGCAGGCCCCCGGGTGTCCTGTCATGACACGGCGGGGGCCGCTTCGTTCGTTAGGTGAGCGTATGCACAACTCGGCGATGCTGACCAAGTGTTGGGTAACAGAGGCACCAGGGCTGGATGTGCGCATCGCGGGAGGGGCTCGCGCTCAATGGCGCGCGCCCTAGTTGAGACCTACCCGAGTGGGCATTGAAGCTCCGGGTGGGCACGGTTCGGGGAGCACATCACCAGCGCCACCGACAGGAACGTGGTCCCCCGGAGGTAGAACCCGAGCGAGACATCCCCATCGAGCGCCAGACGCTCAGCAGCGGAGGCAACGAGGGTAACCATCCATGTCGTGTTCCTCTCGTGCTCCGACGCGAAGCGGGGCGTATGTTCGGTGAGTTGATGCCCCAGCCAGTCCGCGGCCTCCTTCGGTTCATCCCAGGTGCCCCGGATCAGCTGGGGCGGTTTCAGCAGCCAGGACGCCGTTTCGATCGGCGGAACGTCGGTGGTCTTCCACTCTGCGACGGTTTCCCGGTACCGCTGTTGGACTTCGTCGGGGCTCGTGGCCGTCGGTGCCAACGAGGGCGGTGGGCGACGGATGCTCTCCTTGTCGAACGTCGCCTTCTCGCCGGTCCATAGGTACCCGTGAACGTGCAACTGGTCGTCCTGTCAAGAGCATTGGAAGGCGGCCCTCACTCCGGAGAGTGAAGGCCGCCGGTCAACGAGTGGCCGTGAGACCGTGTGTCAGGCCGTGAGGCCGAAGCGCGCCGGGTCGATACCGGCCGCATCCAGTTCCGCTGTGGTGAACCTCAGCGGCTCGGCGCCGGGCCGTTTGCTGTCGCCCATGGCCCAGGCGCCGTCGCCGATACGGGCGAGGGTCACGCACGCTTCGCCGTCGGGGTGGGTGTTGCCTCCGCATGCCTTGGCGAACTGGGCGCCGTCGAGGGTGAGGTTGTACAGGTCGGTCATCGCTGTGCCTTCCTGGTTGAGGTGAGTAACGGACACCGGGCTAGCCGTCGTGACCGGAGGCGCGTTGCCCCGGAGGGTTCCGCTTCATGGACTCCGCGAAAATCAGGGCGTTGATCAGCTTCCGGGCTGTGGCCAGTGGAACCGTCCCGAGGAAGATGGACGGCTCACTGCTGAGGGACGCGCGGCCCTCCAGCAGCGGCCACGAGTCCGTGTCCCCGACCTTGATGTCCATCTCCGCAAGCACTCGCCCGAGCATGAAAGCGATGTCATCGGCTTTCTTCTTGCCTGCCATGAAGGCATCGGCTTGCAGTGCGGCTGCTTCGGCATCCGTGGTCATGACGAGAGATTGTGGTGCATAAATCGAGTGAACACGAAGCGCATTCCCGTGATGTACTAAAGATCATGAACGGTAGGTGTCAGCCCATGCGGACAGGCGTTCCCGTGCGTCGTCCTGGAACAATGCCTGCTCTTCATAGCCGGTGAATTCTTCGAGGTATGTGGATACATCGCGAGGGTCACGGAACATCATCACGCCGGTGGAGGCCTCCACGGTCGCCATGCGTTCGTCATAGACGGTAAACGTGGTCAGTGGGCACCCTGGCAGATATGTGTCCACGGGGATGACTCCGAGCTTCACTGCGGGCAAGTGTGAGAGCGACACCAAGTGGTCGATCTGGACAGCCATGGCGTGCGGTGGGATCTTCAGGAAGCGTACGGCTTGTTCGGTGAGAATGAACGTGAACGACTTCGATTCGTCGTAGAGCACGGCCTGTCGCTCAAGCTTCTTGTTCATCACTTTCCCGAGATCGCCTTGTACGTCATCAAGGCTGGCTTTGATGTACTCAGGTGTAGAAAGCAGGCCGGTAATCATGGAAAGCAGGAAGAATCGGAACTCGGTGGTGATTTTCTCTATCTCCGCCAGCTCGACTTGGCCCTTGTCGAGTCCCTTGCGGAGGAGCGACCGGGAGTCCTGCCATTCGGTGTTGGCGATCCTGGCCAGCGCCGTTACCTCAGCGATGAGGCCAGGAGGTGCACCCAGCGCCCGCAAGATCAGTTCTACGTCCATGAGCGATGGGGTTCGTTTACCCGTCTCAATCTTGCTGATTTTCGATTGGCTCATGGAACAACGCTGAGCGAGCCGGTCCCCTGTGAGGCCGGCTCGCTTGCGTAGCTCTTTCAATGTCTCCGCCAGGTCAGCCTTGCTCTGACCCAGCTCTACAGGTTCAAGCGTCAAGCTGTTTCACGTACTCCGAGAACGGAACAGCCTCGGCGAGCGCGATTCGCTGCCATTCCACGAACGGTTCGGGGTCGCTGTCGAACAGTTCGCGGTTGATCTGCCTTCCGTCCGGCTCGTAGTTCATGAGCACGACGGTGGACCGGTCGAACATCCAGAAATCCTGGACGCCTGCCAGCGGGTTGGGCCGGTCCGTTACGTCAAGGATGCGAATGTCTTCCCCTGCCTCGAATTGCGGAGCGTAGTACTGTGCGAACTCGAACCGGAGGTAGTCCGAGAGTGGCCGCGTGACGATGTGCACTCGCCCGATGCTGCCGCCGGTTTCCCGGTGCTTCTGGATCAGTTCAATCCACTCGTCATCTTCCTCGGGAAGTTCCACCGGCCGTCCGGAGAGGAACCGAGAGAATTCCTCGGCTTCCTGCGGGACGACGTACTGCGGCAGCGTTTCGAGTCGCCACGCTTCCTTTGTGAAGTCCCGGAACTTGGCGTCCCAGGCGTCACCAGTCAAGAGCACGGAATGCCTCCCTCAGAACGCTCTCGGGGATCTTGACCAGTGCCTCACCGACCGGGGGCTGGAACGCCGTGGAGGCTTCGCCCTGGACGACGAACCCGCCGTCCGAGTCGTCGAGGTAGACGTTCGGGCAGTCCTTCTTGCCACACTCGCCCTGTCCGCTGCCCGTGAGCCGCGTAAGCGCCATGTGCCAACTCCCTCGGAGTCTGACCCTGGTTGGGCCGTCTGCATCCGACCGTAGGCAGGGCTGGCACGCGGCGTCCATGCCGTCTCGGGGATATTCCCGTGATGGACTAAAGATCAAGCTTCGGAGTGCCCCTGTGTCTCTGCAGCAGACGACGGATCGTGGCGTGGAGACGCGTCGGGCCCGTATCGTCAGCGAGTTCGAGGCGGTATGGGAGCGGGCGGTGCCTCGCGGAGTACCGCTTGGCGTGAGCCGCTACTTGCCCTTCAGGGCTACGCCGGACTGAACGTGCTGTGCGCGCCCTGGAATTGGAAGAGGAGTGCAAAGTGGCAGTAAAGTGGCCAATGTTATTTGGGTGGGGTTGAACTGCTGGTAGCAGGCAGGGGGCTCCTCGCGTGCGTGGAGGTGTGTGTGAAAAAGGCTCGCGGCCAAGCCGTATCCGACAACATGTGGGCTTCCCCGGCGCTCTTCTGCCTTGTCGCCTTCATCGCGTTCGTCGTGTTCCGAACCGATGCCGCGGTCAGGGCTGGATGGATCGCGTATTTCTGTGGGTGGGTGCCCCCTGTCTGCATGACGGTGTGGTGCGTGGTACGCCGCAAGTCGCTCGGCGTCGGCGGAGCGTTCGCGTACGCCTGCCTCGTGGTGGCTGGACTGCTCTTCTGGGCGAACCACGGCTGAAGCAAGCGAGGATGCCTCACGGTGCTGACGGCGTGTCAGCGGTGAGTTGGTGACGTTGCAAGTCTGGATATATCCCGATTGGCAACGTCACCAACTCACCGCTGACACGCCGTCATCCGTGCAGCAGCTCCGCCCGGCACCGCCCATGCTCACGCGGGTGCGGGGAATGCCCTGTTGCTCTGTCAGGATCCCGCCGCGATGATCATCCCCGGTTTCTCGGTCATTCGACACTTCAAGGAGACACTTCATGGCGGTCGAGATTGCCGGTACGGGCTACGCGCTCGGGTCGGACGTAGTCGACAGCACCGAGTTGGCCCTCTCTCACGGCCTGGAGCCCGACTGGTTCGTGCGCCGGACCGGTACCCGGCAGCGGCGCGTCTACGCCGAGGGCGAGAGCCTGCTCTCTCTGGCGGCTGACGCGATCGGCAAGGCCTGCGCGGATGCGGGCGTTGCCCCGCAGGAGATCGGCAGCGAGACCCTGCTGGTCTTCCCCCAGGTCGGCATTCCCACGTTTCTGGTTCCCTCCCAGGCGGTCCTGCTGGCCGGGCGCGCGGGCATCCGGTGCGCGAAGACGATGAGCGTGGACGGCTCGTGTGCCGAGGTGATTCCCGCGCTGGAGACGGCGATCACCATGCTGGAGGCGGGCCGCTGCGAGCGTGCGATCGTCGTGGCCGGCCAGGACGCGGTCAACCTCTCGGGCCACCAGGACCTCAGCCTGGCCGGCCTCTTCGGGGCCGGCGCCGCGGCCGTGGTCCTCACCCGCGACGCACACCATGGGATGCGGCTGGACGTGCGCGGCAGCCACTGGGAGACCCACCCGCAGCAGTGGGAACTCGGCATCCAGCCCGTCCACTCCAACCGCAGGACCGACGAGGGCTTCGAGGTCAGCTTCGGCTACTACACGATGCAGGGCACCGAGATCGTCCAGGCCTCGCGTAGGTTCGTCCCCCCGGTCGTCAACACCGTCCTCACCCAGGCCGGCTGGACCACTGACGACCTCGACGCGGTCTTCGTCCACCAGCCCAACACCCGGTTCCTGCAGATCGTCATGAAGGCCTGCAAGATCAGCATGGACATCGTCCCCAACCCGTGCGCCGACATCGGCAACCTCGGCCCGGCCAACGTCCTGGCCACCCTCGCCATGGCCCGGGAGGAAGGCACCCTGCAGCCGGGCACCCGGGCCCTGCTCCTGTCCTTCGGCGTCGGCTTCTCCTGCGGAGCCATCGCCGCCGTTCTGTAACACCACATGCCCGCAGCAACGGCGCCTCCGTGCGCCGTTTCTACGGCAGAGCGGGATCGGCGGTCTCGCCTCGAGGCGAGGCTTGTGCTGGACTGTGCACCATAAGTCCGTACGCGACGACGGGGTGAGCACGATGCCTCTTGAGGGCGAGTACGAGCCGAGTCCGGCGCAGTGGATACGCGAACAGGTCGACCTGTACGAGAGTTCGGACGGCACGCAGGGGACGACGCTCTGGGACACGGGCCTGCCCGTCGTCATTCTCACGACGCGCGGCGTGAAGAGCGGCAAGATTCGCAAGATTCCGCTGATGCGCGTGGAGCACGAGGGGCGGTATGCGGCTGTGGCTTCCAAGGGTGGCTACCCGCGGCACCCGGACTGGTACTTCAACGTCAAGTCCGACCCGCACGTGGTGCTCCAGGACGGGGCCGTACGCCAGAACATGACGGCCCGTGAGATTACCGGGGACGAGAAGGCCGAGTGGTGGGAGCGCGCGGTCGCCGCGTATCCGCCGTACGCCGAATACCAGGAGAAGACCGACCGCGTGATCCCCGTCTTCCTGCTGGATCCGTGTACGTGACAGGGCCGGGCAGTCTCATCTGACCTTGTCCCCGGAAGGCGAACTGCGAACTGACTCGGATCGCGTCAGTGGGCGTGTCAGGGGCGTGACAGGTGCGTGTCAGGGCCGGTCGCGATGGTTGGACGCATGAAGAGTTCGGCGATCGCGGTTTCAGGGCTGCGCAAGGCATATGGCGACAAAGTCGTGCTCGACGGCATCGGCTTCGAGGTCGCCGCGGGTTCGGTTTTCTCGATGCTCGGCCCCAACGGGGCGGGCAAGACGACGACGGTGAACGTCCTGACGACGTTGATGAAGGCGGACGCCGGGATGGTGCGCGTCGCCGGGCACGATGTGGCGGCCAAGACCAAAGAGGTGCGCGCCGCCATCGGCGTGACCGGGCAGTTCGCCGCGGTGGACGAGCTGTTGACCGGCCGGGAGAACCTGCGGATGATGGCGGACCTGAAGCGCGTGCGCTCCGGTGACCGGGTGGTCGCGGGGCTGCTGGAACGGTTCGACCTGGGGGAGTCGGCGGACAAGAGGGCGTCGGCGTACTCCGGCGGTATGCGCCGGAAGCTGGACCTGGCGATGACGCTGGTCGGCGACCCGCAGATCATCTTCCTGGACGAGCCGACGACGGGTCTGGACCCGCGCAGCAGGCGCACGATGTGGGGGATCGTCCGCGAGCTGGTGGCCGACGGCACCACCATCTTCCTCACCACCCAGTATCTGGACGAGGCCGACGAACTCGCCGACCGTATCGCGGTGTTGAACGGTGGCACGATCGTCGCCGAAGGGACCGCCGACGAGCTGAAGCGGCTCATCCCCGGCGGGTACGTGCGGCTGCGGTTCACCGACCCGGCCGCGTACCGGTCCGCCGCCACCGCGCTGCGCGAGGTCACCGCGGACGACGAGACGCTGTCGCTGCAGATCCCGAGCGACGGCAGCCAGCGCGAGCTGCGCGCCGTCCTCGACTGGCTGGACTCGGTCGGCATCGAGGCGGACGAGCTGACCGTACACACCCCCGACCTCGATGAGGTCTTCCTCGCTCTGACCGAGCGCACGAGCACGGAGGCAGTGGCCAAGTGAGCAGCATATCGGCGCCGTTCGGCGATACGGCGATCATGCTTCGTCGCAACTTCAAGCACACGGCCCGGAATCCGGTCACGCTGTTCAACGCGATTCTGCTGCCCATCGTCATCATGCTGATGTTCGTCTGGGTGTTCGGCGGCGCCTTCAATGTCTCGGGCAAATACATCGATTACGCGGTGCCGGGCATGCTCGTGATGGCCATCACCTACGGGTTGGGGCCGACCTCGGCGGCCGTGAACGACGACATGACGAAGGGTATCATCAACCGGTTCAGGACCATGGACGTCTCCTACGGCGCCGTGCTGGCCGGCCATGTCGTCTCCACGACAGTGCGCAGCCTGCTCAGCTGCGCGGCCATCACCGGAGTCGGCTTCGCGATGGGGTTCCGTCCGCATGCGAGCTTCCCCCAGTGGCTCGGAGTGGTCGGCATCCTGCTGTTGCTCGCCTTCGCGACGAGCTGGCTCACGGTCGCCATGGGTCTGGGGGCGAAGTCCGTGGAATCGGCGGGCATGGCCACCGTGCCGTTGATCATGCTGCCGTTCCTGAGCAGCGCGTTCGTCCCCGCGGACACGATGGGCGTCGGTGTGCGGCAGTTCGCGGAGTACCAGCCCTTCACGCCGATCATCGAGACGCTGCGCGCACTGCTCGCGGGGGGCGAGCCACAGGCCGGCAAGGCGATCGCGGCCGCCGCCTGGTGCGTCGGGTTCGCGCTCGTCGGCTACGTGTGGTCGGTCTCCGCGTTCAAGAAGCGAGCGTGACCTCGACCAGCCGGGGCCAGTCGGTCCGCGCCCCCTCCCGAGCCGCCTCGGCGAACTTCGCGTCGCCGAGGCGGCGTCGTGCTGCCTGCTCGATCCGGGCCGCGTCCGGGTGAGAGCGGTCCCGCAGCCCCATCACGCCCGCGCTCGCCGCGAGCAGCCGCGCCGCCTGCTCGTGCTCGTCGCGGCGCAGTGCCAGGTCCGCGACCCCGATGAGCATGTGCGCGATCGCCAGCGCGTGCCCCGCCTCGGACGCCGCCTCACAGGCCGCCGCGCGGTGCGCCCTGGCCTCGCCGAGGTCGTCGGCGAGGTAGCCGAGCAGGTCGTGCCTCACCGCGCGGAACTGCGCCCGCTCCGCTTCGTCGCCCAGCAGGGCTGTCGCGATGCGGAGTTGCTCGTACGCCTCCTCGGCGTTGCCGCCCCACCGGGCGAGCTCCGCCTTCGCGAGAGCCAGCGTGGCCAGCGCGTCCGGCCAGGTGACCCGCTCCGCGCACCGCTCCGCCTCCGCGACGGCGGCCGCGGCGGAGTCCTCGGCGCCCAGCAGCCAGTACAGCCGTGCCTGCCGCGACCGCAGCTGGATGACGTCCTCGATGGCGCCGACCTCGGTGACGACCGTGATCGCCTGCTCGTAGTGCTCGCACGCACCGGCGAACTCACCGTGCAGGGCGAGCCGGTCCGCGAGCTCGGTCAGGGCGAGCGAGATACCGCACCGCTCGCCGAGCGCCCGGAACTCGGCGAGCGCCGCCTCCAGGTACGCGCCCGCCTCCTGCCCGTCCTGGCCGAACGCGATCCGCATCTTGCCCATGTGCCACCGGGCCAGCGCACGAACCCAGGGGTCCTCGTCGTCCAGCAGCGGTTCGAACGCGGACAGGGACGCCCCGGGCTCCCGCAGTATGCGCTCCAGCGGGGCGACGAGCCTCACGTGCGGATAGCGGTGCCCGCCGCTCCCGCCGTGCCCGCTGAGCCGGTGCGCCTCGCGGATCCACTCCGCGGCCTGGCGCTCGTCGCCCAGCCCGGAGGTCACGAACATCACGACCAGCGCGTACACCGTGGCCCGGACCTCGTCCGTCACCTCGCCGGGCATCCTGGCGGCCGCGGTGATCAGCTCGACGCCCTCGGTCCTGAGCCCGCCGAGCCACCAGTAGAAGCCCGTACCCGCCGCGAGCCGCATCGCCGCCTGCGCATCGCCCGCGGCGAGCGCGCCGCGCATCGCCGCACCGATGTTGTCGTGCTCGGCCCCGAGCGTGGCCAGCCACTCCAGTTGCTCGGCGCGGCGCAGGTGCGGCTCCGCGGTCTCGGCGAGCTCGGTGAAGAAGGCCAGGTGCGCGTGGCGCGCCAGGTCCGATTCCCCGGCCTCCGCGAGCCGGTGCGCGGCGTACTCCTTGATCGTGCCGAGCATGCGGTAGCGCGGGGCGCCGTCGCCCTCGGCCAGCAGCAGCGACTTGTCGGCCAGAGCGGTGAGTAGCTCGAGCACCTGCTCCCGCTCGACCGCGTCGCCGATGTTGTCCGCGTCGACCGCGTCGACCGCGTCGTGCGCGTCGTGCGCGTTGTCCGCGCCCGCGCAGACCTGTTCGGCCGCCTCCAGGCTCGCCCCGCCGGAGAACACCGAGAGCCTGCGCAGGACCACGCGTTCGGCATCGGTGAGCAGTTCCCAGCTCCAGTCGACCACCGCGCGCAGCGTCTTGTGCCGCGGCAGCGCGGTGCGGCTGCCGCTGGTCAGCAGGCGGAAGCGGTCGTCGAGCCGGTTGGCGAGCTGGTCGATGGGCATCGTGCGCAGCCGGGCCGCGGCCAGTTCGATCGCCAGCGGCATCCCGTCCAGCGCCCGGCAGACGCGCACCATCGTCGCCAGCGTGCGGGTGTCGGCCGCGAGGTCCCGGCGCACCGCCCCGGCCCGGTCCCGCAGCAGCTGGACGGCGGGCGAGGACGCGATCTCGCCCGGGCCCGCGTCCCCCTCCGGCACGGCCAGCGGCTCGACCGGCCACAGCGCCTCCCCGGTGATGCCGAGCGGTTCCCTGCTCGTCGCCAGGATCCGCAGCCGCCGGCACTCCCCGAGCAGCCGGTGGGCGAACATCGCCGCGGACTCGATGACGTGCTCGCAGTTGTCCAGGATCAGCAGTGCCTCGCGCTCGCGGATCGCGGCGATGATCCGGTCCGTCAGCTCCGCGTTCCGGGCCCCGCCGAGCAGGGCGTCCCGCAGGCCCAGTCCGGCGAGCGCCGACTGCGCCACGTCGCCGTCCGCGCCGATCGCGGCGAGCTCCACCAGCCAGGCCCCGTCCGGCAGATCGCCGAGCAGCGTGCGCGCGGTCTCGGTGGCCAGCCTGGTCTTCCCCGAGCCGCCCGGCCCGATCACGGTGGTGAGCCGGTGTCCGGCGATGAGCCCGCGGACCGCGGTGACATCGGCGTCCCTGCCGACGAAGGTGGTCAGCTCGGCGCGCAGGTTGGTCCTGGGGCTCTCCTCGCGCCGCCCCAACTCGCCGCGCAGCAGGGCGACATGCAGCGCGGACAGCTCCGGCGAGGGGTCGACGCCCAGCGCGTCGGCCAGCGCCTCCTTCGCGCGCTGGTACACCAGCAGCGCCTCGCTGTCGCGGCCGGCCGCGACGAGGGCGCGCATCAGCGCGGCGACGAGCCGTTCCCGCAGCGGGTACGCGGCCACGAGGTCGGTCAGCTCCGTGACCATCTCCGCACCGCGCCCGAGGGTGACCTCCGTGTCGACCCACTCCTCCGTGGCGGTCAGGCGCAGCCCCTCGAGCCGGATGACCGCGGCGTCGAACGCGGCGCTGTCCTGCGGACCGACGTCCTGCATGGCCGCACCGCGCCACAGCCCGAGGGCCTCGCGCAGCAGCCGCACCCGCCGGGAGACGTCCTCGGTACGGGCCTGGCCCGCGACGACGAGGCGTTCGAACCGTACGGCGTCGACGGCGTCGGGCTCCACCGCCAGCCGGTAGCCGTCTGTCTGCCCCTCGATCACCCCGTCCGGCAGGACCTTCCGCAGCCGGGAGACCAGGCGCTGCAGGGCGTTCGTCGCGTCGGCGGGCGGGCGTTCCCCCCAGATCCAGTCGACGAGCGACGCCTTCGGGACCACGTGCCCCGGCCTGAGCGCGAGGGCGATCAGCAGCCCGCGCAACCGCGCACCCGGCACGTCGGCCGAGCCGTCGTCGCCTGTGCGGACCTCCAGCGGCCCGAGTATCCCGATCTGCACCCGCTGATTTTGCCATGGGTGTTCGGCAGGCATCTTTCGAAGCCGTAAGCGACGGTGCGACTCTGCCGGTCAACGGCTGCGGTGGCGATGGACAGTTCACGCACGACCCCGCGACCCCGCGACCCCGCGACCCCGCGACTCCTGAGGAGGAGCACCAATGTCGTCAGGCCTGCCCGACTTCGAGACGCTGCTGAGCTCGGCCCAACGGTCGGCCGTGCACCTGGAGATGCGTGACATCTACGGCGTCGGCGAGGAACAGGAGCACGTCACCGCGTGGCGGCGAGGCGAGCCGATCGACCCCGGGGCCCCGCACTGCCGGGCGTGGGCAAGCCTCGTCAGGGGCACGGTCGACCGTGGCGTCGTGATGCGCCGGGCACGCATCGTGTCGGAACCGGTGACGGAATACATCCGGTACGAGCACGCGATCACGCCCGTCAACACCGGTGCGGGGGAGCAGGTGAGATGGCTGCCGAGGCGGTCGGCCTCGGACATCGCGCTGCCGGGCAATGACTTCTGGCTGATGGACGACCGCATCGTGCGGTTCAACATCTTCACGGGGGACGGCGCGGCACTCGAACCGCAGGACAGCGAGGCCGCGGCGGTGATCGCGCTCTGCGCCGCGGCGTTCGAGGCGGTGTGGGAGCGGGCGGTGCCGCACGAGGACTACCGCTTGGCGTAAGCCCCCAACTCCAGCCGGTCCCGCAGCCCCGCCGCCGTGAACGCGGCGTCCAGGTGCGCGTGCCCCTCCGTGAAGTGCCCCCAGCTGTCGAAGTGGACGGGGACCACGCGCCGGGCGGCCAGGATGGCGGCGGCCTCGGCGGCCTGGCGGCTGTCGAGGGTGAGCAGGGCGCCGTCGAAGAGGCCGGTGCGGGCGGCGCCGGCGAAGAGGACGGCGGTGTCGACGGGGGCGAAGCGGTCGGCGATCTGCCGGACCACGTCCAGCGAGGCGTTGTCGCCGCTGACGTAGACGGTGGGCAGGTCGGGGGCGGTCAGGACGAAGCCGATCACCTCGCCGGTGACGGGTTCGCAGCCCTCGGGGCCGTGCTGGGCGGGAGCGGCGGTCACGGTCAGGGTGCCGCCGTCGGGGCGGGGCAGGTCGACGGTCTCCCAGGGGGCCAGGCCCCGGGCGGTGCCGCCGAGGCGGCCCGCGCCGCCGCGGGTGGTGAGGGTCAGGGGGACGTCCGCCAGCAGTGCGCGGCCCGCGTGGTCGAGGTTGTCGGGGTGCTCGTCGTGGGAGAGCAACACCACGTCGATCGGGGCGAGTTGGGCGGGCGTGGCGGCGGTGGGGGCGGTCTTGGTGAGGGACCGGCTGTCGCCTATGGGGTACTCACCGGGGGCGTCGAAGGTGGGGTCGGTGAGGAACCGCAGACCGCCGTACTCGATCAGGGCGGTCGGGCCGCCGAAGGTGCTGACTGGAGGGTGCTCGGTAGGCGTCATGCTCGTGTCCTCACGGGTAAGTGGGAGGTTTTCCGTGAGATAAAGGTAGCCCCGTCTCACGGAAACGCGCAAGGGTTAGCATGAGAACCATGACGGACGCCTCCGCGATCCCCGAGCCCGCACCGGGTGCGGAGCAGTACCGCGCACTCGACTTCGCCAACACCGCGCTCGCCCTGCCGGGCGGCCTGTACCTGGACCTGCTCGGCTCGCCCGAGGCGGCTGCGCAATGGCTGACCGAACGCGATCTCGTACCGGCCGGTACCGAGCTGTACGAGGTGTGCGCGGTCCGGGTACGAGCCCTGCGGGATCAGGTGCGAGCCCTGCTCGCCTCCCGGATCGACGCCATCCCCGCACCGGACGCGGCACTGCGCGCCGTCAACGAGGCGCTGACCGGCGCCCCCACGGCCGCGCTGCTGCGCTGGGATCCCGCGCAGGGCCTGCACCGGGTCCAGGCGCACCCCATCGACCAGGTCGTCGACCACGCCCTCGCGGTCATCGCCGCCGACGCCGCCGACCTGCTCACCGGCCCCGACGCCGCACGGCTCGCCGCCTGCGGCTCGCCCCCGTGCCAGCGCTACCTGCTGCGCACCCACGCCCGCCGCCACTGGTGCTCGGTGCGCTGCGGCGACCGTGCCCGTGCGGCCCGCGCCTACGCGCGCCGCACGCAGGGCGTGTGAACCTGGAAGAGGGGCGAAGTGCGAGAGGGGGCCAGTCATGATCGGGCTGCCCGGAAGAAAGCACAGGCACAAGGACGAGCGCAAGCGCGAGCAGCAGGAGAAAGCGGCAAAGGCCCGGAAGGGGAAGGACCGGGAGGAGAAGGCGAGCGAAGAGATCTATAAGCATAAGCCCGCACCCGAACAGAGCGTTCTTGGATGGGGCCACCGCGGCGAGTCGCCTCCCTGAAACGAACCGGTCATTCAGAATTCAAATGAGCCGGGTTTCCCGGATCCGCCGACCGCAGGTCAGGCCATGAATCGGAAGAGGACGATTTCACTTCTGCGGAAGTGATTGACCCGCCTCACCGGGCGCGATACCACCAAGGGACACGAGTTTCCCAACAGTTGAGGAGCGTCGGCATGCTGCGCATTGACGTCAGTATGTTCTCCGGCCGCCCTGACCCGTCCTGGATCATCACCGACGAGAGCACGGTGAGAAGTCTGTTATCGGACGTGGCCGACGCGGCGGAAGAAGCGGTGGGGATACCCGGGGCGGGGTACGACGGCCTGGGGTATCGCGAGGTCGTGGTCTCCGCGGTCAGTGACGACGAGCCCTGGCCCGAGTCCGTACCCCGCAGTTTCGCGCTGGGCACCCTGGGTGCCCGGAACCTCGGCCGTTCGGCCGAGTTGGCCCGCCGGGTCGTGGAGGACATGACCCGCCACGCGGACACGGAGCTGGCCGAGCACGAGCAGACGCCGCTCGACGAGGGGCTCCGCGACCTCGTACTCGGCGAGATCGACACCTTCGCGGCCGACCCGCCGGCCTGGACCCGGTCCCCGGTCCTCGCCGGGTACCCCGCGCGTACGACCGCTCAGGAAGCCGAACCGACCGTCACCTGCTACATCGAACTCGGCGCGTACAACCCCGGCTTCTGGAACACCCCGGCCGTCCAGCCCAAGAACAACTGCTACAACTACGCGAGCAACAGGCGCACCGACACCTTCGCCCAGCCCGGCCGGGCGCACGGAGCCATGACCGGGGTCATGGCCTGTCCGAACGTCGCCAACGCCGCCCTGGCCGACCGTCTCGTCCGGCGGGGCCAGTGCCTGCCGGACAGCGAAAAGCCCCGCTGGCTCATGGCACTTGTCGTCTGGCCGGGCACGGACTACCACTGGTACAGGTTCCACAACGGCAACTTCTGGGGGCACAAGCCTGGCACGACGCCGGCCCGGAACTACGACAACAGCGGTCACACGATCACGAATCCGGAAACGGCCAACCGCGGCGGCTACCGTGATTTCTGCGGCTACTTCTACGCCGGGAAATCGGTCGTCATCAGGTGAGTAGACCCATGCTGGTGGAACTGGAACTGTTCAGCGGTCGCCCCAATCCCCGTTGGTCCCTCGATCCCGGGGCCGCCGAGGAATTCCGCGCGCTGACGGCCGGACTTCCACCCGCGAGCCCGGTGGCCCCGCCCCCGCCCCCGGGGCTGGGCTACCGCGGCTTCACGGTCACGGACGCCGGCCGCGTGATCAATGTCTTCGCCGGCCGGGTGACCGAGGGGACGGTGTCCCGGACCGACCCGGACCGGTCCCTGGAGTACTGGCTGCTGACCCGGATGCCCCCGTCGCTGCGCCACCTCCGTTCCATCGTGGCCGAGGCGCTCGAGGACGGTCAGGACGACTGACGCAGCGTGCTCAGCGACTCCCTGGCAATCTCCGCCAGGGCGACCGGGCACAGCAGGTGCTCCAGCGGTGCGTCCCGGCCTTCCCTGATGCCCTGTTCGTAGAGGGCGCGCCCTCCGGGGCTGGTCAGCATGATGCCGACCTCCACGGCGGCCGGGCCGCTGCCGGGCGGGGGCGTGTGCTGCTCGTGCGCGCACGACGCGTCGGCGTAGTGCGACAACGCCTTCTCCAGCGCCGAGACGAGCTCGCCGATCGCGGATTCCCTCCCGTCGATGACGATGTCGGAGACGGCGATCCAGGACAGTGCCACCGCGACCAGCAGACATCCGGGGCGCTCCGCCGGGTCGGCGGTCCGGAGAACCGACGCGTGGTAGGAGATCTCCTCGGCGATCTCCGTCCCGGGCTCCGGGTAGCCGTTGAGCAGGGCCGAGAGCGAGTCGATGGCTTCCCGGGCTCCCACGTGCAACCGAGGCGGAATGTCCGTGGCGGAGCCGGGCTCGATGATGTCCATGGCGATGCGCGCGAATCCCGCGACGTTGCGCGGGCAGAGCCATGCCTCCCGTGGATGGTCCTCGTCCCACTCGGCATCCTGGTCGGCCAGTTCGGGCAACTGCCCGGCGAGATCCTCGTCGTATTCGGCCTCGTGCTCCTCGTACGGGTGCGTCTCATGGCCGCAGGGCCGGTCGCGCAGCGCATGGTCGGTGGCCTTCAACGCCGCCTTGGCTTGCGGCGCGACGTCGTCGCCGGACCCGTACGCGACGTAGGGAGCCATCAGGACCAGCCCGATCGTCCATACAAAGGCCGACTCCCCGCCGGGGTGGGCGACAAGGCGCGCGGCGCAGCCGAGGGCCGTGTGGTCGTACTCGTCGTTCCACAGGGTGTCGTAGTTCTCGTTGATCTCGTCCCAGGAGCGGGCGAGTTCGTCGACAGGTATGTCGTCAATGGGCATTGGGAGAGCCTAGTTGAGGGTTAGAAGGAGAGGCCGAGCGCCCTGTCGCGGTCGCGGGCCTCGAGTGCGTCGACGAGCGCGGCATGGTGTTCGTACCGCTCCTGGAGTTGCTCGGCCGCATCGGGTTCGGCGAGGGGCAGCAGCGTCGCGTACAGCGAGCGCAGCAGCGCGTTCGGGCTGACGGCCGTGAGCCGCGTACGGAGCCGGTGGTCGGCGGCGGCGAAGGCGGCCGGGTCGGACTCGCGTGCGGCCTTGGCGAGGTCCGCCAACTCGCGCCGGATCGCGGCGAGATCGGCCGGCGAGGCGTGCCAGAGGGCGTCCTCGACCAGGAGCGGACCCAGGGCGTCGCGGATGCGGCGGGCCTCCTCGGCGCGGGCGCCGTCCGGCTGGTGGGTGTCCAGGGTGTCCAGCGCGAGAACGGAGTTGCCCAGGCGGCGCATGGGTGACTGTTCGGCGGCGAAGAGGCCGCCGCCGGGGCCGGGGCGTACGGTGACCAGGCCGCGGGACTGGAGCAGCCGCAGGGTCTCGTTGAACGTGCCGACCGACACCCCGCAGGTGGCGCGGAGTTCCTCCTTGGTGCCCAGGCGTACGCCCGGCTCCGCGTCCGCGACCAGGGCCGCGATGCGCTCGGCGGCGACCTCGGCGCGGGAGGCCGCGGTGCGCTCCCAGTCGCCGCGCCGCAGGGCGGGCGCCTCGAGGCCCCCTCGGGTGTCGTCTGCGGCTGCCATGCGGCCTCCCCGTGCCTCAACTCGTAAATGATTATGGTCAATAGCATCGCATCTCTTGACGTCCTTTCAAAGCCCCATGCATGATCACGGTAATCATCATGATGGATTGGAGGGGACGCCATGATGACCGAGCAGGACTTCCGGGATCTGATGGCCGGGGTCTGCGCCCCGGTGACCGTCGTGACCGCCACCGAGGACGAGGCGCCGTACGGGGCGACCGTCAGCGCGTTCGCGTCGCTGTCCCTGCGCCCGCCGATGGTGTCGGTGGCCCTGGACCGCGGTTCGGGACTACTGGCCCGCATCCTGGCGACCGGGCGGTTCGGGGTGAACGTGCTCGGCGCGGAACAGGAGGCGCTGGCAACGCGGTTCGCCCGCCGGTCGGCCAGTCGTTTCGCCGGGGTCCGGTGGGAGTACGACCACGGGCTGCCGCGGCTGCCGGACGCGCCGGGCTGGCTCGTGTGCGAGCTGGCCTCGGTGGTCGAGGGCGGTGACCACCTATTGCTGCTGGGGACGGTCGTCCACGCCCGTACGTCCACGGCGGCGCCGCTGGTCTACGGCCACCGGACCTTCGGTACGCACTCCGCGTTCGCCCCCGTCGCGTAACCCGCGTAACTCCCGTCGTTTCAGCACATGTTCAAGGCTTTGGAGACAGGCATGAGCATCACCGACACTTCAGTCACTTCCGCCCCGACCACCGCCGAGATGGTGGCGCGGGCCACCGCGCTGCACCCGCTGCTGCGCGAGCACTCCGCCAGAATCGAGGCGGACCGCAGGATCACCGACGAGGTGATCGACGCGCTCACGGACACGGGGCTGTTCAAGCTGACCGTGCCGCGGCGCTTCGGCGGATACGAGGCCGACATGCGCACCCTGGTCGACGTGTCGTCCGCCGTCGCGGAGGGCGACGGCTCCACGGGGTGGGTCGTGGCCGTGGTCAACACCTGCACCTTCCTGGCCGGACTGTTCCCCCTCGAGGCACAGGAGGAGGTATGGGGCGCCGACCCCGACGCACGGGTCACCGGTGTCTTCACCCCCGCCACCATCACCAACCGCAAGGTCGAGGGCGGCTGGCGCACGTCCGGCAAGTGGTACTACAACTCCGGTGCTTGGCACTCGACTTGGGCCGTGCTGGGCATGCCGCTGGTCGACGAGAGCGGCGCCGTCGTCGACCAGGCGATGGCGCTGGTGTCGCGCACGGACCTGGAGATGCAGGACGTCTGGCACGTCGCGGGGATGCGCGGCACCGGCAGCAACTGCCTGATCGCCGAGGACGTCTTCGTGCCCGAGCACCGCGTCATCTCCGTGCCGCGCGCGATCGATGGCGAGCTGCCCACGGTGCACGGGCCGACGGGCCTGTTCCGCTCGGCGCTCGCGCCGCTCCTCGCCCTGGGCCTCGCCGGGCCCCAAGTGGGCATGGCGCGGGCCGCGTTGAAGCTGGTCATGGAGAAGGCGGTGACCAAGCCGATCTCGTACACCTACTACGAGACGCAGGCCGAGTCGGTCGCCGTACAGCTCCAGATCGCCGAGGCTTCTCTGCGGATCGACACCGCGCAGTTGCATGTGCACCGCGCCGCCGCGGACATCGACGAGGCCGCCGCCCGCGGCGCCGAGCTCGAGGTGCTGAAGCGTGCCCGGGTCCGCGCGGATGCCGGGCACGCCATCAAGAACGCCGTCGACGCCATCGGCATCCTGCTCGACGTGCACGGCGGCGGTTCCTTCGCCGACGCGAATCCGCTGCAGCGCATCTGGCGGGACTCGAGCGTCGCCGGCCGGCACTCGGTCGCCCAGCCCGCGGTGGGCCTGGAGGTCTACGGCAAGGTGCTGCTGGGCATCGAGGAGCGGATCACGCCCTTCGTGTGACGGGGCACCGGCCCGGCGCGGTGGTCACCACGCCGGGCCGTACGTCCCTGGTCCTAGGACCGAAAGGCGAGCAGGATCACGCCTTTCACCAGAGGCCTGGAGCGCACTCCACCGCCTACCGTCGAGGTCGTACGGATTGTTGACCCCGAAAGGGATGGACCATGACGCAGGCGGACTCCGGGCACGGGTGGAACGGCGACGAGCTGGACCTGGACGCCTACCTGGCCCGTATCGGATACGAGGGGGAGCGGGCGCCGACGCTGGAGGTGCTGCGGGGGCTGCAGCGGGCGCACGTCACGTCGATACCGTTCGAGAACATCAACGCGGTGCTGGGGCTGCCCGTGCTGCTGGACCTCGCGTCCCTGCAGGACAAGCTGGTGCGCGGCCGGCGCGGCGGCTACTGCTTCGAGCACATCGTGCTGTTCGCCGCCGTGCTCGAGCGGTTCGGGTTCGAGTTCACCGGGCTGATGGGCCGGGTGACGCTGGGCGCGCAGAAGGTGCTGCCGGCCACTCACGGTCTGCTGGCGGTCTCGCCCGTGGACGACGACCGGCTGTGGCTGTGCGACGTGGGGTTCGGCTCCGGCCCGCTGGAGCCGATCGAGATCGCCGACGGCAACGAGGTCGACCTCGAGGGCTGGTGCTTCCGGATGGAGCGGCGCGACGGTGCGCTCGGCGTCGACGACTGGTGGCTTCACCAGTACCGGGCGAACGGCTGGGAGGACCGGCACACGTTCACGCTGAGGTCGCAGTACACGATCGACTACGTGGTGGGCAGCCACTACGTCTCCACGCACGAGCGCTCGCCGTTCGTGAAGCGCCTGTTCACCCAGAAGTTCAGCGCCACGCAGCACGACCGGCTCGATGCCACGACGCTGACCACGTTCCGCCCCGACGGCTCGTCGACCGAGCGGAAGGTCGAACCGGACGAGCTGGGGCGGGTGCTGGAGGAGACGTTCGGGATCGTGGTGGGCGAGGACGTCCTGGACCGGCTGCGCAAGGAAGGGCTCGACTCGGCCTGAACCGGTGCGATCCGGCCATGTCGGGGCATGTGCGGTTGGCCGGTTCTGTCGGCCGGCCATTGCCGGGGTTGAATGCCACGACGATGATCACCAGTCGTATCGAACCGATCACACACAGGACTGGAGATCCCGACGTGGCACCCCGCATCGTGTTCCGCGCCCTCACCGCGGCCCTGGCCGTGGCAACCCTCGGCATGCCCCTCGCGCAGGGGGCGTACGCCTCCGAGGCGCGGGGCACCGCCGTGCACGCTGCGTCCGACAACCCCTTCCGCTGGATGGAGTTGGAGGGCCTCAAGGCCGAGTACCGCTTCATGTGCCCGGCGGGCGTCTGCGTGGACTACTGGTCGCTGGTCCTCACCGAGGACGTGGCGAAGCGGACGTACGCGGGCGGCCAGTTCTTCGTCTACGCGCCCGCGACCGGCGAGTTCGGGTTCTTCCTCGACACGGACATCGCACGCCGCACGGTGGACCACCCGCAGCAAGTACGTCTGATAGACAGCGACTTCCTCAAGTCGCACCCCCGGGTCGAGATCCGCTACGGCAACCCGGACCAGCCGAAGAAGGCCCGGGTCGTCGCCTCGGCGACGACTCTTATGTAGGCGTCAGCGCTTCAGGCCGCTGAAAACCGTGGCGATCTGGTGCCACACCTGCGGTTCCCGCGCGAGGTAGCTGAGGACCGGCACGAACAGTGCGGCGTTGTTGAGCGTGAACCAGCGCCGCAGACGCGGGTCGATGGGCCACGTGGGTGCCTTCCGCAGGGTGTGGTGCCACTCCAGGAGGACGGTCAGCTCCCTGTCGATGCTCTCGTGGCCGCTGGTGGCACGGACCAGGGTCTTCTGCACCGTCCGGATCCTCGGTATCAGCCGGGTCGCCTCCGCGTTCCAGTGACCGGCCTGCCTGCGCATCTCCCGGTGGATCGCCCACATCGGCAGCAGGAAGGCGAGGAGTTCGAAGGTGATGGCCAGCACGAGGAGCCCCAGGTAGGGGCCGCGCCACGGCAGGTAGTAGGGCAGTGCCGGGATGATGAACCACCAGACGGCGAGGTACGCGGCGGGCAGGCCGACGATGAGGGACTGTCGGAAGTAGAACCTGCCGATCGGGCCGAGGCCGAGCGCGCCGTCCGGGTGGCCCGGCATGAGGTGGTACGCGCACGGCCGGCGGCGCCAGATGGCTCCGTACGCGACCATGCGCCCGAGGCGCTGCCCTGCGACCACCCCGGCCAGGGGCTGGATGACCAGCCCGGCCGGATCGTGGGACGCGATGTGCGACAGATCGTTCGGGGCGTGCAGCAGGTCGATCGGGTGCACCGAGAGCAGCCAGGTCACGAGCAGGGCCGAACCGACCACCGCGCCCGCCACTTTCGCGTTCCGTCGGGCCATGAGCCACAAGTCCTCGAGGAATGTGCGGAGTTCGGGCGCCGAGAGGCAGATGGTTCCGCTGTCGACGAGGGTGTTCAGGGTGGTGTGGAGGGTGCCGCTCAGTGATTCGCTCAGCTCTACCCCGGCGAGGAAGGCGAGAAAGCCGCTGAGGTACATCCAGTCCCAGCCCAGATGGCCGGCCCCTTGCCCTACGTAGCTGCTGGCCACGATGGTCGGGACGAGCGAGGCCAGCAGGAGGCGGCGCCGGGCGGCGGACATCGGGTGGGGGCGGAGGGAGTCGACCGCGACGGTGCCGATGACCAGGATGGTCCAGGCGATGACGACCACCCGGACGGGGTTCTCCCTGCCCGCCGTGTACTCCGTGGCGGCCACCACGACACCGAGCAGTGCCGGCGCCGCGCAGGCGGGCCAGTGCCGGACGGTGCGGACGGCCGCGGGTATCCATGGCTGCACGCGCATGAGTGTGCGCCGGATTCGCGCCGTCATCACCCAGGGGTGCGACGGCGCAGTGGAGGAAGCAGGGGCGCACAGGCGCGCGTTCAGGCGGGCGTGAGGCCGAGCGAGCGGAGCAGCCGGTCGAGTTCCTCGCGGTAGATCTTGGCGGGGTTGGGGGTCTGTGTGCCCAAGTGACCGTAGATCTCCAGGGAGACCAGGCCGTGCAGGTGTCCCCAGATGCGCAGGGCGACGGCCACGGCGGCGGGCGGCAGGCCGGGGAAGGTCTCGCGCACCTTGTCGACCAGCTTGGGGTCGAAGTCGGACCACTCGAAGCTGCTGCCCGCGTAGAGCGGTTCGGCCTGCGGCCAGGCTTCGGCGGCCAGCCGGGTGAGGCCGGTGCAGATGCGGTGTTCGGCCTCCGGCGCGGCGCCGCTCTCGGGTGGGCGGTAGCCGGGTACGGGGGCACCGTAAATCAGTCGGAATCCCTCGGGGTTGGTGAGCGCCCAGTCCCGGAAGGCGCAGGCCCACGCCCGGATCCTGCCGGCCGGATCCTCGGCGGGTAGGGCATCGCGCGCCGCGTCCACAGCATCGGCGAGCGAGGTGTACAAGTCGCGGATGAGCGTGGTGACCAGATCGTCGCGGGTGGCGAAGTAGCCGTAGATGGCGTTGGCGGACATGCCCATCTCGCGCGCGATGGCGCGAAGGGTGATCGCGTCGGGTCCGCCTGAGGACATCAGCCCGAGGGCAATGGTCTTGATCTCGGCCGTGGTCTCGGCCCGCAGTCGCTCACGACGTCCTCTGGTGCTTGCCACGCACGCACTCTACAACGTCACTTTGCTGCTTGCCGTGCTAAAACTTCACGCCGTACAGTCACTGCACGGCGTCACATGTTCGGGGCGGCAACGCCCTTCGATCAAGGGGAGAGTCATGCACGTAGGAGTCATCGGCGCGACCGGCGCCATCGGGCAGCGCATCGTCACCGAAGCCCTCGGGCGCGGGCACCGCGTCACGGCGTTCACGCGCGACGCCTCACGCATCAGCGAGGAGCGGGAGAACGTCGTCTGGAAGAGCGTCGACGTCCTCGACGCCGACAGCGTCACGGCGGTCATCGACGGACTGGACGTGCTCATCAGCGGCTTCCAGCCCGGCAACGCCGCCAAGGACTTCGCCGAGACGGTCCGGCGCTCGATCGAGGACCCGACGGTCTACGCCACCGCCGCCAGAGCCCTGTTGAAGGCGCTGGACACCAGGCCGCACACCCGGCTCATCGTGATCGGCGGCGCGGGCAGCCTCGAGGTCGAGCCCGGACTCGTCCGGGCCGACTCCGACGAGCACCTGAACGAGAGCCTCGACTACCTCGGCCTGCCACGGGAGTACGCCGCTGCGGTACGAGGACACCGGGATGCCCTCAACGTCCTGCGCCTGTCCAACCGGCTGTGGACGTACCTGAGTCCGGCCGAGGAGATCGCCCCGGGCGAGCGCACCGGCCGGTTCCGGATCGGTGGGGACCAGCCGGTGCTCGACGCCGACGGGCGCAGCCGCATCTCCATCGAGGACACCGCCGTGGCGATCCTCGACGAGGTCGAACTGCCGCGCTTCGTCCAGCGGCGCTTCACGATCGGGTACTGAGTCACGCTCCGCGCAGTGCCGCGCGTACGGCCGCCGCGCCCCGTGCGGTGGCGGCCACCGCACCGGAGGTGTCCGCCACGCGGCAGGCACGGCACAGGGTTTCGTCCCCCACGGGCTGGAAGAGGAGCGGCTGCGTGTGGTCGCCCCGGCACTCGCGCGAGCGCGCCACGCGCGGTTGCTTCGGTGCCGACACAGGTCGCTGGGCGGCCACTGGCGGTGCCTCCGGCATCTTGCGCACCAGGCGGTCGCGGACGAACGCCGCCGGGTGGTGGACCGGCTCCGGGAGGCCGGTGGTCAGCTGCGCGCGCAGATCGCGGACGCTCGCTCCGCGCAGCAGCCAGTCGGCGGCGAGCGGGGCGAGCTCCTTGACCTCCCGGCCGGTCAGGCACAGACGGCGCTCGCTGTGCGAGACGGAGGCGAGGGCGAGCGCCGCGCGCTCGACCAGCTCATCGGGCAGATGCAGGGCGGGCGTTGGGGCGAGGGCTGGGGAGGGTGGGCGGTAAGAGTCCTTCTCCTTTTCCGTGTTTTCTTGGGGACGACCGACGGGCCGAGGTGTCGGCTGGCCGACGGTCGGTTTTACGGCAGTCGGAGGAGGACGGTGCCCGTCGCGGATGGCCCTCGCGTCCTCCGCCGACAGCGGGACGCTGGAGATCAGCTGCGTGGTCGCCCAGCGACCGTCGGCACCTTGGCGGCGCCACTCGTGGGCGTAACCCTCCGCCTTGAGCTGCTTCTTGGCCCGCTGGAACGCGGCGTTCTTGATCCCGGCACGGCGGGCCGCTTCGGAGAGCGACACGTTCGCGGTGTCCTTCACCGACATCAGCCAGAGCAGCAGACGCACGGCGTCCGAACTCAGGTGTGGGTGGCGGATGATGTCGTTCGGAACTTGGGTGAAGCGGGCCTCAGGCACGCTAAAATGCCGCAGCATCTCCAGGTCCTCCTACGTGACCTTGGTGGTGTAGGCCCCCGCGGTGTCCTGAGATGACACTTGCGGGGGCCGCTTCGTTCTCGAAGCTCGATGCGGCTGACCGTACACGCAACGCCGCCTTGTGTGCCTCCAGTTGGCGCTTCGGGGTGGCGGCTTGGCTTGATGGGAGGCGTGCGTGTCAGTCTTCACGCCGCTGTAGGTCTTGTGTGCGCCGTTGACCACCAGTGCCGGTGAGCGGCAAGCTCGTGCAATCCGAAGTAACCCCTACGCTGTGGGAGGTAGTTATGGCGCTGGTGTTCGTCGCCAAGGACCCCGACACGGACGAGCGGAACTGCCCGACTGTGTGGGTAGACCTTGAGGCGGAGGAGATGCTGTTCCAGGGGTGGAAGGTCGACGAGGCAGTGAGGGACGTGTGCCTGAAGACGGGGCCCATCCCGGAAGATGAAGCGGTCGTGCGGCTGCCGTTGCGCATGGTGGCTGCCATCAGGAGGGCGTGTGATGAAGCAGAACGGGCCGGAGTTCGAATTCGATGATGTGCTAGCCCGCTGCACGCGTTCCGCGGTCCACTTGGAGATGCGGGACGCCTATGCAGTGGACAACGAGGTTGGTCGTTTCGCCGATTGGAAGGCCGGGCACCGGCATGACCCGGCCGACCGCGCATCGTGGTGGCGTCCATGGCACTCGCTGATCGCTGAGACTGTAGCTCGTGGCGTTGTGGTGCGTCGGGCGCGCATCGTCTCTGAGCCGGTGAGCGAGTACATCCGATTCGAGTACGACGGAACGTTCATGAACGTCGCAGCAGGTGAGCTGGTCCGCTGGCTCCCGAGGAGCGAGGCGTCTGACCTTGCGTTGCCCGGTAACGACTGCTGGGTCTTCGACGGTGAGATCGTCCGCTTCGGGTACTTCTCCGGTGATGGTCAGTACCTCGGAGAGGAGTGGACGAAGTCCCCAGCGGTGGCGCAGCTTTGCTCGTCAGCCTTCGATGGCGTCTGGGAGCGTGCCATCTCCCACGAAGAGTTCAAGGTCTGAGCACCTGATCCAGCGGATAGCCAGCTCTCATGCCCCTTCCATCGTCATCCAGCGCCCAGGCTGCCCGTGAGGCTGTCGCTGCGAGGCTTCGCGACCTGCGCCTGGATGCTGAACTGACGGGGCGTGAGCTGGCTGCCCGTGCTGGTTGGAGCGCTGCGAAAGCATCTCGCATCGAGAACGCAAAGACACCACCGTCCGACGCTGACATCAGGGCTTGGTGTCTGACTTGTAACGCACCTGCGCAAGCTGCCGACTTGATTGCTGCCAACCGCACTGCCGATTCGATGTACGTCGAGTGGCGCAGGAAACAGCGCACCGGCCTGCGCAGGCTTCAGGAGTCGGCGATCCCCCTCTTTGAGAGGACACGGCACTTTCGCGTCTACTGCTCCAACGTTGTTCCCGGGTTGGTTCAGACGGATGGGTATGCAACGGCGTTGCTGTCAGCGATTGCCGATTTTCGACAGCTCCCCAACGATGTTGAAGAGGCTGTAGAAGCACGCTTGGCCCGATCTCATGTGATTCGTGAGGGAGATCACCGATTTGCCTTGATCGTCGAGGAAGATGTCCTGTACTACGGCTTCGGTGGCGTCGAGGTGATGGCCGGACAACTTGGTTATCTATTGGCCGTGATGTCGCTCCCGTCCGTATCGCTGGGGATCATCCCCCGTTCGGCATCTCGTCGCATGTGGCCACTTGAAACTTTCATGATCTTCGATGGCGAGCAGGCTGCGATCGAGCTTCTTTCGGCCGATGTGACCGTTACTGAGCCAAGCGAAGTAGCCCTGTACATACGCGCGTTTGCCGAGTTGGCGGAGATGGCGGTCTACGGGTCGCAAGCTCGCGCCATGGTGACCCAGGCCATTAGCTCGCTCGGGTAATTCACGTGCAATCTCGCGTAACAACGTAGAGGGCGTCACCGGGCCATCGCTAGCGTCGCTGCCGTGTACCTGAGCTGGCGGGGGTCGTCCGACACCCGCGTTGCTCAGCGATGCCGCAAGACGCGAGAGGCGTGCGGAAGATGCGCGATGCAAACCGGTGGAGCACAGGGGGCATGCCTTGAAGATCACTACGAGCCGCGACGGCACCCCCATGGTCACCGTCTACAAGCGCCAGCCCGGCGTCACCCCGGACAAGGCGCAAACCAAGCAAGTACCCGTACAGGAGCTGGGCAGGCTGCGAGACGGATGGGTTGTGTGCAGGTGCCCGCTGTGCTGGACGTAGCAGATGGCCGGCCGGGTGCCGGTGGCGAAGGAGGTATGTGGGTGTCCCCGAAACTGTCCGACTTCGAGGACCTGTTGGCCACGGCCCAGAGGTCAGCGGTCCACCTGGAGATGCGCGACGGCTACATGCGCGACGATCCGCTGTTCGTGGCCTGGCAGAACGGGCACCGGGACGACCCGGCCGACCGGGAGTCGTGGTGGCGTCCCTGGCTGACCCTGATGCAGCAGACCACGACGCGTGGTGTGGAGGTCCGCCGCGCCCGCGTCATCAGCGAACCGGTCTCCGACTACGTGCAGTTCGAGTACGACCTGACGTTCACCAACATCGTGGCCGGAGAGCAGGTCCGTTGGCTGCCTCGCCACCACGCCACTGGTCTTGCCCTGCCGGGCAATGACTTCTGGCTTCTGGACGACTCCACGGTGGTGGTCAACCATTTCGGCGGGGAGGGCCAGTTCACTGCCGAGGAAGTCGTCACCGAACCGTCGCTGATCAAGCTCTGTGCATCGGCCTTCGAGGCGGTGTGGGAGCGGGCGGTGCCCCATGAGGAGTACCGACCGGCCTGACCGCTTTCTGGACACAGAAGTAAGCCCCGCACTGAACGTCAACCGATGGCCGGACCGACACCGGCCCGAAGGAGCTGTGAGCATGGCCCAGACGCTGGCCGACTTCGCAGAGCTGTTGGGTTCGGCCCAACGGTCCGCCGTTCACCTGGAGATGCGAGACGCCTACGGCGTCGACGAGGAGCGCGACGACTACGCGGCGTGGAAGAGGGATGGGATCGCGCGGAACGACCCTGAGTCCGCGCACTGGCGTGGCTGGGTGAAGCTCGTCAAGGACACGGTGGGGCGTGGCGTGGTGATGCGCCGGGCGCGCATCGTGTCGGAGCCGGTGTCCGAGTACATCCGGTACGAGCACGCGGGCACGTCCGTCAACGTTGGCGCGGGCGAACTGGTGAGGTGGCTTCCACGCCGTTCGGCATCGGACATCGCCCTGCCGGGCAATGACTTCTGGCTGATCGACGAACGGGTTGTCAGCTTCAACATCTTCACGGGCGATGGCGCTGCCCTGGATCCGCAGATCAGCGAATCCGCGGCCGTGATCAAGCTTTGCGCCACCGCCTTCGAGGCGGTATGGGAACGCGCGGTCCCGCACGAGGAGTTCAAGGTCTGACCGGGCAACCCCAGCGGGGCCGATGGTGGCCAGGGCCCGAGGGCCTGTTCTGAGTTGAGATCACGGTGGCGAGAGCGCTGCTCGCTGACACTGCTGGGACCCGGGCTTTTGCCTGGCCAAGAACGACTGTCTTCCGCCGGTCACATTTCTCTGTCGCGATCCGTCAGGTCAGTGACAGCAACATGAAAGCCTGAAGGAGACGGCGATGGAAACACGTTCGATCACGGCGAAGGTCCCGATGGCTCCGCGGATGCCCGAGGACCCCGCGGAGCTCGTCCCCGAGCTGGCGGAGGTGTCGGCGGCGCTGTTCAAGGTCACCGGCAACGGTTCCGTACCGCGCTCCACGATCAGCCTGGTCCAGCTGCGTGCTGGTCAGATCGTCGGCAGCACCTACCTGACTGTTCTGCACACGGGCTTCCTGCGCAAGGCCGGGGAGTCGGAGGAGCGGATCACGTCGGTGGCGTCCTGGCAGGACTCGCCGTACTTCACTGGCGCCGAGCGTGCCGCGCTGGCACTTGTGGAGGCTGTACTTCAGCCGTCCGCAGATGGTGAGAGGGTCTCCAACGAGCTGTATGCGCAGGCAGCCGAGCACTATGAAGCGAAGGCGCTCGCCACGCTGATGTTCGCGATTGGCCAGGTCAACTTCTTCATCCCCGTAGCGCTTATCGCCAAGCCGGTGCCCGGCCGGTCGTTCACCGACCCGTGGAAGTGAGGCCCCCGGGTAGCGCTCGCGTCGGGCGCTACCCGGGTCGGTCAGCTCCTCGATCAAATCGTCGAGACGTGTACGGGACGGGCCGCAGAAGACAGGATGGGACAGGGCCGCACGGGCCGGGTATGGCGTCCCGACCTCCCTGACCCGTACGGCCGTTGTCACGTCGCGGCTGAGGCTCCGCCACCGCGCGCAGAGGATGTCGGCGTGGCCGGAGCCTCAATGCCCGTTATGCGAACGCACTCACTTCTGCTCGTGGTAGCTGATGTGGTGTTTGGCCGCGATGGGGTTGATCTTCGCGGGGTCCAACTGCCCGTCGGTGAACACCGTGGGCCCCGCCTCGATCAGGTCCTCGACGTAGTGCTCCCAGCCTCCGGGCGACGAGATCTGCAGGACGCGAGGGGGCGGGTCGGAGGCGCGGCGGAGTGCATGCGGGACGCCGCGGGGCAGTAGGGCGAAGGTCCCCTTCGACGCCAGGTGCTTCCGGTCGTCGAACTCGATCTCGAGGACGCCGTCCAGCACGTAAATGCACTCGTCCGCCTGGTGGTGGGTGTGCCAAGGGATGTCCTTCGCCACGGTTACCTCCAGCAGCGAGAACTGGCCTTCCGTGTCGTCGGCCTCCGCTGGCAGCCGGTCGACGCGCGCGAAGTCGCCGCCCGCCTCATGGAACTGGCCCTCGGCCGGCGGCCTTGGTGCCCGACCTGACCGGCCCGAAGGTGTACGGCCTGGGCGACCTGAGCCGCGGCTATCTGCAGGCGCGCGGCAAGCACCGGATGCTGCTGCCCGTCCGGATGCCGGGCAAAGTCGGCCGCGCCTACCGCGCAGGCGAGAACCTGGCCCTGGAGGGCGCCTCGGTCGGACAGCGGACCTGGGAGGACTTCCTCGCCGAGCGCGTGACAGCGGACTGAGTGGCACCTGTACCTCGCAGCGGTGGCCAGGGCGTCTGACAGGGGTTCTCGGCGTCCATGGCGCCCGTACGCGCAAGAAGACGTGCAGGTCACGGGCGTCGCTGGCACTCGCATGGCCCGGCTGGGGCGGCGGCGGTACCGTGAGGCTTGGTGGTCGCATTTGTGCCGGTATCGGCGTAGATGTGACGGCACCGCTTGTGTCGGCGCACTTCAAGTGGGGCGCCGCCCTCACCCCCGAGGAGGGGGCATGGCTACAGGGACAGTCAAGTGGTTCAACGCCGAGAAGGGCTTCGGCTTCATCGAGCAGGATGGCGGCGGGCCCGACCTCTTCGTCCACTACTCGGAGATCGACGCCGGAGGGGGCTACCGCTCCCTTGACGAGGGGCAGAAGGTGGAGTTCGAGATCACCCAGGGCCAGAAGGGGCCGCAGGCCTCCGGGGTCAGGGTGATCTGAGGCCGAAGCCGTGCGAGGGGCTGGGAGGACGTGATGACCGATCGGCATACCGTGAGCGTGCTCGACTGGCATGACGACGGATCCTCCACGTCGTCCATCTGGGTCGTCAGCGCGGATGAGCGCGAACGACTGGTGGACCATCTGGGGCGTGTTCCGGACGTGGAAGGCGTTATCACGCCTGAACAGGCTGATCAGGCAAGGACGATCACCCGGTCCTGGCTCACCTGCACCAACAGGGACCCTCAGTGAGGCGTGAAACCGTCAACGCTCAGTGATTCAGGTCACTTTTTGCAAGAAAACAGGCATACCTTCGTCCCATTCGGTTAGGCGCGGCACGTTGTCGGCCCAACCGGAGGACGGAAGAACATGACGAGCCACGTCGAGACGATCCACGTGGACGGGGTGTGGCGCGCAGCCGCGTCCGGCGCGCACCGGGAGGTGCTCGACCCCGCCGACGCCACGACCCTCGCCGTGGTCTCCGAGGGCGGGACCGAGGACACCGACGCGGCCATCGCCGCCGCTCGCCGCGCCTTCGACGAAGGACCCTGGCCGCGTACGCCCGTCGCCGAACGGGCCGCGCTGCTGCGGCGCGTGGCGGACCTGCTCCAGCGCGACCGCGAGGAGATCGCGCTCATCGAGAGCCGCGACACCGGAAAGACCCTGGAGGAAGGGCGCGTTGACGTCGACGACGTCACCAACGCCTTCCGCTACTTCGCCGACCTCGTCATCAACGAGGGCGGCGGGCGCGTCGTCGACGCCGGTTCGGACGAGGTGCACAGCGTCGTCGTGCATGAGCCGGTCGGCGTCTGTGCGCTGATCACGCCGTGGAACTATCCGCTGCTGCAGGCCAGCTGGAAGATTGCCCCCGCGCTGGCGGCGGGCAATACGTTCGTCATCAAGCCCAGCGAGGTCACCCCGCTCTCGACCGTGCACCTCATCCGGCTGCTCGTCGAGGCCGGGCTTCCGGCCGGGGCGGCCAACATCGTGACCGGCGCGGGCGACCCCGTCGGCGCGCGGATGTCCGAGCACCCGGGCGTTGATCTGGTCTCGTTCACCGGCGGACTCTCCAGCGGTACGCGCGTGATGCGCGCCGCCGCGCCCACCGTGAAGAAGGTCGCCCTCGAACTCGGCGGCAAGAACCCCAACGTCGTCTTCGCCGACGCCTGCGAGACCGACGAGGACTTCGACACCGCCGTCGACCAGGCGCTCAACGCCGCGTTCATCCACAGCGGCCAGGTCTGCTCCGCGGGCTCCCGCCTCATCGTCGAGGAGTCCGTGCGCGAGCGCTTCGTCGCCGAACTCGCCCGCCGCGCCCAGCGGATCAGGCTCGGCCGCGGCACCGCCGAGGGCGTCGAGTGCGGCCCGCTCGTCTCGGAGGCGCAACTCGACAAGGTCGAGGCGTACGTCGCCTCCGCACTCGGCGAGGGCGCCGTGCTGCGCAGCGGCGGCGGACGGCCCAAGCCCTCCGACGACCGGCCCGTCACCGGCTACTTCTACGAGCCCACCGTCCTCGACAACTGCCACCGCGGCATGAAGGTCGTACGCGAGGAGACCTTCGGGCCCATCCTCACCGTCGAGACCTTCCGCACCGAGGACGAGGCCGTCGCCCTCGCCAACGACACCGAGTACGGGCTCGCCGGCGCGGTGTGGACGAAGGACGCGGGCCGCGCCCGCCGCGTCGCCGGACGGCTGCGCCACGGCACCGTGTGGATCAACGACTACCACCCCTACCTGCCGCAGGCGGAGTGGGGCGGCTTCGGCAAGTCCGGTATCGGCCGCGAACTGGGCCCCTCGGGGCTCGCCGAGTACCGCGAGGCCAAGCACATCTACCAGAACCTCGCGCCGCGCCCCGTGCGCTGGTTCGCCGGCTGACCTCAACCGGCTGACCCCAGCTCGCCTTTCACGACCGCACCGCCCACTTCGAGGAGTAGCCCCCGTATGCCCCCCGCACCCGAGACGCCCGAGAAGATCGTTGCCGACTACGTGGTGGTCGGCGGAGGAACGGCCGGATCCGTCATCGCCTCCCG
The DNA here is from genome assembly GCF_059089585.1 of Streptomyces sp. SX-6. Taxonomy (NCBI): domain Bacteria; kingdom Bacillati; phylum Actinomycetota; class Actinomycetes; order Kitasatosporales; family Streptomycetaceae; genus Streptomyces; species Streptomyces sp. SX-6. The sequence continues at coordinate 126,506 of NZ_JBTHHU010000012.1, read as the reverse complement.
GCTCGCAGAGGACCCCGGGACGAGTGTCGTCGTCATCGAGGGCGGCCCCTCCGACATCGACCGCGACGACGTGCTCACGCTGCGCCGCTGGCTCGGCCTGCTCGGCGGCGAGTTGGACTACGACTACCCCACGACGCCCCAGCCGCGCGGCAATTCGCACATCCGGCACAGCCGGGCGCGGGTGCTCGGGGGGTGCTCCTCGCACAACACCCTGATCTCCTTCAAGCCGCTGCCCGGCGACTGGGACGAGTGGGCGACGGCCGGGGCCGAGGGCTGGGACGCGAAGTCCATGGACCCGTACTTCGACCGGCTGCGCAACAACATCGTCGCGGTGGACGAGAAGGACCGCAACGCGATCGCCCGCGACTTCGTCGAGGCCGCGCGGCAGGCCACGGACGTGCCGCGCGTCGAGGGGTTCAACAAGAAGCCCTTCCACGAGGGCGTCGGCTTCTTCGACCTCGCCTACCACCCGGAGAACAACAAGCGTTCCTCCGCCTCCGTCGCCTACCTCCACCCGCACATGGAGGCCGGTGACCGCCCCAACCTCCGTATCCTGCTGGAGACCTGGGTGCACCGCCTCGAACTCGACGGCACCCGCGCGACGGGCGTACGGGCATGGACCGAGGACGGCACCGAGCTGCTGATCGAGGCCGGGCGCGAGGTCCTGCTCTGCGCGGGCGCGGTCGACACCCCGCGGCTGCTGATGCACTCCGGCATCGGCCCCCGGGCCGACCTCGAGGCGCTGGGCATCCCGGTCGTCCACGACCTGCCGGGCGTCGGCGAGAACCTGCTCGACCACCCCGAGTCCGTGATCGTGTGGGAGACGGACGGACCCATCCCCGACAACTCGGCGATGGACTCCGACGCGGGACTGTTCGTCCGGCGCGACCCGGCCTCGAACGGGCCGGACCTGATGTTCCACTTCTACCAGATCCCGTTCACCGACAACCCCGAGCGCCTGGGCTACGAAAAGCCCGAGCACGGCGTGTCGATGACCCCCAACATCCCCAAGCCGCACAGCCGCGGCCGCCTCTACCTCACCAGCGCGGACCCGTCCGTCAAACCCGCCCTGGACTTCCGCTACTTCACGGACGAGGATGACTACGACGCCCGTACCCTCGTCGACGGCATCCGCCTCGCCCGCGAGATAGCGCGGACCGAGCCGCTGGCCTCCTGGCTCAAGCGCGAGGTCTGCCCCGGCCCGGAGATCACCTCCGACGAGGGGCTCAGCGAGTACGCCCGCAAGGTCGCCCACACCGTCTACCACCCGGCGGGCACCTGCCGCATGGGTGCCGCCGACGACGAACTCGCCGTCGTCGACCCGGCGTTGCGCATCCGAGGCCTCGAGGGCGTCCGCATCGCCGACGCGTCGGTGTTCCCGACCATGACCGCCGTCAACCCGATGATCGGTGTGCTGATGGTGGGGGAGAAGTGCGCGGAAATGCTTGTGCGGGGCGATGATCGGAAGGGGAATTCCCAATGACCGAACCTGTGACTGCACCTGTGACTGCACCTGTGACTGCACCTGTGGCCGCACCTGCGACCGAACCTGTCTTCTCCGTGCACAACCTGTGGAAGGTCTTCGGCCAGAAGGCCGAGCGCGTTCCGGGCAGTGAACTGGCCGGGCTGTCGCCCGAGGAACTGCGCCGCAAGGCGGGCTGCACCGTCGCCGTGCGCGACATCTCCTTCGACGTCCGACCCGGCGAGGTCTTCGTCGTCATGGGCCTCTCCGGCTCCGGCAAGTCCACGCTCGTCCGCTGCCTGACCCGGCTCATCGAGCCCACGGCCGGCACGATCGCCATCGACGGCGAGGACGTGTGCGCGATGGACAAGAACTCCCTGCGCGAGCTGCGCCGCCACCGCGCCGCCATGGTGTTCCAGCACTTCGGGCTGCTCCCGCACCGCACCGTCCTCGACAACGTCGCCTACGGCCTGGAGATCCAGGGCGTCGCCAAGGCCGAACGCCGGGCCAAGGCCGCCGAGATGGTGGACAAGGTCGGCCTCGCCGGCTTCGAGGAGCGCCGCCCCGCCCAGCTCTCCGGCGGCCAGCAGCAGCGCGTCGGCCTCGCCCGCGCCCTGGCCGCCGACCCCGAAGTCCTGCTGTTCGACGAGCCGTTCAGCGCCCTCGACCCGCTGATCCGCCGCGACATGCAGGAGGAGGTCGTCCGCCTCCACCGCGACGAGGGCCGCACCATGGTCTTCATCACCCACGATCTCTCCGAGGCCCTGCGCCTCGGCGACCGCATCGCGCTGATGCGCGACGGCCGCCTCGTGCAGTGCGGCACACCGGAGGAGATCGTCGGCTCCCCGGCCGACGACTACGTTCGCGAGTTCGTCCGCGACGTCCCCCGCGAGCAGGTCATCACCGTGCGCCGCGCCATGCGGCCCGTCGCCGTCGGCGACGCGGACGGCGGCCCGGTGGTGCCCCTCGGCACGACCGTCGCCGACGCCATCGACGTCGTCGCCCGCGACGGCAGCCCCGCCCGCGTCGTCGACCAGGGCCGGTGCGTGGGTGTCGTCGACTTCCAGTGCCTGCTCCGCGTCGTCGCGGGCCTCGACGGCCCGGGCGACCCGGCCGGCCTCGACAGGATCGAGAAAGCCGCGGCATGAGCACCACCAGCAGTACCAGTCTTCTCGCAGTACCCGCGCGGCTGAGACAGCCCGCCGCCCGCAAGGTCCTCGCGGTCCTCGCGGTCGGCGTGGTGCTCGCACCCGTCGCCAACGCCCTGTGGGGCAGCGGCAGTTGGCCGCACGAGCTGACCGTCTCCCTGAACGACCCGCTCAAGCACGCCGGTGACTGGATCGTCGACAACCGCGACCACCACTGGCTCTTCCTCTACTTCTTCGGCTGGATCAGCGCCGCGATCATCGGCGCCGTCCGGGTCGTCTACGTCGTGCTCCTCGCCCTCGGCTGGGCCGGGGTCACAGCGGCAGCGGGCCTGATCGCCTGGCGCGCGGCCGGCGTACGGGCCGCCGTCACGGCGCTCGCCTCGTTCGCCGCGTGCGGGCTGCTCGGCATGTGGGTGCCCACGATGCGCACGCTCGCGCTGATGGTCGTCGCCGTCGCCGTGTCCGTCGCCGTCGGCGCCCTGCTCGGCCTCGCGGCCGGGCTCTCGGACCGTACGTTCCGCGCGCTGCGGCCCGTCCTCGACACCATGCAGGCGCTGCCCGCCTTCGCCTACCTGCTGCCCGTCGTGCTGGTCTTCGGCATCGGCGTCGCCCCCGCGGTCCTCGCCACCGTCGTCTACGCGGCCCCGCCCATGGCCCGGCTCACCGCGCTCGGCCTGCGCTCCACCGACAAGGGCGTCCTGGAGGCCGTCGAATCACTCGGCGCCACGGGCCGCCAGCGCCTGCTCACGGCCCGCCTCCCGATGGCCCGCGGGCAGCTGCTGCTCGGCGTCAACCAGACGATCATGATGGCCCTGTCCATGGCCGTCATCGCCTCCGTCATCGGCGCGGACGGCCTCGGCGACCGCGTCTATCAGGCCCTGTCCACGGTCGACGTGGGCGCGGCCCTGACGGCGGGCATCCCGATCGTCCTCCTCGCCATCGTCTTCGACCGCTGCTCTGCGGGCAGTCGTTCCGCAGGGCGATGGGGGCACCTCCCACGCCGTTCAGGCTGTGGGGGAGGGTGGGCGCAGAGCCACCCACCGGCCCGCACCCGAACCCTGCTCACCTGGGCGGCCGGCCTGGCAACGGTCGTAGCCGCCGCCCTGGTCGGCGGCCAGACCTGGCCCGGGACCTGGACCGTCGCCATCGCGCGACCGGTCAACCAGGCCAAGGACTGGCTGGTCGACCACCTCTACACCGGCATCCCCGGCATCGGCGGCACCGCCGACTGGGCCGCGCACTACACCGGCTGGGTCCTCGACCCGCTGCGCGACGGCCTCCAGGGCCTCCCCTGGTGGGCGGCGCTCCTGCTCGTCGCCGCCCTCGCCTGGCCGCTGGGCACCTGGCGCACCACCCTCACCGCGGTCCTCTCGCTCGCCGTGATCGGCGTGCTGGGCCGCTGGGACGAGGCCATGGACACCCTGTCCCAGGTCATCGCCGCCGTGGGCGTCACGCTGCTGCTCGGCTTCGCCGTCGCGGTCGCCGTGGCCCGCAGCGAACGGTTCGAGCGCCTGCTGCGCCCCGTCCTGGACGTCTTCCAGACGATGCCGCAGTTCGTGTACCTCATCCCGGTCGTCGCCCTGTTCGGCGTCGGCCGTGCCCCGGCCGCCGCTGCCGCGATCGTCTACGCGCTGCCCGCCGTCATCCGCATCGCGGGCCAGGGACTGCGCCAGGCCGACCCGGCCGCGCTCGAGTCCTCCCGCTCGCTGGGCGCGACCGGCGGACAGCAGCTGCGGCACGTCCAGTTCCCGCTCGCGAAGGCCGAGTTGCTGCTCGCCGTCAACCAGGCCGTGGTGCTCGTCCTCTCCGTCGTCATCATCGGCGGCCTCGTCGGCGGCGGCGCCCTCGGCTACGACGTCGTCTTCGGCCTCGCCCAGGGCGACCTGGCCACCGGCCTGGTCGCGGGCGTCTCCATCGCCTGCCTGGGGCTGATGCTCGACCGGGTCACCCAGCCGACGAAGGGAGCGCGTGATGGCTCGTAAGACACTGACAGCGGCCGCCGCCCTCGGCCTGCTCGCCCTCACCGGCTGCGGCGCCGCCGACATGACCAAGCAGGGCTCGCCCTACGCGAACGCCGCCGGCGCCAAGTCGGTCACCCTGTCCGTGCAGTCCTGGGTCGGCGCCCGCGCCAACGCGGCCGTCGCGCAGTACCTGTTGGAGCACGAACTCGGCTACCGCGTCGACACCGTCCAGGTCGACGAGGTGCCCGCCTGGGACGCGCTCAGCCAGGGCCGCGTCGACGCGATCCTCGAGGACTGGGGCCACCCCGACCAGGAGAAGCGCTACGTCCAGGACAAGAAGACCGTCACGGACGGCGGCCAACTCGGGGTCACCGGCCACATCGGCTGGTGGGTCCCCAAGTACTTCGCCGACGCCCACCCGGACGTCCTCGACTGGAAGAACCTCAACAAGTACGCGTCCATGCTCCGCTCGACGGAGAGCGGCGGCAAGGGCCAGCTCCTCGACGGCTCGCCGTCCTACGTCACCAACGACAAGGCGCTGGTGCAGAACCTCAACCTGGACTACCAGGTGGTCTTCGCGGGTTCGGAAGCCGCACAGATCACGCAGATCAAGCAGTTCGCGAAGGACAAGAAGCCCTTCCTGACGTACTGGTACGAGCCGCAGTGGCTCTTCAACGAAGTACCGATGGTCGAGGTCAAGCTCCCTCCGAACACGGACGAGTGCGCGGAGAAGGGTGTCAAGGACCCGTCCACCGTCAACTGCGGTTACCCGACCACCTCGTTGAAGAAGTTCTTCAACACCGAATTCACGAAGAAGGGCGGCGACGCCGCCCGCTTCCTGAAGAAGTTCCAATGGACCAAGGCCGACCAGAACGAGGTCGCCCAGCTGATGGCCGAGGACAAACTGTCCACCGAAGAGGCCGCGAAGCGGTGGGTTAAATCCCACCCGGAGGTGTGGAAGAAGTGGCTTTGAGCGAGCCCTTACGCAGCGAGCCCTTGCGTTACGAGAACGTGGAAAACGCCGTCCTGTACGACATCTTCACGGAGACGGCGGCACGCCTTGCCGTCCAGTACGAGGCCGCTCCGGCGGCCGAGAAGGCGGCGCGGCTGCGCGCCACGCAGTGCTCCGTCCCCGCGGACGACCGCGATCAGCTGATCGCGTACATCCGGCTGTGGAGGGCGGAGCTGGAGGGGCTGAAGACGGCCGGGCGCTGAAGGCACTGAAGGCGCGAAGGTGCTGAAGGGCCCGATCTGGGCGGATATGCGACGCTTGTTGCGTGAATATCCAGCTCCGCTCGTTTGTCTCGCATTGGCCGCTGTACGTGCCGGCGGTGGCAGCTGTCGTCCTGGCGTTGACCTGGGGACGATCACTATCGGCGGGGCTGGTGGTGCTCGTGGGGTGTGCGCTGGCGGGCGCGGTGCTGTCCGCCGTGCATCACGCGGAGGTGATCGCACACAGGGTCGGGGAGCCGTTCGGGTCGCTGCTGCTGGCCCTCGCGGTGACCGTCATCGAGGTCGCTCTGATCGTGACGCTCATGGCCGACGGCGGCGACAAGAGCAGCACCCTGGCCCGCGACACCGTCTTCGCCGCCCTGATGATCACGTGCAACGGCATCGTCGGCCTGTGTCTGCTGGTGGGCGCGCTGCGCCGGCGGGTCGCGGTGTTCAACGCCGAGGGGACGGGCGCCGCGTTCGGGGCGGTGGCGACGCTGGCGGGCCTGAGCCTGGTCCTGCCGACGTTCACCACCAGCACTCCGGGACCGCGCTTCTCACCCGCGCAGCTCGTCTTCGCCGCGGCGGCCGCGCTGATCCTGTACGGGCTGTTCGTGGCGACGCAGACGGTGCGGCACCGCGACTACTTCCTGCCGGTGACGTCCTCGGGCGAGGTCATCGACACCGACGACCACGCCGAGCCGCCCTCGGCGCGGGCCGCGCTGACCAGCCTGGGCCTGCTCTTCGTCGCGCTGATCGCGGTGGTCGGCCTGGCCAAGGGCGTCTCGCCGACGATCGAATCGGCGGTGACGGCGGCAGGGCTGCCCGCGTCGGTCGTCGGTGTCGTCATCGCGCTGCTGGTCCTGCTGCCCGAGTCGATCGCGGCCCTGCGGGCGGCACGCGGCGACCGGGTGCAGACCAGTCTCAACCTCGCGCTGGGCTCGGCCATGGCGAGCATCGGCCTGACGATCCCCGCGGTCGCGGTGGCGTCGATCTGGCTCAACGGCCCGCTGGTCCTCGGCCTGGGCGCGACACACATGGTGCTGCTGACCCTGACGATCGCCGTCGGCACCCTGACCGTGATCCCGGGCCGCGCGACGCCGCTCCAGGGCGGAGTGCACCTCTCGCTCCTGGCGGCCTACATCGTGCTCGCCGTCAGCCCGTGAACTCCGCGGGCCCGGCTGACAGGGAACAGGGCAGAACCGAGCCGAGCGTCCGCCTCGGGCGGTATCGTGTCCGGCAGCAGCCGGGCGTCCCCGGTGCGCTGCATGGAAGTATGAGAAAGCCCCCGGAAACGGACGGCTATCCGTTCCGAGGGCTCCCCGGGAGCTATCGGTCCTCTGCCCCATGGTTGTGGTGGGACAGCGGACCGTCCTGGCGGTCAAGGGCCTGTTCGAGGCCCCATCCTGCGAGTTTGGCCATGGCGCCGGCAAGGGCGGCCCAGGCCAAGTACTTCGCGCGGCGCTGGACAGCTGCCCAGTTGATCCGCTTCGGTTGCTCCTTTGAATGACGCCCCATAGGCGTCTCCTCCCCATCGGGTGGTTGCACCCGTAGCCGGCGGGTGCCCCGGGGACACCCGTACCGGGTGCCCTCGGCGAGCATCCGGACGCGAGTAGTCCCGTGGGGAGGAGACGCACGAGAGTGCGTCGTCGGTGACCTTAGCAACTGGGTGCCGATGAAGGCGTGCGCAGATCAGTGGTGCTCAATGCTGCACTGTTCAGGCCGACTTCGGCCCGTGATTGAGCGCATGTGCAGTTTATGTGCGAACCCATAGGCGTCCCCGAGTGCGCCCTCGGCCGGCCGGGATCTCCGGGGAGCTTGAGAGAATCCCGCCGTGACGATTCGCGTGCTGATCATCGACGACCAGGACATGGTGCGCCGCGGCCTGCGGCGCATCCTGGAGGCCCAGCCGGACATCGAAGTGGTGGGTGAGGCCGCCGACGGAGTGGCAGGGCTGGAGACGGCCCGGCTCGTGCGCCCCGATGTTGTCCTCGTGGACATCCGCATGCCCCGCATGGACGGGCTGGAGGTGACGCGCCGACTCCTGGCCGCCGACGCGGAATTCCCCGTGCGGGTGGTCGTGGTGACGACGTTCGACCTGGACGAGTACGTCTATCCGGCGCTGCGGAGCGGTGCGTCGGGGTTCGTGCTCAAGCGCTCGGGACCCGCGCTGCTCGTGGAGGCGGTCCGTGCCGCGATGGCGGGGGAGAGCCTGATCAGTCCGTCGATCACGGTACGGCTCCTGCGCCATGTCACGAGAAGCGCCCCTGGTGGCGAGCGGCAGGCGCTCGTCGAACCGCTGACCAAGCGGGAGACCGAGATCGCCGGCAAGGTGGCCGAGGGGCTGACCAACGCCGACATCGCGAGCGAGATGTTCATTTCGCTCGGCACCGTCAAGACCCACGTCGCCAGCGTTCAGCGCAAGCTCGGCGTACGCAACCGGGTCGGCATAGCCGTCCGTTCCTGGGAATTGGGGTACGCCCGGCCGTGAGCGTGGACAAGCGATCGAGGATCCGCCGCCCCGGCTGTCTGCACGGGGCGGCGGCGGTGGTGCTGGGCGTACTGACTCTGGCCGGTCCGCCCAGCGGGGTGCTGCTCGCCCTTGCGACCACGGCGGTCGTCCTGGCCGTCATGACGCGGTGGCCCCGCGGACAGATCACGTTCGCCATGGCAGCCGGTGCGGCCATGGCGATATCCGTGCTGGTGGACCTCGTCTACCCGGGGAACTTCCGGCCGGCCGGGCTGTGGATGCCCTTCGAGATGACGGCACTTCTGGTGCTCACCGGGCGCCTGATCCGGCATACGCCGCCGCCGAGGCAGGCCTTCGCCCTGGGGCTCGCGTGCGTACTCACCACGCTGGCGCTGCCGCTGCGCAGCACCCTGCGCAACCCGGTCCTCGGCTGGAACGCGTCCGTAACCGCCGTACTGCTCACGGGGATTCCCGTCGCCATTGCCGTTGCCATCGCGCGCTATCTGCGCAGGACGGACGAGCGCCGACGGCAGGCAGTGCTCCGCGCCCGCCGCGAACAGCGGCTGCACCTGGCCCGGGTGCTCCACGACTTCGTCGCCCACGAACTCACCGGCATGGTGCTGGAGGTCCAGGCGGCCCGGGCGGACACCTACGAACCGGAGCAGTACGACGCGTTCCTGGAGCGGTTGGAGGACTCCGGAACACGGGCGCTGGACTCGCTGGACCGTACCCTGCAAGCCCTGCGCGATGCCGAGGAACACCCCGGCACGCAGGCGCAGGAGCCCGCCACCCGCGTGTACGGCCTCGGGGATCTGCGCGGCCTCGTCGAGCGGTTCGCCGAGTCCGGCTCGGTCCGCGCCGAACTGCGGCTGGACGACGACCTGGTGGGGACACTGCCGCGCGAGATCGACGAGGCGGCGTACACGGTGGTGCTCGAGGCCCTGACCAACATCCGGCGGCACGCGGCCACCGCCGGTCTGGTCACCGTCACGGTGGACCGGACGACCGACGGCCCGTCCTTCCGGGTCGGGATCGCCGACGACGGCGGTCGCGGCACCACCCCGCACCGGGAGCGCGACGGAGGAGGCACCGGCCTCGTCGGGCTCACCGAACGGATCGCGATCCTCGGCGGCACCCTGACCGCCGGCCCGTCCGGCGACGGCTGGAGTGTCGTCGGGACGCTGCCCGCGCCCGCCGGAAAACCGGTCCACGGATCTCTGTCCAACGGCTGATGTGCGCGCCGCCTCCGCGAACCATCCTGAGGACATCCCCAGAGATGAGAACCGGAGGCAGCCGTGTTTCCTCGCACGTTCACAAAGGGTGCGGTGGCGGTCGCGTCCGTCGCCGCCCTTGTCGGCCTGACGGCGTGCGCCAGCGCCAAGGACGCCGACCCCGAGACGAAGACCTTCCCGTTCAGCGGACGCACCCTGAACGTCAAGTCCCACGAGATACCCACCGACCTCGTCCCCACGGACCGCAAGGACGTGAAGGTGACGCGCTGGTTCGACGCCAAGCTGGGCGCCGAGAAGCACGCCTCCTGGGAGCTGTCCGGGAACGACCTCGAACTCAAGGCCAAGTGCGGGTCGTTCGCCAACTGCGACGTGCGCTTCCGGGTCGAGGTGCCCAAGACCGTCAAGGTCCTGCGCAACGGCCGCGAGACAAGCCTGAAGGGCACGCCCCATGCTTGAACTGGTCGACGTCACCAAGGTCTACCGGGGCGGCAAACGCGCCGTGGGCTCCATGACCATGCGCCTAGGCAACGGAATGCTGGGCCTGCTGGGCCCCAACGGCGCGGGCAAGTCCTCGCTCATGCGGATCGCCGCGACCGTCACCCGCCCCACCTCCGGCAAGGTCCTCTTCAACGGTACGGACGTCGTGGCACAGCCCGACGCGCTGCGCCGCGTCCTCGGCTACCTACCGCAGGACTTCGGCGTGTACCCGAACCTCACCTCGCGGGAGTTCCTCGGCTACTGCGCCGCGGCGAAGGGCGTGTCGGCGCGTACGGCACGCGCCCGCATCGACGAGCTGCTGGAGCTCGTCAACCTCACCGAGGCCGTCAAGCGACCCCTCGGCAAGTACTCCGGAGGCATGCTGCGGCGCGTAGGCATCGCCCAGGCCCTGCTCGCCGACCCGCAGGTCATCATCGTGGACGAGCCGACGGCAGGCCTCGACCCGGAGGAGCGCGTACGCTTTCGCAACCTGCTGAGCGACCTCGCCTCGGACCGGGTGGTCATGCTCTCCACGCACATCGTCTCCGACGTCGAGTCGGTGGCGTCCGACATCGCCGTGGTCGCCCAGGGACGGCTTCAACGCCGTGGCACGCCTGAGGAGTTGCTGGCTGCTGTGGAGGGCCAGGTGTGGGAGATCCTGGCGAACCCGGCTGACATCCCGGCGATCCGGGAACGCCACCTGGTCAGCCGGATGATCCGTGGCGCGAGTGGCGTGCGGGTGCGGCTGTTGTCCCCCATGCCTCCGTACGCGGGCGCGCAGGAAGCGGCGCCCGACCTCGAGGACGCGTACCTGGGCATCGTGAACCAGGCCGTACCGGCGGTGCGGCGATGATGCTGTGGACACTCGCCGTCGCCGACTTCTGGGACCGCGTGCGGCGCCCCGCGTACGGGGCGATCCTCGCCGCCGCGATCGGCCTCGGATACCTGGCCACTCCGGGCAAGGAGGCCGGCTGGGTCGTCATGCAGATCGGCATCTATCGGGGTGAGTACAACAGCGCCTACATCGGCATGGTCGTCGCCCTGGCGAGCGCGGTGTGGCTCTCGCTCGGCGGCTTCTACGTCGTACGCAACGGGATCACCCGGGACGAGAGCACGGGCGTGGGCCGTCTCCTCGCGGCCACGCCGCTGAAGAACTCCTCTTATCTGGCGGCCAAGTTCCTCAGCAGTGTCCTCGTCCTCTCCTCCATGCTCGGCGTGCTCGTCGTCACCGCCGTCGTCATGCAGCTCGCGCGCGGCGAGGTGATGACGGTCGATCCCGTGGAGTTGCTCTCGCCGTTCGTGCTCATCGCACTGCCGCTGATGGTTCTGACGGCAGCAGCCGCACTGCTCTTCGAGGCCGTCCCGGCGCTCCGGGCGGGCATGGGCAACATCGTGTGGTTCTTCCTGTGGGCCTGCATCGCGCTCGGCGGCCAGTCGCCGAACGCGCCGCTCGGCGGCATCGGCGTCCACGGCGTCGTCCAGTCGCTGGGCGCCGACATGAAGGCCCAGGGCATCGACATCAAGCACATCGGCGAGTTCAGCCTGGGCCTGACCGCCATCGACAAGCCGCTGAAGACGTTTGCCTGGCACGGCTTCGACCCGAGCGCCGAATTCCTGCTCGGCAGGCTCGCGTTCGTCGCGATCGCGCTCGCCCTGGCGCTGACCCCCACCGTGTGGTTCCCCCGCTTCGACCCCGCCCGCTCCCGCGAACAGCAGGCCCCGGCGGCCGCTACGGCCGTCGACTACTCCGCCGAGCGGGCCGACACCTTCAAGGGCCGCCCCCGCACCGTGGTCCGCCAGGGCAACCCCGTGCTGCGGCTCTTCCTCGGCGAGGTACGGATCCTCATCCAGGGAACTCCGGTCTGGTGGTGGCTTGTTGTCCTCGCCCTGTCCCTCATCGCCCAGATGGCGAACCCGGTGTCCGGCGTCACCCGGATCCTGCTCCCACTCGCCTGGATCTGGCCCGTGGTGCTGTGGTCGCGCCTCGGCACCCAGCGGCACGAACACGGAGTCGAGGCCATCCTCGGCGCCTATCCTTCGGCCCGGCTGCGGATGGTGACGGAATGGGCTGCGGGCGTCCTCCTGACCGCTGTGTGCGGCATCGGCCCAGCAGTGCGCATGCTGGTCGGCCACGACCAACAGGGGCTGCTGCACTGGCTCTGCGGCGCGCTGTTCATCCCCTCCTTCGCCCTCGCGCTGGGTTCACTGAGCCGTACGCACCGGCTCTTCCAGGCGGTCTATCTGCCCCTGTGGTACGGAACGGTCAATGGAATGGCCCCGATCGACTTCATGGGAGCCATCCGCGACGCCCATGGCACGCCTGCGGGGCTTCCTCCGGTCGCGCTGCTGATCGGCACCGCGGTGATGCTCGGTGTCGTGTACGCGGCCAGCGCGATTCGCCGGGCAATGGCGTGACGGATGAATCCACTTGTGGACCCGCCACGCGCTATCGTGTCCTGTGTGCGGCCGGGCGCACCCGGCTCGTGGCAAGAGGATGACCTAAGAAAGCCCCCGGAAACGGATGGCCATCCGTTCCGAGGGCTCCCCAGGAGCTATCGGTCCTCTGCCCCATGGTGTTGGTGGGACAGCGGACCGTCCTGGCGGTCAAGGGCCTGTTCAAGGCCCCACCCTGCGAGTTTGGCCATTGCGCCGGCAAGGGCGGCCCAGGCGCCAGGCACTTCGGCCATGTGATGGCAAGTCCATGGCTGTTCCGGTCGGCTTCGTTCGGGTCTACAGCACCTCTTGCGGACCTGCCGCGCGGTATCGTGTCCCATATGCGGTCGGGCGTCCCTGGCTCGCGACAAGAGGATGACCAAGAAAGCCCCCGGAAGCGGACGGCTCATCCGTTCCGAGGGCTCCCCAGGAGCTATCGGTCCTCTGCCCCATGTTGCTGGTGGGACAGCGGACCGTCCTGGCGGTCAAGGATCTGGTCGAGACCCCACCCCGCGAGTTTGGCCGTGGCGCCAGCGAGGGCGGCCCAGGCCAAGTACTTCGCGCGGCGCCGGACAGCTGTCCAGTTGATGCGCTTCGGATGCTCCTTTGAATGACGCCCCATAGGCGTCTCCTCCCCATCGGGGTGGTTGCACCCATGGCCGATGGGTGCCCCGGGGACACCCGTACCGGACGGATGCCCACGGCGAGCACCCGGACGTCAGCTGTCCCTTGGGGAGGAGACGCACGAGAGTGCGTCGTCGGGAACCTTACCAACTCATATGTAGGGCAAGGGAACGTCGGTCAAATGACGGCAAATCCTTGGCTGTTCCGGTCGACTTCGCTCGCACCAGCAGCCCAGATGCATGTCAAAATCCCCGACGGGAAGCGGAGTTACTGGAGCGACCAGAAGGGGTGCCGTGAGCCATGTTCCATGGGCGTGTGGCGATCGTGACGGGTGCGGCCTCGGGTATGGGCCTTGCGCTCAGCCGTAGGCTCATCACGGCGGGGGCCACGGTGGTGATGGCGGACATCGACGGCGGGAAAGTGACCGAACTCGCCTCCTCCCTTGGCGAGTCGGCCGACTCGGTCACCGTCGACGTGACCCGGGAATCCGAGGTCACGACGCTGGTGGAGGGCGCCGCCGAACGGCACGGCCGCGTCGACCTCGTATTCAACAACGCCGGAATCGGCGGCACTTTGCCCTTCGACAGGGCCACCACGGAGCACTGGGAGCGCATCGTCTCCGTCAACCTCTGGAGCGCGATCCACGGCACCCGCGCCGCGTATGCGCTCATGCGCCGCCAGGGCTTCGGGCACATCGTCAACACCGCATCCATTTCCGGGCTGATCCCGGTGCCGATGCAGACGCTGTACAACACCACCAAGTACGCCGTGGTCGGCCTCTCCCGGTCCCTGCGGCCGGAGGCCGCCGCCCATGGGGTCCGGGTCTCGGTGGTGTGCCCCGGCATGGTGGACACCGGCATCTTCGGCGTACCGATTCTCGGCGAGCGGAAGCGCGAAGTTCCCGCGCCGCCAGGGGCTGTTCCTGCCGACCGGGCGGCGGCCATCATCCTCTCCGGCGTGGCCCGCAACCGTGCGGTCATCGCCTTCCCGGCCCGTGACCGGGTTGGCGAGTGGCTCCAGCGCCATGCGCCCGGGGTGATGGAGCGGCGCATGAGGGCGCTCTACAGGCGCAGGGCAGCGGCGTTGCCGCGCTGACGGCCCTGTATGCCGGTGATGAAGGTGGCCCAGGCGCACCCGGAGAAGGTGAGTATGGGGCCGCCGGGGGTCTTGGAGTCGCGTATGGCGGCGCCGTCGGCGAGCGCGGCGGCTTCGACGCACTCGCCCGCGTGGCCGTCGCTGTAGCTGCTCTTGAACCAGCTGGGTGCGTTGCTCATGATGCGTGCTCCTCGAGGGTGCGCTGAATCAGAACGGCTGACTTGTGCGGGCTCAGTGCGAGCGCGCGCAGTTGGTCAAATGTCTTTGCGTACTGGCGGACGCTGTCTGGTGCTTCCAAATAGATGGAGTCGGTGATGCCATCCCGATAGACGACATCGGGATCTGCCTGCTCGGGGAAGCCGAGAATCGTGAACGCTCCGGCGATGGGGTAGGCGCCGGCGGTGAACGGCAGGATCTGCACCGTCACGTTCTTCAACTGGCCCACGTACAGCATATGCTTGAGCTGCTGGCGCATAGCCTCTCTGTTGCCGACGACGTGCCGAAGGACGCTTTCGTGGGCAATGGCCCATACATCGGGCGGATCTTCGCGATGGAGGATTTCCTGGCGTTCCAGACGGGTGTTCACGTGGTGTTGAATCTCGTCGTCGTCCCATTGGTGCGTCGCCCGATGCAGTTCAGCGATGTATGCCGGAGTCTGCATGAGGCCTGGAACCACTTCACACTGGTAGTGGCGGAGAGACGAAGCGGCCTGCTCCAGGCCCACGTAGCCGGAGAGCCGTGGCGGGACGGACATGCCGCTGGTGTGCCACCATCCGCGGACCTTCGAATCCTTCGCCAGTTGCATGAGGAACTCGCGTAGTTCATCGCCGGTTTGGTAGAAGCGGCACAGCGCGTCGACATCTGAGGGCTGCACTCTCCCGCTCCCGGTCTCGAGCCGGTTGACCTTCGAGCCGCTCCAGTCGAGTGCTTCTCCGACAGCGTTGCACGTGAGTTTGTTGCCCTCGCGAAGCTTCCTGAGCTCGATGGCAAGGCGGCGCCTGCGGGCAGTTGGGGAACCTGACACCTCTGTCTCCTCCGTAACGACGGGCGTTCAGTTCACCGGACGGGCCGCATGAGTCCAATCACCCGATGGAGGGAATCGCGACGTGCACATTGCATCGCGGGACGCATGCGGTGCCATGCTCGCACCGTGACGTACCGAGCAGGCACCTACGTTGTGGACGTGCGCGAGAACCGCCTCGCGCAGGTCATAGGAAGCAGTGGCGACCGCGTCCAGGTGCGCAGGCCGGATGGGGGCCTGCAATGGGAAGTCCCGCCATCCGTACTGCGGTTGGCGACGCGTGAGGAGCGCGAGGCGGCCGGGTTGCGCCCCTATCAGACGGGGTGCGCCGAGTGTGCGGAACTTGACGCTGTGCGGCGTGTCGCGGTGGCGGGTGGTGACAGGGTGGAGGCGGGCAACGCGCGGGCTGCCGCGCACATGCACTGGATCGTGACGCACTCCGTGACGTCGAGGGGAAGTTGATGAATTCCGCGGGCCGAATCAAGGACAACTGTCAGCACCTGGACGGCTGGACGTCCGCCGATGGTGAGGAGCGCTGCAACACCTGCGGCACTCGGCGCTTCACGGGATACGGTGCGCTGCGCCCGCCGGAGCGGTCGGAGCCGTGGCGGCCGTCGAAGGAGGACGCCGAACGGGCGGACCGCGCGGCGGCGATCGTGATCACGCGGACGCTGCGTGGCGTCAGCCACTGGGGGCTGAGCGAGAAGGCGTTGTGGCTGGCGGTGTGAGCAACGCTGCGGCGAGTTACGGGCTTTAGCAGGTCCGTTCCTGTTGTCGGGAGGATTTCTGCCGCACGGCATCCGCAAGGGTGAATGTCCCCTGCTGATGAGCGGTACCGCTGGTACCGTCCGGCTCATGGCTGAGGCGAAACGTGGTTTGAATGTCCGCTTCGATGAGGACGAGCTTGAACGCTTGGCCGCCGCCGCGCATCGGAACGGCACAAGCATGCAAGCGCTGGCTCACGATGCGATCATGGCTAAGGTCGACGGGACCTTCGAGCATGCGCTGATGAACGCGCGGGCTTCGATCGAGCGACTGCTGCCGGTGATGGCTGAACGCGAGGCTGCTCAGCGACAGGACGTGATCGAGCAGGCAGACGAGAAGCCAATGGGCAGTCGTGAGCTGCGTCGGCTGCAGAGGCGGTCCGCAATCGCATGACCCAGCACATGGACGCTGCTCATCTCCTGAGGCTGGCCGAGCAGTTGCCTGGTGACCCGGAATGCCAGGATCTGGGAGTGCTTGATGCGGCTGTGTACCGGTCGCGCTCTGCCTACATGGGGCGTGAGGTATACGGCTCGGACTGGCTGAAGGCTGCTGCCCTCCTGGAGACGCTTGTACGGCTCAAGCCGCTCACCGATCACAATGCGCTGTTCGCATGGACTGCTGCCGAGGCGTTCCTCAGCGCCAATGGTCATCGTCTGGAGTGGAAACCGGACGACGCCGCGACTCTCGTTGCCGAATCCGAGTGCGGCATCGTCGACGTCGTGCGGGTCGCAGGGCGTCTCCGTGGGTGGACTGTCACGACCTCGTAGGGGTTCTCTTCAGGCAATGAGAAATTCCCTATACGTTACCCCCTTTACCTTTTCTTGGTTCGGGTTGCCTTGTCCTGCCCGCAGGCTGCTGTGTGCAACCAGAATTCCTGGAAGGGTTTGGTGACGCTCATGTCGAAACTCCTCATTGTCGGGCTGACCGCTGCCGCCGCTCTCGGGGCAGGCGCGCTGCCCGCATTCGCCGCCGACGATCCCACGGTCGATCAGCTGATGGCTGACTGCAAGAGTGGCGTCGGCAAGTGCACCTTCAACAATCCCCAAGTGGAAAAGGCCTACCTCGGTAATTTCCGCCAGGTGTCCGACACGCTCTACAACTGCAGCTCTTCGGATGCCACCCAGGGGAGAAGCTGGTCCGACCTCGTCGGATCGTCCACCAGCACGGAGGTCTCCATCACGGCCGGCGGGAAGCTCGAGGGGATCATCGACCTCAGCATGACCGTGAAGTACGGGCAGACCTTCAAGGCCGAGCACAGCGAGGGCGGCAACATGCAGATGACCGTCAAGCCGGGCGAGGTCGGCTGGATATCGCGGGCGCAGGTCATGCACGACATCAGCGGCCGCTGGCAGACGCACTACGACAACCCGCACTGGGGTCACTACTACTGGTACTGGGACGACACGATCACCGCTCCGGCGCCCAACGACACCGACGGCGTGAAGAACGCCGTGGTCGTCAAGACCCGCCCCATGACCGACGACGAGAAGAAGTCCTGCGGGACGCAGA
Source organism: Streptomyces sp. SX-6 (assembly GCF_059089585.1). Lineage (NCBI taxonomy): Bacteria > Bacillati > Actinomycetota > Actinomycetes > Kitasatosporales > Streptomycetaceae > Streptomyces > Streptomyces sp. SX-6. Next base: position 109,097 of record NZ_JBTHHU010000012.1, on the reverse strand, counting down.
ACCAGAAGGTGTTCACCTCGCCCAAGAAGGTCGAGAACACGCCGCCGCAGGCGCCGAAGAACGGGAAGCATTCCGCGCCCCAGCCCGGTGACAACGGCACCCCCGGGGTGACCGACGACCGGAAGAAGTAGGGAAAGCAAGGGCGGTCCACCGGTCGGGGGAAAGGGGAATCCCCCTGGTCATCCTCCGGCCGGTGGCGCTTCACGGCACTGAGGGATTGGTAAGCCCGATATGGGGTGAGAGACATGGATGCCAATCCCGAAATCGAGAAGCTCGCATTCGACCAGCTGCCCATGGGAATCGCCGTCTACGACCGCGACATCCGCCTGGTGCGGGCCAATGCGGAGATATGCCGCCTCGGCGGCCTCGCCGAGGACGAGATGGTGGGACGCCGCCTCGACGAGGTCCAACCCGAGCCGGCGTTCAAGAAGTTCGCGGCCCTTGCCGAGGAGGTGCTGCGCACTGGCAGGCCGGCGCGCAGCGACGACTGCCTCGCCGCCCCCGGCACGGGCGAGAAGCGCGCCTGGGCGACGTTGATCTCGCCGTTGAAGGACGCCGCGGGGGCCGTACAGGGCGTGTCCGTCACCGTGCTGGACGTGACGGCGGAGTACCGGGCGCAGCGGGGACTCGCCCTGGTCAACGAGGTCAGTGCGCGGATCGGGGCCACGCTGGCGGTCCCGTGCATCGCGAAGGGCCTGGCGGACGTGGCCGCCGACGGATTCGCGGATTTCGCCGGTGTCGACCTGCTCGAGGACCGGTTCACGCTGCGCCGCGTCGCACAGTGCGGCGCGCCTGCCGATGGCGCGCCCGCGCCGGGCGAGGCGTACGCCTGTGAGGCGGCGTCACCGACGGCCCTGGCCCTGGACTCCGGCAGGCCGGTGCTGTGCGGGCAGGGTGACCGGTCGGTCATTGTGGTCCCGCTGCACACCGGGGGAGCGGTACTGGGCGCGGGTGTGTTCGTACGCGGCGCGGACACTGAGCCCTTCGACGAACAAGACCTGCTGCTGGCCGAGGAGTTGGCCGCGCGTACGGCCGTGTGCCTGGACAACGCCCGGCACTACGAGCACGAGCGCACCGTCGCGCTCACGCTCCAGCGGAGCCTGCTGCCCGGACATCTCCCGGGCCTGGTCGCGGTGGAGGTCGCCTCCCGTTATCTGCCGGCCAGCGCTCAGGCGGGGATCGGGGGCGCGTGGTACGACGTCGTACCCCTCTCCGGTGCTCGGGTGGCGCTGGTGATCGGCGACGTACGGGGCCATGGACTCCACGCGAGCGCCACCATGGGCCGCCTGCGGACCGTGGTGCGTACGCTCGCCGAGGTCGACCTGTCGCCCGACGAGCTCCTGACCCATCTCGACGACCTCGTCCTCAACCTCAACGAGGACCAGGACGACGAGATCAACGCGGGCTGCCTGTACGCCGTGTACGACCCGGTCACCCGGCGCGGTGTGTTCGCCCGCGCAGGCCACCCCGATGCCGTGATCGTCGCCCCCGACGGCACCGCCGAGTTCCTCGGGATCCCGGCCGGGCCGCCCCTGGGGATGGGCGCGGGACTGCCCTTCGAGAACAAGGAAGTCCGGCTCCCCGAAGGCAGCACCCTCGCCTTCTCGACCGAAGGCCTCGACGCCGAACGGCACTTGTTCCCTCCCCTTGCGGATTCCCGCCGTCCGCTGGAGGGGATCTGCGACGGCATCGTCGGCCGCCTCGCCCCGGACCAGCGCGCCGACGACATCGCGCTGCTCCTCGCCCGTCCCCGCACGCTCGCTGCCGAATGCGTCGCCGACTGGGAGGTGTCCCCCGACCCTGCCGGTGTCGCCGACACCCGCAAGGAGGCCATCCGGAAGCTCGGCGACTGGGGGCTCGAAGAGCTCACCTTCACCACGGAGTTGATCGTCAGCGAGCTCGTCACCAACGCGATCCGGCACGCGTGCCCGCCTATACGGCTGCGCCTGATCAAGGGGGACGTCCTGACCTGCGAGGTCTGTGACGGCAGCAGTACGTCACCCCGGATGCGCAAGGCCCGCGTCATCGATGAAGGAGGCCGTGGCCTGCTGCTGGTCGCGCAGCTCAGCGCACGCTGGGGCACGCGCTTCTCGTCGTCGTACGGCAAGACCATCTGGGCCGAACAGCCGCTTGGTACGGGGTGTTCGCGGTGACGGCCATGTACGCGATCCCGAACGTCGTCCGTCGGCCGGCCCTGCCCTGGCTGCTGTTGGTCACGATCGTTGTCGTCGACATCCTGCTGCCGGTCTGGGTCATCATCTCGCCCGCGCTGAGTGCCGTACCGGCACTCGCGGCGGCCGTCGGGCGCAGGGCCCGCTACCCCTTGCAGATGGGCGCGGTGACGCTGGCCGCCAGCTTCATCAACGCGTACCGCAACCACGACATCCTCGCCGGCACCCATCTGGCCACCCTGACCGCCACCGTGCTGACGACGGCGATCGGCTGGACCATGGTGCGGGCGCGTGAACGGCAGGAGGAGGAGCTGAACCAGGTCCGTACCACGGCCGACGTCGCCCAGCGGGTCCTCCTGCGCCCCGTTCCGCCCCGGGTGGGCCCGCTGCGGGCCGCCGTCGACTACACGGCGGCGACCGCGCACGCCCGTATCGGCGGGGACCTCTACGACGTGGCCCCGACCCGCTGGGGCGTCCGCGCGCTCATCGGCGACGTGCGGGGGAAGGGCCTCCCGGCGGTCACCACGGCGGCGGTGGTGCTGGGCGCGTTCCGCGAGGCGGCCCATGACGAGCGCTCCCTCGTCACCGTCGTCCGCCGCATCGCCGTCGCCCTCGGCCGCAACCCCACGGAGGATGACGAGGAGTTCGTCACCGTCGTGGTGGTATCGGTCTCGGGTCCGGTTGCCGAGATCGTCAACTGCGGGCATCCCGCGCCGCTCCTGCTGCGCCCCGGCCGTGGTCCGCTTCCCCTCGCGCCGCCGTATCCGGTTCCGCCGCTGGGCATCCTGGCACCGCGGCATGTCGACCCGCCGGTCCGGCAGTACCCGTTGCGACGAGGCGACGCGATGCTGCTCCACACCGACGGCATCACCGAAGCACGCGATGAGAAGGGGGAGTTCTACCCCCTCGCGGAGCGGCTTCCCGCCCTGGACGCCGACGACCCGGCGCTTCTGCTGCACCGGCTGCGCGTCGACGTCCGGGCCTACGCCGGGGGTTCGCTCGACGACGACGCCGCGGCGCTGCTCCTGCGCTACGAGCCCTGAGCCAGCTCTTCGGCGATCCGGGCGACCTCGGCCATCGCCCGCTTGTGCAGGCCGCCGCCGAAGGTGATCCGGGAGGCGCCGAGCGTGCCGAGTTCGCGGGGCGAGGGCCCGTCGGGCTTGGCGATGGCGTTCACCGGCAGGCCCGTCCCGGCGGCGACCTCCGCGAGGAGCTCCGGCGGGGCGAAGATCGGGTAGAGGCAGTCGGCGCCGGCCTCGGCGTAGAGGCGTCCGCGCCCGAGGGCCGCCTCGAGGCCCGTCTCGCCGTGCAGGAACGTGTCGATGCGGGCGTTGATGACGAGCGCGTCGCCCGCCGCGGCGCGTACGGCCGCGAGCCAATCGGCTTGCTCGCGCGGGTCCTTGAGCCGGTGCGTGACGCGGTCCGTGTCCTCGAGGTTGCAGCCGGCCGCGCCCGTCTCCAGGAGCCGCTCCACGAGTTCGCGGGGTGCGAGGCCGTAACCGTCCTCGATGTCGGCGGATACGGGGATGTCCACGGCTCCGGCGATGCGGGCGACGGCCGCGAACATCTCCTCCGGCGGCGCGGTGCCGTCCGCGTGGCCCAGTGACAGGGAGATGCCCATGCTGGGCGTGGCCAGGGCGGGGAAGCCGGCGTCGGCGAAGGCGCGGGCGCTGGCCGCGTCCCAGGGGCCGGGCAGGATGAGGGGGTCGCCGGGCTCACGGCCCTGGTGCAGGGACCGGAGGGTCGCCGCCGCGCTCATCGCTGGTAGCTCGGAGGCTGGCGGAACGCGACGTTGAAGCGGTTCCAGAAGTTGATGACGCCGATGAGGGAGACGAGTTGCGAGATCTCCCGCTCGGTGAAGTGCTTCGCGGCGCGGGCGTAGACCTCGTCGGGGACGAAGCCGTCGGTGAGGACGGTGACGGCCTCGGTGAGGGCGAGGGCGGCCTGTTCCTTCTCGGTGTAGTAGCCCTCGGCCTCCTCCCAGGCGTTGAGGAGGTTGATACGGGCCTCGGTCTCACCGTTCGCCCGGGCGTCCTTGATGTGCATGTCGATGCAGAACGCGCAGTGGTTGACCTGTGAGGCGCGGATGAGGACCAGTTCGACGAGGGTCGGGTCGAGGTCCTTCTTGGCGGCGCCGGTGGCCGCGTAGACGGCCTTGTAGACCTCGGGGTCTAGCTTGCCGGGGCGGGACGACATGTCGGTGGTTCTCCTTGTGCGAGGGGGCGCGGGGCGGTCAGACGCCGGGGGTCATGCGGGTGGTCACGCCGAACCGGTTCCAGGCGTTGATCGTCGTGATCACGGAGATCAGGTGGGCGAGTTCCTTCTCCTCGAAGACCGCCGCGGCGCGGGCGTAGACCTTGTCGGGGACGAAGCCGTCGGTGAGGACGGTGACGGCCTCGGTGAGGGCGAGGGCGGCCTGTTCCTTCTCGGTGTAGTAGCCCTCGGCCTCCTCCCAGGCGTTGAGGAGGTAGATGCGCTCCTCGGACTCACCGGCCTTGCGGGCGTCCTTGATGTGCATGTCGATGCAGAACGCGCAGTGGTTGATCTGCGAGGCGCGGATCTTGACGAGCTCGTAGATCGTGGGGTCGAGTCCCTGGCGGGCGGCCCGCTCCAGGGCGAACATCGCCTTGTAGACCTCGGGGGCGAGCTCGCTCATCTTGATCCGGGGGCTGTGCGCGTGGGGTGTGTTCGTCGTCATGCTTCCGACCCTACGGCGGGAGTGGTCCACGGGTATGGTCCACTTCCATGGAAGAAACGTGGGCCACTTCGCAGCCGGGTCAGGGGCTGGGTCAGGGCCAGGTCTCCGGTGCGGATCTGCATCTCGACCTGACCGGCCCGGGCGGGGTGCGGGCGGCGCTCATCCGGGCGCTGCGCGACGCCGTGCGGTCCGGGCGGCTGGCGCCGGGGGTGCGGCTGCCGTCGTCGCGGTCGCTCGCCGTCGACCTCGGGCTGGCCCGCAACACGGTCGCCGAGGCGTACGGGGAACTGGTCGCCGAGGGATGGCTCACCGCCCGGCAGGGCTCCGGGACGCGGGTGGCGCCCCGGCCGTCGCCCCGGCCGGGGGCGCGGCGGCCCCGGCACGTGCCGGCTGTCGCGGGGCCCGCGTACGACCTGCGCGCCGGTACGCCGGACGTGTCCGCCTTCCCGCGCGCCGCCTGGCTGTCCGCCGCGCGGCGCGCGCTGAGCGTCGCCCCGCATGCCGCCTTCGGGTACGGCGCCGGGCCCGGGCGCCCGGAGCTGCGGGCCGCGCTCGCGGACTACCTCGCGCGGGCGCGCGGGGTGCGGGCGAACCCGGAGCAGATCGTGCTCTGCGCGGGCTTCATGCAGGGTCTCGCCCTGCTGGGGCGTGTGCTGCGGAAGCGCGGCGTGAGTGCGATGGGGATCGAGCGGTACGGGCTGTGGTTCCACCACGACACGCTGGAGAGGGAGGGGCTGCGGCCGGTGCCGGTGGCCGTGGACGAACGCGGGGCGTGTGTGGAGGAGTTGGAGGGACACGAGGGGCTGCGGACTGCCCTGCTCACACCTGCCCACCAGTTCCCGACCGGGGTGCCGCTGCATCCGGACCGGCGTGCGGCCGTCGTGGACTGGGCGTCGCGCAGGGACGGGCTGATCCTCGAGGACGACTACGACGGCGAGTTCCGTTACGACCGGCAGCCGGTCGGCGCGTTGCAGGGGCTGTCACCGGAGCACGTCGTCTATTGCGGGACGGCGAGCAAGTCGCTTGTGCCGGGATTGCGGATGGGGTGGCTGGTACTGCCGGAGCACCTTGTGGATGAGGTGCTTGCGGTCAAGCGCACGGGGGAGTGGGGCAGCAGCGCGCTGGATCAGCTGACGCTCGCCGAGTTCATCACGTCCGGGGCATATGACCGGCATGTGCGGTCGATGCGGTTGCGGTACCGGCGCCGCCGCGATGCGCTGGTCGCGGCGCTGGCGGAGCGGGCGCCGCATATCGAGGTGACGGGGATCGCCGCCGGTCTGCACGTGGTGCTGCAACTGCCGCCGGGGAGCGAGCAGTCGACGGTGCAGGCCGCGGCATGGCAGGGGCTGGCGCTGGAGGGGCTGAGCCGGTTCCGGTACGGGGGCGGCGGGACGGAAGGCCCGGACGGTTTGATGGTGGCGTACGGGACGCCGACGGACAGTGGGTTCACGGGGGCGCTGGAGGCGTTGCTGCGGGTGCTTCCGCCGCCCGCCGCGTAGGTGCACGCGCGCTTTCGCTACCATCCGGTAAGTCGATCAACCGTGTGCCGTGAAAGGACAGATGATGGACGGGATCGGCCGCCGGAGGTTCCTCGGCTACATCCTGGCGGCGCCGACCCTGGCCGTCGCCGCTCAACTGGGCGAAGCCGCGGCCGGTACCACTCCGGCGGAGGCCGCGCCCGCCTCGCCGCTCCCCGAGCTGACCAAGTTATTCGACTTCAACGACCTGCTCACGGACGCGACGCTGCCCACAGCCGGCCTCATCACCATCCACGTACACGCCGACGGCACGGCCTCGTTCGCTCTGCCGCGCGCCGAGGTGGGCCAGGGCATCACCACCTCCACCGCGATGCTGATCGCCGAGGAACTGGACCTGCCGCTGGAGAAGATCCGCGTCACCCTCGCCGACGCACGCCCCGAACTGCTCTTCAACCAGCTCACCGGCGGCTCCAACACCACCATCTCCACGTACACCCCGGTCCGCGTCGCCGCCGCGATCGCCAGGAACCGCCTCCTGGAGGCCGCGGCCGCAGTGCTGGGCGCCGAGATGTCGACGCTGACCACCAAGGCGGGTGTGGTCACCGCCCCGAACGGCCGGACCGCGTCCTACGGTTCGCTCGCGGAGAAGGCCGCGAGCCTGAAGACCGTACGGGTCACCACCGAGCTCAAGCCGCGCTCCGCCTTCTCGGTCATCGGCACCGCGCGCAACCGGGTCGACGCGCTGGCGAGCGTGACGGGCCGCAAGCAGTTCGCCATGGACCTCCAGGTGCCGGGCGCGTACCCGGCCATGGTGTGCCGGCCGCCCACGATCAACGGCACGGTACGGTCCGTACGGAACCTCGCCGAGGTACGGGCGATGCCCGGCGTCACCGATGTCGTGGCCATCCGGACGGGCGTGGCCGTACGCGCACGGACCTTCGGCCAGTGCATCGACGCGGTACGCGCGCTCAAGGTGACCTGGGGCCCCGGGACGGAGGAGGGGGCGTCCGACGACACGGTCCTGCGTGAGCTGAAGGCGGCGGAAATCCCCCTGGCGGTACCGCGATTGGACCGCCTGGCCAAGACCGTCGAGGGCACCTTCACCTTCCACTTCGCCAGCAACAGCGCGCTGGAGCCCAACTGCGCGGTGGCCGACGTACGGCCGGACCGGGCCGAGATCTGGGCGTCCCTGAAGTCACCGATCGTCGCCAAGGAGACGATCGCGGCGAAGCTGGGCCTGTCGCCGGGCGCGGTCACGGTGCATGTCACCGAGGGCGGCGGCTCGTTCGGCCGCAAGCTGTTCTCCGACGCTGCGATCGAGGCCGCCGAGATCTCCCGGGCGATGGGCAAGCCGGTCAAGCTCATGTGGCACCGCACCGACGAGTTCCGCCAGGGCCGTACGCACCCGATGGCCACCTCGCGCGTACGGGCCACGTACGCGCTCGGCAGGGTGCTCACCTACGAACAGCGGCACACCTCCGTGTCCACCGACTTCGGCCACGGCCTCGGGGAGATCATCACCGCGGCGGCCGCCAAGCTGCCGGTCGGCGACCGTGCCTTCTCCGAGACCATCTTCACGCTCACCCAGGAGACGCCCTACGACCTCGGTCTCCACACCCAGTTCCTCAACGAGGTGGACAAGGGCTTCAACACCGGCAGCATGCGCAACATCTACTCGCCCAACGTCCGGTGCGCGCAGGAGCTCGTCCTCGACCGGCTCGCGGACGAGATGGGCAAGGACCGCCTCGCCTTCCGCCGGCAGATCATCAAGGACGACCGGGCCAGGGCCGTCCTGGACAAGGTCGCGGAAGTCGGCGAGTGGGGGCGGGAGTTGCCCGCCGGTGTGGCGCAGGGCATCGCCGTGCACCCCGAATACCACGGAGTCGTCGCCGTGCTCGCCGAGATCGACTGCCGCCCGCAGACCACCGGACGGCACATTCCCGACGCCTGTACCGGACCACGCGTCACCAGGGCCGTCTGCGCCGTCGACGTCGGCCTCGCCGTCAACCCGAAGGGCCTCGAGGCCCAGATGATGGGCGGCATCATGGACGGCATCGCCATCACGCTCACCTCGGGCCTGCACCTCAAGGACGGTGCGTTCCTGGAGGGCAGCTGGGACAACTACTTCTACACCCGCCAGTGGAACACCCCGCCCGAACTGAAGATCGTGGTCATGCCGCCGACCAGTGGAAAGCCGGGCGGCGCGGGGGAGTTGGCGGTCGGCGCCGCCTCGGCCGCGGTCGCCTGCGCCTACGGCGCGGCCACCGGCACCATGCCGACGACGTTTCCCGTCAACCACTCCGGCCCGCTCGGCTTCGAGCCGCTGCCGACCGTCCCCCCGATCCCGCAGTCGCCGACCGACGGCCTGGACCGCGCGTACTAGCGCCTACTGGAAGCGGAGCGTAAGGAGCGACCGTGCCCCAACACACCTTCATCCTCAACGGCAAGCCCGTCACCGCGGATGTCGAGGACGATGTGCGCCTGCTGTGGGTGCTGCGCGACGTCCTCGGCGTCACCGGGCCGAAGTACGGCTGCGGACTCGGCGTCTGCCAGGCATGCACCAGCCACATCAACGGCAAGGCGTTCAACCCCTGTTCCGTACCGGTCAAGAGCATCCGGCCGGACGACGAGATCACCACCATCGAGGGGCTGCCCGCCACCGTCGGCAAGGACCTGCACCCCATGCAGGAGGCCTGGCTGGAGTACGACGTCGCCCAGTGCGGCTACTGCCAGCCCGGCCAGATCATGGCCGCGGTCGCCAAGGTCAAGCAGGCCCGTGCCACCGGCCGCGAGATCACCGAGGCCGACCTGGACGAGATCCGCAACGTCTGCCGCTGCGGCACCTACCACCGCATCCGCGAGGCCATCATGGAGGGGGCACGGCACTTCTAGGGGGTCTCCGAACCTTCCGGTTCCCCGAAGCGCGCCAGCGCGAGCGCCCCCACCACCGCGAGCGCGAACCCCGCGATCGCCAGGGGCTCCAGCCCGCTCCGCGTACGGTCGCCGAGCCAGGCCACCCCCACCACCGCCGGGCCGACCGTCTCGCCGATCACCATGCCGGCCGTCGCGGCGGTCACCGAGCCGCGCTGCAGCGCGGACGTGAGCAGCATGAACGCCGAACCGCCGCCGAGCAGAAGCGCGTACGCCGCGGGGTTGGCCAGCACCGCCCCCGGCGCGAGGTCGTCGACGAGACGCACCGCGACCTCGACGACCCCGAAGCCGATGCCCGCCCCCAGCCCCAGCGCCGCCGCCCGGGCGCGCCCCCGCAGACGGCCGGCCAGCGCGCCCGCGGCGAGGACCGAGCCCGCCACGCACAGCACCCCGAACCGCAGGGCCGTGGAGCCCGTACCGCTCCCCTCCGCGCCGGAGGACAGGCCCAGCAGCGCCAGCCCGCCGCACACCACCCCGACCGCCGCCCACTCCACCCCGCTCAGCCGGACGCGCAGCACGGGCGCCGCCACCACCGCCGTCACGGCGAGGCTCGCGGCGAGGGCCGCGCCCACGGCGTAGATGGGCAGGGAGCGCAGGGCCACCAACTCCAGCAGGAAGCCCAGCCCGTCGAGGGCGAGGCCCGCCAGGTACCGCCACTGCCGGGCCGCCCGGACGAGCAGCAGCGGGTCCACCCCCGAAGAGCCGCTGCCGGGCGTCGCGGCCCGGGCGGCCACGGCCTGGAGGACGGACGCGGTGCCGAAGCAGACCGCCGAGCCGAGGGCGCAGAGCATGCCGAGGATCACGGTCAGACTCTAGGCGCATCGCCCCGTACGGTCAGCACGGTCAGCGCTTCGCGTGCACGAGGTACCCGCCGCCGGGGGCACCGTCCGGCCAGCGGTTCAGCTCGCGTCCGACGACGGCGAAGTCGACGACCTCCGCCTGCCAGCCCCGGGCCGCGAGCAGGGCGCCGGGGTCGTCGTTCCCGTAGTGCCACGCCGCGCCGCTCGCGGAGAGGCGGTCCAGCATCGGGCGCGCCGTGGGGTCGGTGAGCAGGGAGGCGGCGACGAAGTCGGTGAGCAGATGGCTGCCCGGGGCGGAGAGTTCGGTGATCCGGTCGAACAGCCGCAGGACATCGGGCTCGTGGAGGTACTGGTTGAGCCCCTCGACCAGCCAGCACGCGGGCTCCTGTGCGCGGAATCCCGCGGCGCGGAGCGCGGGCCGCCAGTCGCCGGCGAGGTCGGCGCCGACGGTCACCCGGTGGCAGCCGGGGGCGGGGGCGTCGGCGAGCAGGTCGTCCTTCACCCGCAGGAGTTCGGGCCGGTCGACTTCGTAGAGCGTGGTGCCGGGCAGGGGCAGCCGGTAGGCGCGGGTGTCCATGCCTGCGGCGAGCAGGACGAGCTGCCGTGGGGCGATGCCGCGCAGGGCGGCGTCGAACCAGTGCGTACGGACGGGGATCGCGGGCGCGTCGCCGAACCCCTCGAGCTGCGCCATGCCCGCCTCACCGGCAAGGGCCGCGGCGAGAGGGTCGTCGAAGAGCCGGTCGGAACGTTCGCATTCGCGAGCGCGCAGGGCGGCGGTCAGCCGGGCGGTCTGGGCCACGGGGTCGAGGCGTGTTGATTCGTGCATGGCAGCTGTTGCTCCGTTGTTCGTGAGGTGTCGCGAGGAAGCCTGGCCGAACCGGCAACAGGCAGACGCCCGTTCCCCCGGGCGTGTGCATTTCCGACACGGAGTTACGGTGATCCGGTGGAAACCGTCGTACTGGACGCATTCGACCGGCAGTTGGTGCACGCCCTGCAACTCGACGGCCGCGCGTCGTTCAGCCGCCTCGGCGCCGTCCTGGGCGTCTCGGACCGTACGGCCGCCCGCCGCTATCAACGGCTTCGCGAGGCCGGGGCGTTGCGGGTGGTCGGGCTGCCGGACGCGCGCAGGCTCGGGCTGGTCGACTGGTTCGTACGGATCCAGTGCGCGCCCGAGGCGGCGATGCCGGTGGCCCTGGCGCTCGCGGAGCGGGAGGACACCTCGTGGGTCGGCCTGTCCTCCGGTGGCACGGAGATCACATGCATCACCCGGGCCCGCGAGGGCTCGTTCAAGGGCAGCCTGCTGCTGCCGAAGCTGCCGCGGACGTCCCGGATCACCTCCGTCAGCGCCCAGTGCAGGCTGCGGGTCATGGCCGGGGACGCGGGCTGGCGGGGACGCACCCGCGCGCTGGACGAGGAGCAGATCGCGCTCCTCGCCCGTCCTGTCGACCGCTCCCGCCCCGCGCGGACCGCCGAGGGCGACGAGGCGCTGATGCGGGTGCTGGCCAAGGACGGGAGGGCGGCGGTGCCCGAACTGGCCGCCGCCACGGGGTGGTCGGAGTCCCGGGTGCGGCGCCGCATGGAGGAGCTGCGGCGCTCGGGGGTGCTGTACTACGACGTCGAGATCGACCCGGCGCTGTACGGGTGCGCCTTCGAGGCGATGCTGTGGCTGACCGTCCTGCCCGCCGAGCTGGGCACCGTGGCCCGGCAGTTGTCCGGCCACGCCGAGGTCGCGTACGCGGCGGCGACGACGGGCGCGAGCAATGTGGCGGCGGTGCTGCTGTGCCGCGACGCCGACGCGCTCTACGACTACCTCGCCACCCGCGTCGGCGCCCTGCCCGGTGTGCTCGGCGCGGAGACCACACCGGTGACCCGGCATGTGAAGCGGGCGGGCACGCTGCTCGTACCCGCCCGCCAGAAGCAGCCCTAGTCCGCCAGTACGGCCCGGAGCTGGTCGAGGCCCCAGTCGAGGTCCTCCTTGCTGATGACCAGCGGCGGGGCGATACGGATCGTCGAGCCGTGCGTGTCCTTGACGAGCACGCCGCGCTCCATCAGCTGCTCGGAGATCTCCCGGCCCGTGCCGTGGGACGGGTTGATGTCGACGCCCGCCCACAGGCCGCGCCCGCGGACCGCGTCGACCGCGCCGCCGGTGGCGAGGAGGCCCAGTTCGTGGTGGAGGTGCTCGCCGAGCTCGGTGGCGCGCTGCTGGAACTCGCCGGTCCTGAGGATGGCGATGACCTCGAGGGCCACCGCGCACGCCAGCGGGTTGCCGCCGAAGGTCGAGCCGTGCTCGCCGGGCTTGAAGACGCCGAGCACCTCGTGGGACGCGACCACCGCGGACACCGGCACCACGCCGCCGCCGAGGGCCTTGCCCAGCACGTACATGTCCGGGACGACGCCCTCGTGCTCGCAGGCGAACGTCTTTCCCGTGCGCCCCAGCCCGGACTGGATCTCGTCCGCGATGAAGAGCACGTTCCGCTCGGCGGTCAGCCTGCGGACCCCCGGCAGATAGCCGGGCGGCGGTACGAGCACGCCCGCCTCTCCCTGGATCGGCTCGAGCAGCACGGCGACCGTGTGCTCGTCGACGGCGGCCTCGAGGGCGGCGAGGTCGCCGTAGGGGACGATCTCGAAGCCCGGGGTGTAGGGGCCGTAGTCGGCGCGGGCTTCGGGGTCGGTGGAGAAGCTGATGATGGTCGTGGTGCGGCCGTGGAAGTTGTTGTCGGCGACGACGATCTTCGCCTTGCCGTCGGGGACACCCTTGACCCGGTAGCCCCACTTGCGGGCGGTCTTGACCGCCGTCTCGACGGCCTCCGCCCCGGTGTTCATGGGCAGCACCATCTCCTTGCCGCACAGTTCGGCGAGCTCGGTGCAGAACTGTGCGAACCGGTCGTGGTGGAAGGCGCGCGAGGTGAGGGTGACCCGGCCCAACTGGGCCTTGGCGGCCTCGATCAGACGGGCGTTGCTGTGGCCGAAGTTGAGTGCCGAGTATCCGGCCAGCATGTCGAGGTAGCGGCGCCCCTCGACATCGGTCATCCACGCGCCCTCGGCACTGGCGACCACAACCGGCAGCGGATGGTAGTTGTGCGCGCTGTGTGCTTCGGCGGCTGCGATGCTGCGTAGCGTGCCGTGCGTAGGGGTCAACGTGCTCTCCGTTCAAGGTCGGGCGCATGCTGTTGACGTCTTTCTAACACCACCGCAGGGCCGTCGGGCCGAGTCCGCCGTATCACCTGAGAGAATGTGTGCATGGCCCTTGATCGTCCGCGTGCACTGTCCGGTATCCAGCCCACCGCAGGCTCCTTCCACCTGGGGAACTACCTGGGGGCCGTCCGGCGATGGGTGGGGCTGCAGGAGAGCCACGACGCGTTCTACATGGTGGTGGACCTGCACGCGATCACCGTGCCGCAGGACCCCGCGGAGCTCCGGGCCAACACCCGCTTCGCCGTTGCCCAGCTGCTGGCCGCCGGCCTCGACCCGGAGCGCTGCACGCTCTTCGTCCAGAGCCATGTGCCCGAGCACGCGCAGCTGGCGTGGGTGATGAACTGCATCACCGGCTTCGGCGAGGCGTCGCGCATGACCCAGTTCAAGGACAAGTCGGCCAAGCAGGGCGCCGACCGGACCACGGTGGGCCTGTTCACGTACCCGATCCTCCAGGTCGCCGACATCCTGCTCTACCAGGCGGACGCCGTCCCGGTGGGCGAGGACCAGCGCCAGCACATCGAGCTGACCCGCGACATCGCCGAGCGCTTCAACACCCGCTTCGGCCAGACCTTCACGCTGCCCGCCGCGCACATCGTGCGCGAGACCGCGAAGATCTACGACCTCCAGGACCCGAGCTCCAAGATGAGCAAGTCGGCGTCGAGCACGAAGGGTCTGATCAACCTGCTTGACGAGCCCAAGGTCTCCGCGAAGAAGATCAAGAGCGCGGTCACCGACACGGACACCGTGATCCGCTTCGACCCGGAGAAGAAGCCGGGCGTCAGCAACCTGCTCACCATCTACTCCACGCTCACGGGCACCGGAATCGCGGAACTGGAGCAGAAATACGAGGGCAAGGGCTACGGTGCGCTCAAGACCGACCTCGCCGACGTGATGGTGGAGTGGGTGACCCCCTACCGCGCCCGCACGCTGGAGTACCTGGACGACCCCGGGTCGCTGGACTCGATCCTGGCGAAGGGGGCCGAGAAGGCCCGGACCGTCGCGGCCGAAACTCTCGCACAGGCGTACGAAAAGGTGGGCTTCCTGCCCACCAAGCACTGACCTGTCCCCGAGCGCCGGCCTGCGCCGCAGGTCGGAAGATCTGGCAGGGCCACGGCGCAGCCGCCACACTGACCACGGGTACGTACAGGCGCACAGGAGGGAGAACTCGATGGGGACCGTAACGCTCGGCGTTTCGATCGCGGTCCCGGAGCCGTACGGCAGCTTCCTCCAGAAGCGCCGCGAGGGCTTCGGGGATCCGCACGCCCACGGCATCCCCACGCACGTCACCCTGCTGCCGCCGACCGAGGTCGACGCGGCGGCCCTGCCCGCGGTCGAGGCCCACCTCGCCGGGGTCGCCGCCGAGGGCCGGCCGTTCGGGATGCGCCTGTCCGGCACGGGCACCTTCCGCCCCCTGTCGCCCGTGGTCTTCGTCAACGTGGTCGAGGGCTCCTCGGCCTGCGCCTGGCTCCAGAAGCGGGTGCGCGACGCCTCCGGGCCGCTGGCCCGCGAGCTGCAGTTCCCGTACCACCCGCACGTCACCGTCGCGCACGGCATCGCCGAGGAGGCGATGGACCGGGCGTACGAGGACCTCGCGGACTACGAGGCGTCCTGGACCATCGACGGCTTCGCGCTGTACGAGCAGGGAGAGGACGGTATCTGGCGCCTCGAGCGCGACTTTCCCTTTGGGGCGGACCTGACGGCCGAGGCGGTGCCCCGCCAGGCCGGACGGGGTACACGTGGGGCGTGGACTGGCTGACCCGGCTGCCGGTGATCGGGCCCCCGATCGCCGCGCTGACGCGCACGCATGGATGGCGCTCCTACGAGACCCTCGTCCGGGTGAAGTGGACCCGGCTCGCCGCCGCGATCACCTTCACCAGCTTCATAGCCCTCTTCCCCCTGCTCACCCTGGGCGCCGCGATCACCGCGGCGGTGCTCGGCACCCAGCGGGTACGGGACCTCGAGAAGCGGATCACCGAACAGGTGCCCGGCATCTCCGGGAGCATCGACCTGAGCACGCTCGTCGACAACGCGGCCACGATCGGCACCGTCGCCGGTGCCCTGCTGCTGTTCACCGGCATCGGCTGGGTCGGGACGCTCCGTGAATGCCTGCGCGCGGTGTGGGAGCTGGAGGAGAGCCCCGGCAACCCCGTGCTGCTGCGCCTGAAGGACACGGCGGTCCTGGTCGGCCTGGGCTGTGTGGCGCTGCTGTCCCTGGGCTGCTCGGCCTTCGCCTCGGCGGTGGTCGGCTGGGCCGCGGGGAAGGTGGGCCTGCCGTCCGAGGGGGCCGGGGGAGCGCTGCTGTCGGCCGCCGGGTTCTGTGTGGCCGTCCTCGCGGACTTCGTGCTGATGCTCTACGTCCTGTCACGGCTCCCGGGCGTCCACCCCGACACCCGTGGTCTGCTCGGCGCCGCGCTGCTGGGCGCCACCGGCCTCGAGGTGCTCAAGCTGGTGATGAGCGGCTATCTCAGCGGGGTGGCGGCCAAGAGCATGTACGGCGCGTTCGGGACGCCCGTCGCCCTGATGCTGTGGATCAACTTCATGGCGAAGCTGATCCTCGGCTGTGCCGCGTGGACGGCCACGCGGCACAGCGGCGGTGCCGTTACGAGCGGGGGCGGCGGCGCACCAGGTCCGGAAGCGGCCAGCGGCGGTGCACCACCAGAGCCGCCACCGCCAGGACCACCAGAGAACCGGCCGTGATCCCGACGGCCGTCCACATCCCGCCGCCGCCCGAGCCGGTGGCGGAGGCCTGGGCGGTGTCCCCGCCCTTGTCCCCGGACGTGCCGCCCTTGTCGGCGTCGTTCAGCGGTGCGACGAGTGTGCCCACCGGCTTGACGTGGCCCGCGGCCTCGAAGCCCCAGTCGAACAGCCGGGCGGTCTCCTTGTAGACCTCGTTGGGCTCCTTGGTCTCCGGGTTCATCACCGTCACCAGGAGCTTCTTGCCGTCGTGCTGGGCGACGCCGGTGAAGGTGTTCCCGGCGTTGGTGGTGGAGCCGTTCTTCACCCCCGCGATGCCCTTGTAGACGGGCACGCCGGTGCCGGTCAGCAGCCGGTTGGTGTTCTGGATGCCGAAGGTCTCGCGCTTCTTGCCGGGCTTCTCCTCGCCCGGGAACTGCGCGCTGGCCGTCGAGCAGTACTCGCGGAAGTCCGCCTTCTGCAGCCCCGAACGGGCGAACAGCGTCAGGTCGTACGCGCTGGACACCTGCCCTTCCGCGTCATAGCCGTCCGGCGTGATGACGTGCGTGTCGTTCGCCTGGAGCTGCTCGGCGTGCGCCTGCATGTCCTTGACGGTCTGTGCGACACCGCCGTTCATCGCGGCCAGCACATGCACCGCGTCGTTGCCCGAGCGAAGGAAGACGCCGAGCCACAGGTCGTGCACCGAGTAGGTGGACTCCTCCTTGATGCCCACCTGGCTGCTGCCCTCGCCCATGCCCGCCAGATCGGCGGTCGCCACCTTGTGCTGCTGCGTCTTGGGGAACTTCGGCAGCACCGTGTCCGCGAAGAGCATCTTCAGCGTGGACGCCGGCGGCAGCTTCCAGTGCGCGTTCTTGGCCGCCAGGACCTCGCCCGACTCGGCGTCGGCGACGACCCAGGAATCCCCGCTCAGCTCCTTCGGCAACGCGGGCGCCCCGGGCCCCAGCTGCACCTGCACCCCCGGCTTGCCGAGCAGCTCCCCGCCCACCGTGGACATCTGCGCGGGCGGCCGCTTGCCGGGCAGTTTGGTCTTGCCGTCGTCGGCGCCGTGGGGAGGGGACGGCTTCGGGTGCGGGGACGCGACGGCGGGGGCGGCCGCGGCCACCGGCAGCAGCAGCACACCGGCGGCGGCCAGCAGCGCGGCCCCGCGTGTCTTCGCCGAGGCCCCGGCAGTCGAGGCCCCGGCAGGAGCGGTGCGGGATGCGGAACGCATACTGAAACCCATGGTGAATTCTTCCGAGGACGCGGCCCCCCGAACCCCCGCGACTCTCTCGCGCCCCGTGTCCTGGTTCCTGCTCGCCTTCGGCGTCTGGAGCTGGTTCATTTGGATCACTTTCGCAAAGAATTTGTGGAAGGACGGCAGCGGACTGGCCTTTGACGACGCCGGTGAGCCGACCGCGTACTTCTGGGTGCACCTGACGCTCGCGATCACCTCGTTTCTACTGGGGACGGCTGTCGGCCTCATCGGGTTGCGTGGTGTCAGGGCGTTGCGGCGCACTTCATAGCGGTTCCCCGGCGCGCCGCTTCGATAGCCACCTCGCCGCAGAAGCCGATCACTTGGCCGATTCCCAGGACGTACGGGCGATCGTGTGTTTAGGTGAGGCGCATCACTGTCCGGAGGGGGAACGGGGATGCGTGGGGTGCGGATCGGCAGTTGGGTACGAAGGGCCGCGGCGGTGGCCGCGGTGCTGCTCATGGCGGGGACGGCGGGCTGTTCGCCGTTCTCGTCCGACGACGGGAACGACAAACCGATCGACGTCGGCACGACCGACCAGGTCACCCACCTCGACCCCGCAGGGGCCTACGACTCCGGTTCGTGGGCCCTTTACAGCAACCTCTTCCAGTCACTGATGACTTTCTCCCCGGGCCTCGTCGCGCCCGTCCCGGACGCCGCCGCCAACTGCGGCTTCGAGGGCACCGGCACGCGGACGTACGTATGCCGGCTGCGCCCCGGCCTGACGTTCGGCAACGGGCACCCGCTCACGGCGAAGGACGTCAAGTTCTCCTTCGACCGCGTCAAGCGCATCAACTCGCCTCAGGGGCCAGCGACTTTGCTGTCCACCCTGCAGTCGGTCGAGACGAGCGGCGACGACCGGGTCGTCTTCCGGCTGCGCAGGGAGGACGCCACCTTCCCGTTCAAGATCGCATCCGGGGTGGGCTCCATCGTCGACAGCTCCGTCTACCCGCCGGACAGGCTGCGCACGGACGACGCGGTGGACGGCTCCGGGCCGTACGCCCTCGCGCGCTACCGGCAGGGCTCGGTCGCCGAGCTCCGCCCCAACGGGCGCTACCACGGGGCGGTCAAGAGCGTCGGCGGGCCGGTGACGGTCAGGTACTACGGGGACGCGGAGAAGCTGAGCGCGGCCTGGAAGCGGAAGGAGGTGGACGTGGTCGGCAGGGACATGCCGCCCGCCGATGTCGCCAAGCTGTCGCAGGCGAACGGCGACGAGCGGGTGAGCGAGAGCGCCTCCCCGTCCATCCGCACGATGGTCTTCAACCTCCGCAAGAACTCGCCGCTCAGCCAGACCGCGGTCCGTCAGGCCGTCGCCTCCCTGATCGACCGTCCGGGCCTCGCCCGCGACGTCCACCACCGCACCGTCGAGTCCCTCTACTCCCTCATCCCGCAGGGCGTCGCCGGGCACACGACCCCCTTCTTCGACCTCTACCCGAAGCCCGACCCGGACCGAGCCCGCCAGTTGCTCCAGCGCGCGGGAGTGAGCACCCCGGTTCGCTTCACCCTCGCGTACTCCAAGGGCGCCGCGACGCACGAGGAAGCGGCGCTGCTGAAGAAGCAGTTGGAGGCGACGGGCCTGTTCACGGTGGACACGCGGTACGTGGAGTGGAAGGAGTTCCAGGAGGGGTACGCCAAGGGCGCCTACGACGCCTACTGCCTGAGCTGGATCGGCGACTACCCCGACCCGGACACCTTCACCAGCATCCTGGTCGGCACGGAGAACGCCGTCCACTCCGGCTACTCCAGCAGCCGTGTGGACAAGCTCATCCGCGTGACGCAGCAGAGCGCCAACAGGGCCGGGAACGTCGAGGACTTCCGCGCCATCCAGAAGATCGTCGCGGAGGACGTGCCGATGGTGCCGCTGTGGCAGAAGAAGGAATTCGTGTTCACCACGTCGTCCATCTCGGGCGGCCAGTACCTCACGGACGGCACGGGCCTGTGGCGCCTGTGGCGGCTGAAGCGGATCTGACGGAGTCGGGCGGAGTTGGACGGAGCTACCGGACGCGGCGGTACTTCCGCACCAGTACGCCGTTGTCGAAGGTCCGCACCCAGTCCAGCGCGAACTCGGTGACCGCGAAGTCCGAGCCGAACATCGGCATGCCCGATCCGTACACCTGCGGGTAGGTCTTGATCACCAACTCGTCGATCTCGTCGAGCAGTTCCCCCGCGACGGCGGAGCCGCCGCAGAGCCAGATACCGCGCCCGCCGTCCTCCGCCTTCAGCTCGCGGACCGCGCCGACGAGGTCGTCGGCGATGAGCGTGACGTTCGGGTCGGGTGACTCGGCGAGGGTGCGCGTGGCGACGTACTCGCGCAGGTGGCCGTACGGGCTGGTGATGCCGAGGTCCAGGGCGATCTGGTAGCTCGTCCGGCCCTGGACCACCGTGTCGAAGTACCGGTTCTCCGCGTCGTGGAAGCCGAGGATCGTACGGCCCTCGGCCGAAATGGTCTCCGGGTACTCGGACTTGAGGAAGCCGAGGAATTCCTCGTCGACGAACTTCATCATCGAGGACGCGTCGCCCTGCGGGTCGCCGATGAAGCCGTCGATGGTGCAGGCGATGAAGTAGGTGAGCTTGCGCATGTGGTTCCCCTCCGTGGTCACGCCCCCTGCGCAACCACTCCGGATATAGTGCTCCAGGTGTAGTGGTTGTGCAAGGGGAAAGGGAGAAGTCATGGGCAGGAACCCGGAACGCAGGACGGCCCTCATCGACGCCGCCATCGAGGTACTGGCGCGGGAAGGGGCGCGCGGACTCACCTTCCGCGCCGTCGACGCCCAGGCCGGCGTACCGGCCGGCACGGCGTCCAACTACTTCGCCAGCAGGGACGACTTGTTCACCCAGGCGGGCAGCCGCATCCACCTGCGCATGATCCCCGACCCGGAGCTGGTCGAGGAGGCGATGCGCCCCGAACCCTCCCGCGAGCTCGTCACCGAGCTGATGCGGTGGCTCATCCGCCGCATGAGGGCCGAACGGACCGGCTACCTCGCCATGCTGGAGCTGCGCCTGGAGGCCACCCGCCGCCCGGCGCTCCAGGCCGAGCTCCACCGCTCCGTCCGCGGCGAGCTCGAGGAGGGCATCCGCTTCCACTTGGACGGCGGGCTGCCCGGCGACGCGGACACCGTGGTCGTCCTCTACCTCGCCATGACGGGCCTGCTGCTGGAGCTCTTCACGCTGCCCGACGTGCTCGCCGACCGCGAACTGGACGCGCTCGTCGAGACCCTCGTCACGCGGATCGTCCCGCCGAAGTGACCCGCAGGGGCGATCCGTTCAGTGCTTCGTTCAGAGCCAGCCCTGCTGGGCGGCCTTGAGGCCGGCCTCGAAGCGGCTGCGGGCCCCCAGCCGCTCCATGATCGCTGCCATCGTGCGGCGCGCGGTGCGCGGCGAGATGTGCAGCTTGCTCGCGGCCGCCTCATCGGTGTGCCCCTGGCCGATGAGGTTGAGCAGATCGCGCTCCGCATCGCTCAGCCCCGGCTCCGGCGCCGGAGCGTCGGCGCCGAGCGGGGTGGAGTGGTTCCAGACCTGCTCGAACAGGGCGGTCAGCGACGCGATGACCCCGGGCCCCGTCAGATAGAGCACGCCCACGCGGGTGTTGCCGGGGTCCAGCGGCACCAGGGCCGCCCGGCGGTCGGCCAGGATCATGCGCGGCGGCAGCGACGGCGCCGTACGGAACTCCCCGCCCAGGCTGGTGAGCCAGCGGGCGTGCTCCAGCGTCGGCGGATGATCGCGGATGCAGTCCAGGCCGACGGTGCGGGTCGTCACACCGCGCCCCAGGAGACGGGCGTCGTTGCGCCGCGCCGCCTCGAGCGAGTCGGCCGCCTGCGCACCGCCCGACATGAACGTGCAGATCTCCTCGGTGGCCTCTTCCGCCAGCCGCTCCAGCCGCTGCTGGATCGCGTCCATGCCCAGGATCTGCTCGCCGTCCCCGAACTCCGCGGCCGTCGCGGGCTGTGCCGCGATATGGCTGATCATGCGGGAGATGGCCGCCTGCCGGTCCGCCATCTGCTGCTGCTGACGGAGGAGTTCGTCGTGCTGCCGCGCCAGCAGGGTGCGCAGGCCCGTCTCCGGGGCGACCGCGAGGAGCCGGTCCGGGTGGTCGAAGGACGGGCGGACCAGCCGGAACTCGAAGAGGTCGTCCAGCGCCGACCGCACCTCGGCCTCGGTCAGGTCCAGGTGGGCGACCAGCTGCTCCACGCCCCACGACGAGTGCTCGAGCATGGCCTCGTAGACCGTCTCGTGTAATTCCTTCAAGCCCATCGCGGCAAGCACTGAGGTCCCCTCTCCTCGATGGCCGGAGCCCCACCGGGTCCCCCTGACCCGACGGTATGTGCATTCTGCACCGGGGCCACCGGCGAAGGAACATATGTCGGGAAATTCGTTGGCCCAAACCGTCCTGGACGGTTCCGCCGGGCCGTATCCCCTTCCTCGCCGCCGACGCCCGGCGGAACATATTCATCACCGGGCCGACGCAGGAAGCCGAAGCGGAAGCCGAGGCCGGACCCGGAGAATCCACCAACTCACTTACGGGGGTATTCCCATGTCTGTCATCGCCCGCATACTCACCGCAGCCGCCTCCCTCGCCCTCGCCGGCGCCGCGTTCACCACCGCGGCCGCCGCCGACAGCACCCCGGCGCAGCAGACGCACAAGGTGGCCGCGGCCGATGTCCCGCCCGCCCCCGGCAGCCTCATCTGGGGCTGAGAGGAGAAGTCGGCATGCGTCTGACCCTGTTCACCCTGACCTCCGCCGGTCGCCCGCACTGCCGACTCGAAGCCCCCGTGCTCGTCGACCTGTTGTGGGCCTCCGCCGCACCGGCCGACCTGATCGAGCACATCAGCGCCCGCTCCGCACCCGACCGTATCGACATCGGTATCTACACCCGCCGGACGGCGCAGCAGGACACCTACCCCGCTGCCGCCGAGGAACTCGTCCGCCGGGCCTTGGTATCGGCCCCGCCGCTCCGGGGCTGGACTCTCTCCCCCAGCCAGGAATAACAAGCAACAACCCCAGAAAGGCGGGAAGCCGTCGTGATCGACAGCATCCAGGGAAGTCCTTCCGTTCTCTCCACTCTCTCCGACCGTGAACGCGAAGTGCTCAGCCGGCTCGCCGAAGGGCACACCTACGGGACCATCGCGCGGTCCCTGGGTCTGAGCGCACACACCGTGGACACCTACGTACGGCGCATCCGCGCCAAGACCGGCGTGCACAACCGCATGCAGCTCGCGCTCCTCGCGGCCGCCGCCGAAGGCCGTGTCCCGGCCACCCGGTCCATGGCGGTCGGTACCGGAAACCCGTGACTTTTGCCCCTCCCTCCGCTCCGGCAAAGTTATTCCCGTGAACGAGGGAACGGCCCGAAAGAAGGGCCAACTCCCCGGACACACCACAGACTTCGGGAATCCCGGCAGGGGATGCCCGACAACCGGAAAGAGGGATTGAGATGGCGAAGGTTCTGCGTGCCCTGGGTGCCACCGCGAAGGTCGGCGGCCGTTACATCCACATCGCCACCGCCGCTGCCCCGCAGTCCCGCATGGGCGGTCGCTACATCCACTTCGACGCCTGAGTTCGAAGCAGTACACCGCACAGCACATCGCACAACACACCAACACGAGAAGAGGGATTGACATGACGAAGGTTCTGCGCGCTCTCGGTGCGAAGTCCAAGGTCGGCGGCCGGTACGTGCACGTCGGGTCGACGTTCGCCCCGCAGTCGCGGATGGGCGGCCGTTACATCCACTTCGACGCCTGATCGAAGCGCAAGCAAATCAGCTGAGCTCCACACAACACACCAAAACATAGACACAGAAAGAGGGATTGAAATGGCGAAGGTTCTGCGTGCCCTGGGTGCCACCGCGAAGGTCGGCGGCCGTTACATCCACATCACCACCGCGGCTGCTCCGCAGTCCCGCATGGGCGGTCGCTACATCCACTTCGACGCCTGATCCAACCGGTCAACAGGTGGGCCCGGAACAGCCCTTGTTCTCAAGGGACTGTTCCGGCCCCCCGGGCACCGCACCACAGCAAAGGGTGATGACAGTGACGATGGCCGAGGCGCTCACGACACCGGCCGATACGGAAATCCCCGGCCCCCGCGGCCGGCCGCTGGTGGGCAACGTGCCCGACTACGAGAAGAACCGCATCCGCTTCCTCGAGGAAAACCACGCGCGGTACGGCGACTTCTTCCGCTTCGACGCGGCATCCGTGGTCGTCCGTGACCCGGACGCCATCCACGACTGTCACGTCCGCACCAACACCGACTTCCTCTCCGAAGAGGCGATCATCTCCGACGCCCCGCTGTCCGACGCCCGGACGGGCCCCTGGATGCAGGCGCGCCGGCCGGCCTGGAAGGCCATGCGGCCGAAGTCCTGTCTGCCCTACGGCGGACAGATCGCCGACGCGTTCGCCGCCACGGTCCGCGGCACCGACGGAGAGGCCTTCGACCCCCTGCGGGTCTTCACCGACTACACGAGCGCCGTGCTCACCCACATCTGCCTCGGCGAGGAGAGCCCCCGTGTCGTCGACGCCGTCGAGCAGCGCTTCCAGGCCTTCATGGTGCTGATGAACCGCTCCTGGCAGCGCCCCCGTTGGCTCCCCGACGCCGCCCTGCGCCGCGCCCAGGAGGCGGACCGTACGCTCAACGTCCTGCTGCGCGAGCGGCTGGAGCGCGCCACCGAACCGGGGCCCGACCTGGCCTCGATGCTCATGGACGCCGACCTCGGCATGAAGACCGCCGCCGGCTTCCTGAAGGGCACGCTCCTCGCGGGCTACGGCGTCCCGGCCGTCTCGCTCGCCTGGATCGCACACGCCCTGGCCGTCGACCCGGAGCTCGCCGAGCGCGTGTCCGCCGAGGCCCGGGCGCAGTCCGACCTCACCGAGGCGTACGGCGCGGGGCGCCTGCCGCTCGCCGAGGCGGTGGTCAAGGAGCTGCTGCGGCTGTACCCGCCGACCTGGCTGATGGGCCGCCGCGTCTACCGCGACACCGAACTGGGCGGCCGGCGGCTGAAGTCGGGCGAGACCGTCCTGTTCAGCCCGTACCTGGTCCAGCGCGACCCGCGCTGGTGGGGCGAGCGGGCCGGCGTCCTCGACCCGGACCGGTGGCTCGCCGACAACAACGGCGGCGCACAGCACCGCCACGCGTACATTCCCTACAGCGGCGGCACCCGGGTGTGCATCGGCAGCGCCCTGGGCAACGCCCTGCTCGTCCTGTGCACCGCGCACCTGGCCGCCGAATACCACGTCGAGCCGGACCCGTCGGCGGACGTACGCCCGCACTTCGGCACCATGCTGACCCCGCGCGGCCTGCGCCTGCGCTGCCGCCCCCGCCGTACCGTCTGAGCACGAAAAGAGCTTCCGGTGATCGACAACGAAGAGACCTACGGCACGCGTTGGGCCCATACCTACGACTCGATGATCGCCGAGACCATCGGTGACGCCGCGGCGAACGAGGCCGCCGACGCCCTGGCCGCCATCGCCCGCGCCACGGGCGCCGCCGAGCCGACCGCGCTCGAACTCGGCGCCGGTACGGGCCGGGTGGCCGTCCCCCTCGCCGAGCGCGGCATCCGCGTCCACGGCGTCGACCTCGAGCCCGCCATGCTCCACATCCTCGCGGAGAAGGCGCAGCACCTCGACGGCCGTCTCACCCACGCCGCCGGTGACATGACCGTGGCCTCCGACCTCGTCGCCCCGGACGGCACCGCCTCCTACGACCTGGTGTACTGCGTCTTCAACACGCTCGGCTCCCTGGCGGACGGCGCCGCCCAGCGCGCCTGCCTGGCGGCGGCCGCCTCCGTCCTGTCCGAGAACGGCCGCTTCGTCATCGAGGCCCCCGTGCCGATGCTCAACTCGTTCTCGCAGTCCGGCAGGCGCACCGCCCACCTCGGCCGCCGCGGCGACGGGGTCTGGCTCGAGACCGCCCGGCACGACCCCGTCAGCCAGGTGATCTCCCTCGAGTCGATCGTGCTCTCCGAGGAGAAGGGCGTGCAGATCCAGCCCGTCCACTACCGCTACACCTGGCCCTCCGAGCTCGACCTGATGGCCGAACTCGGCGGCCTGCGCCGGGTGTCCCGCGCCGGCGGCTGGGCGGGGCAGAAGTTCACCCCCGGCACCGTCTTCTACGTCGCCCAGTACGAACGGATCCGCGGCTGATGGGCCGCACCTACCGCCTGCTCACGGCCGCCGCCGTGATCACCTCCCTGGGGAACTCCGGGGCCGTGGTCGCGGCGGCGTTCGCCGTTCTGCACGGCGGAGGAGACGGCACCGACGTGGGGCTCGTCGCGGCGGCCCGTACGATTCCGCTCGTCGCCTTCCTGCTCATCGGCGGCGCCGTGGCCGACCGGCTGCCGCGCCACCGCGTCATGGTCGCGGCCAACTGCCTCAACTGCTGCTCCCAGGCCGTCTTCGCGGCCCTCGTGCTCACCGGCTCGCCGCCGGTCTGGCAGATGGCCCTGCTCTCCGCGCTCGGCGGCACCGGGCAGGCCTTCTTCGCCCCCGCCTCCGAGGGCATGCTGCTGTCCTGCGTACCGGGCGAACAGGCGGGCCGCGCCTTCGCGTTCTTCCGCATCGGCGTCAACGGCGCCGGCATCGGCGGCGCCGCGCTCGGCGGTGCGCTCACCGCCTTCGCGGGGCCGGGCTGGGTCCTGGCCGCCGACGCGGCGGCCTTCGCACTCGCCGCCGCCCTGCGCTGCGCCCTCGACACCGGCGACGTCCCGCCGCGCAAGCGGCACGACGGGCTGCTCCAGGACCTGCGCGAGGGCTGGTACGAAGTCGCCGGGCGGCGCTGGCTGTGGGTCGTCGTCGCCCAATTCGCCGTCGTCAACGCGGCGTTCGCGGCCACCCAGTCCGTCTACGGCCCTCTCGTCGCCCGCGAACGCCTCGGCGGCGCCGGACCCTGGGGCGTCGCCCTCGCCGCGTTCGGCGCGGGCACGCTCCTCGGCGCGCTGGTGATGACGCGCTGGAAACCGCGCCGCATGCTGCTCGCCGGCGGCTGGGGCTCCCTGATGTTCGCCCTGCCCCCGGCGGCCCTCGCCGCCGCCCTGCCCCCGCCCGTGCTCGCGGCGGCAATGGCCGTGTGCGGCATCGGCGTCGAGGTCTTCGCGGTCGCCTGGATGACCGCCCTCCACCAAGAGATCCCCGCCGACAAGCTTTCCCGGGTGTCCTCCTACGACTGGCTCGGCTCGGTCGGCATGGTCCCGGTCGCGACCGCCCTCGCGGGCCCGGTGGCCGAACTGGTCGGCTGCCAGGCTGCGTTGTGGGCCAGCGCGGCGCTGATCGCCCTGCTCACGCTGGCGGCGCTGGCCGTGCCGGACGTACGGCGGCTCGAGCGCATGGATGGCCGGTTCGCGCTGTCGCGGAGCCGCGAGGGGGCACGCGAGAGTGATACCGCATGTGAACCGTCGCCGATCGGAGAGTGACGCCAGTCATGGGAAAGTACGTGTACACCTGCCTGTACAACGCCGCCAACGGGGACTTCTTCCTGCCCTACAAGAACGTGAGGGGCTACTTCTTCGCCCCCAGCACCATCGTGCCCGACGGGCAGCCGCTCAATGGCGGAGGGAAGGAGGCCCTTCCCGGTGGCGGACTCAAAACGGGTGAGTCCGTAAGGGACGGTGCCGTCAGGGAGTTCAGGGAGGAGACGGCCCAGAACATCGCCGCCTTCTATGCGGCAGAGCACACGTGGCAGCAAGGCCAGAACCAGTACAGTGCCGGGTACTTCAGCGTGAGCGGCCAGCAACTGACCCAGATGCGCGACACCGTGGCGCAGGTGCTCACCGCCGGACACAGCGCGGCGAACGACATTGTCCACAAGAAGATCACCAGGTACCAGCAGGTCCATCAGTTCTATCCGCTGGCCGCCCCCGACCACGAGCTCAACATCGTTGAGATCTGGAATGTCAACAGCAAGTGGGCGGAGATCGAGAAGTGGAGGCAGGACAACGACCGGAGCTGGTTCGTGGACATCCTCCAGCGCATCAAGAGGTAGGCCTGAGCACGCCCAACTCGAGCCCCCGTAGCCGCACCGGGTCGGCGATCACCTCGTAGCCCGCAACCCGCCCGTCGTCCGCAATCGCGAACGTCAACACGGCCGCCAGCCGCCCCCGCGGGGCCACGACCGCACCCACCGACCCGTTCACCAGCGCCGCTTCCGCGAACCGCGCCCTGCGTCCGAAGGCCGCGACGCCCTCCGCCACGGCCCGTACGCCACGGGCCACCGTCGCCGCACCGGGCGGTACGGCGGCGCGGTCCGCGCGGCGTACGACGTCGGGGGCCAGCACCGCGAGGATCGCGGTCATGTCACCGCTGCGCGCGGCGGCGAGGAAGGCGTCCACCACCTCCCGCTGCCGCGCAAGCTCGGCACTGCCGACGGCAGTTGTGCCGCGCACCTTCCGGCGCGCACGGCTGGCGAGCTTCTTCGTGGTGACCGGTGTCCGGTCGACGATCGTGGCGACCTCGTCGAACGGCACCGCGAACATGTCGTGCAGCACGAACGCGACCCGCTCGGCGGGCGCGAGCGTGTCCAGCACCACCAGCAGCGCCCGGCCGACCGAGTCGGCGAGCAGCACGTCCTCCTCGGGACCGTCCGCTTCCGACACCGCATCGGGCAGCTGCTGCCCGACCAAGTCCTCCCGCCGTGACGTACGGGCACGCAGCATGTCGAGGCATACGCGCGAGACGACCGTCCGCAGCCAGGCGGCCAGATTCTCGATGCTGTCCGCATCGCTCCGGCTCAGCTTCAGCCAGGCTTCCTGAACCGCATCCTCCGCATCGCTGGCTGAGCCGAGCATCCGGTAGGCGACGCCATGGAGTTGGCGACGGTGCTCCTCGAATCGTTCCGCCAGCCCGTCCACCTCGGTCACCTTTCCTCGCCGTGCCCCGTCGATCTTATGAGGCACCCACGAAGAGGAGAACAGACCGATGGACGTATCACAGCCGCTCCTGCGCCCGGCCGGCTTCGGCGACTTCCGGCTGCCCAACCGGGTGGTGATGGCCCCGACCACCCGGGCTCGCGCGGCCAACACCGGCCTCGTGCCGACGGAGGCGCACGCCGCGTACTACGGCCAGCGGGCGAGCGCCGGGTTGATCATCACCGAGGGAACCTGGGTCAGCGAGCAGGCGATCGGCTTCGTCAACGTCCCGGGCATCTACAGCGAGGAACAGGTCACCGCGTGGCGACGGGTCACCGACCTCGTCCACGTCCTCGGCGGCCGCATCGTGATGCAGCTGTGGCACACCGGCGCCACCGCGCACCCCGACCTCCTCGGCGGCGAGCCGCCCGTCGGCCCCTCAGCCATCAACGTGGGGGAGAAGTCCTTCACCCAGCACGGCTTCCAGGACACCGTCACCCCACGGGAGATGACCCCCGCCGACATCCGCAAGACGGTCGCCGACTACGGCGCTGCCGCGCACAACGCCCGGCGCGCGGGGTTCGACGGCGTCGAGATCCATGCCATCGGCTCGTCGTCCCTGATCCCGCAGTTCCTCAACCCCCGCCTGAACCAGCGCACGGACGCCTACGGCGGCGACCGCGCGGGCCGTCGGCGCCTGCTGCTGGAGATCGTCGACGCCGTCGCCGACCCCTGGGACGGCCGGTGCGTGGGCGTCCGGCTGTCGCCGTACTGGACCTCCGGCACCCACTTCACCGCCGACCCGCAGGCCCTCGCCGACCACGACGACCTCGTGACCGCGCTGAACGACCACCCCGTCGCGTACCTGCACCTGCGCGGGCGGGACGTCACGCCGTCCGACGGCACCGTCGACCTCGCCGCGATCGGCCGCTACCGGCGCCTCTTCCACGGCCCGCTGATCGCGAACAACGGCTTCGACCGCGACTCGGGCAACGCGGCCGTCGAGGCGGGCGTCGCCGACGCCGTCTCGTACGCCCGGCACTTCATCGCCAACCCCGACCTCGTCGCCCGCTTCGCCGTGGGCCATGAACTGGCGGACGGCGACCCGGGCACGTACTACACGGGCGGGGCGGGCGGATACGTCGACTATCCGACGTGGTCCGGTGAGCGGAACACGGCTTAACCCCGGGCAGACGCCTGTGGCACGCTCCCACATGCCTTGAAATTCCCGGCAGTTACCATGGGGCCGTCGTGAACAAACGGCAATTCTCGCGCGCTGCTGTCCTCACCGCTTCATCGCTCCTCGCCCTCGCCGTGGGCGCATCCACCGCGTCCTCGGCACCCGCCGCGGGCTGCACGGTCAGCTGGTTCGCCGGCGGTATCACCTGGGTCGCCCCGGACATGACCGCCGACGCATGCCGCGCAACCTCGCACGACGGTGCCAACTGGGTCAGTTCGCAGCCCCTCAGCGCGGAGTGGAGTTTCTATCCCTCCCCTGACTGCACCGGAGACCCCGTGGCGCTCGGCAACGGCTTCAGGCGCTTCTCACCGCCGGGACAGCCACTGCACTTCCGCTCAGTGAAGATGGACACCTGCCCCTGAGGCACTCATGCCACTTGGAGGCCCCATGTCATCATCCCTGCCTCGGCAGATCACTCGTATCGGCACCGCAGTCGGGTCGCTGGGCGTGGCCCTCGTGCTCGGCGTCACGAGCGCGGCGGCTGCCCCGCAGGACACATGCGTCCTGCGGATCACATCCGGCGGTACCTCCAGCTTCCGGGACGGCCTCACCCCCGGCAGCTGCGTCAACCCTTCCCTGACGACCAACGTCGACAACATCGCCGCCGGGAACAGGGCGGGCAGAGCCACGTTCACTGTCTTCGACAGCTACGGCTGCACCGGCAGCGTCATCGCGCAGGGCGATGGGGAAGCGTTCTTCATCCCGCCCATCAACATCGGTTCGGTGCGGATCGACTCCTGCCCCTGACCTCAGCCGAACACCAACGTCGTCGGACCGCTGATCGCCTCAACGCCCTTCTCCGTGGCGCAGTCCAGCGGACTGAGAGTGACCTGCAACCCGGGGGAGGCCACCGGCCTCCCCTTCGCCCTTGATCACCGACTCGGCCGACTTCACGTCGGGGTCTGTGCCGGTGCAGGCGGGGTACTGCGCGCTGCCGCCGATGTGTGAGTGCTGCGTCCGGAACGTCAGGCCGGGTGAGAAGCGGACGGTGGCGCTGCCCAGGCAGTCGACCAGGTGGCGGGACGTATCCCCTTCACGCGCCGACGCGGAGGAAGTTGAGAGTCCCGCCACCAGGGCCGCGCACCCCAGAACCTTGCGCCAAGAACGCTTCACAGACACCTGTGACGGGAACGGCAGGCCGGTCCGCATCATTCCGCTTCCAGTGGTGCCGTCGGCGGTGGTCGCTGTGAATAGGCGCGCTGACCGGTAGCGCGGACTGGAGTGCGGCGCGCGGGTGGCCAAGTGCGCTGCGCTGGCCGTCGCGTAGGATGTGATCACCCAAGAGCGTCCCGAAGTCGGCTTTCACGACTGAGCCTTGGCTGATCCCGCCGCGTACGCATGTCCTGAGCCGCGGCCCATCACTTGAACGAGCCTTTCCGCACCGCAACGGAATGGAGTCCGCCATGCCCGATATAGCCTCACCCGTCTTCGATCAGAATCATGAGGTGCTCGCCCGCTACCAGCAGGCGATGCTCGCCAAGTCCGCCGACGACTTGGCGGACCTCTACGCGGCCGACGGTGTCCACGAATTCCCCTTCTTCTTCCCGGGCGTGCCCGCGCGCTTCGAGGGCCGCGAAGAGATCCGCGAAGGCTACCGGGCGATCTGGGGCGCGAGCCTTGCGCAGCCGCAGGAGATCCACGACGTCGTCGTGCACCAGAGCACGGACCCCGAGGTCATCACCGTCGAGCAGGTCGTCACAGGAACCGTTCCCGCGACCGGCCAGACCTTCGACTTCCCCGGCCTCCTGGTGATCCGCGTACGAAACGGCCGGATCGTGCACGTCCGCGACTACATGGACGGCCTCGGCGTGGCCCATGCCATGGGCCGCCTGGAGGCCGTGGCCGCCCGTCTGGCGGTTGGCCGGATGGGGCACAACTGACACTATTTCAGCGGTGAGTTGGCTACGTATGATGTCTGGATGTATCCCATTTGTAACGTCACCAATCCACCGCTGATGAAGGGTCAGGTCGCACTGCGGAAGACGTAGCGCCGTGACTGCTTCCGTCGTCGAGTCGGTTGCGATTGGTTGCATGACCATCGTCTCTGGTCGGTCACGCCGTCAAGAGGGCGTCCGACGTGCAAGAACTCATCTTGCTTCACTCGTACGGGTGTTGCGATGCGATGGAGGGTCGTGGGGCAGGTTGTGCGGGTTACGTTGCAGGCAAGCAGCGACCCCCAGGCGGTGCTAAGGACACCGGCCCGGGGGTCTTCATCACCAGGAGAGAAGAGCTCCCCGCGATGCTCGTGCACTTTATCGCGCCCGAAAGCCGTTTCACGCAGGTTCCGAACGAGATCATCCGGCATCCGCGTCTCGGTTCGGACGCCGTCCGGCTGCTGGTGTGGCTGCTGTCGTTGCCGCCCGGGGCGGACATGGCGTTGTCAGATGCGGCGCGCCGCGCCGGGATCAAGAAGGCTGCGTTTCAGCGTGCGAAGGGGCAGTTGAGGGATGAGCGGTATTTCCATGAGTGGCGGCTCCAGGGGCGGGACGGGCGTTGGACGACCACTCAGCTGGTCTCCAACGCGCCCCTCGACCCTGCCGAGGCGCGGGCGATCCGCGATGGGTTCGTGCCGCCGACGGATGTGAAACCGGCCGCCGGTGAACCGACTGCCCGGTCCGTCGGCCGTTCCCAACAAAAGACTGGGGAGAAGACTTACCTCCCGCCCTCCCAGCCCTCCCGCTCCGTCGAGCCGCCTGCTCATCCTCTCGCCGAGCGTGCGGGGCAGGTCCTCGCCTCCGTCTCGCACTCCGAGCGGCGGCTCCGGCTCAACGGCCGGGACATTCAGGCCCTCGCCCCGTTCGCCGCCGACTGGCTGTTGCGCGGCAGCACCGCTGTCGAGCTGCGCGAGGCGTTGACCCAGGGGCTCCCGGAAGACATCCACAGCCCCGCCGCTCTCCTCCGCGACCGGCTCGTGCGCAAGATGCCCGACGTCCCTGCGCTGCCTGCCGTTGTCCGCCAACGGACCTCGCCCTGTGTCCCGTTGGTGCCCCGGGTTGCCGGTCGGATCGAGTGTCGTGGCGACCACATCCAGCCGCTCCTCTTCCTCCCCGAAGGCGATGAGGTCCTGTGTCGCGACTGTCGTCGGCAGGACGTGCAGGCCGCCCACGCCGAGGTCACCGCGCGCGGCGCAGCCGCCGTACGCGCACAGTTGCGAGGGGCGCCGAATCCCTCACCGAGGACGTTCGGTTG
Organism: Streptomyces sp. SX-6; assembly: GCF_059089585.1. Taxonomy (NCBI): domain Bacteria; kingdom Bacillati; phylum Actinomycetota; class Actinomycetes; order Kitasatosporales; family Streptomycetaceae; genus Streptomyces; species Streptomyces sp. SX-6. The sequence goes on along the minus strand of NZ_JBTHHU010000012.1, from coordinate 76,641 downwards.
AAGGCCTGGAGATCAGGATCAGCTCAGCGAAGCCCGCGCTGGAATCGGTAGGTGAGCTTGCCGTCCGTGAAGGTGAAGTGGGCGCTGGGCGGGAACAGGCCGGACTCCTGGGTGCAGTAGTAGCTCACCTCGTGGCCGTTCTTTGCAGGCCAGTTGGGGTACGACTCTTTGGACACCACGCAGGAGTTCTTGTCGACAGCGGAGAATGCCTCGGCCTCGGTCTGGCCGGCCTTCGTCTTGTTGTACTGGGCGAGGCGGATGTTCGGCGACGCGGGCTTGAACAGGAGCTCGTGACGCTTGTTGTACAGCTTGCCGTCAGCGGTGAACGCAAAGCTGCCGTACGGCACGTAGTCGCCCGACGCCGACCAGCAGAGGAAGTCCTTGCCGATGAGCCCGCCCGTCTCGCACGCCGTGGCTCCACCGGCGATCTCCCAGACCTGCTCCTTCGTCATGCCGAACTGGATCCGGTCGTACTTCTCGGCGGTGAAGCCGGAGTACGCCTGCGCGCTCCCCGCGGTGCCGGCCATCGCGAGTGCGGCCGCCCCGAGGGCGACGGCGGTCCTGACTGCGTTCTTGCCGCTGTTCGTGCGTGCCACGATGTCAACGTCCTTACGTTGGATTGTAGATGGGTGTACGCCCATCGTGGTGACCGTGCCTCTTTCGGCGCTCTTCAGGTGCTCCTACGCGGCGCGGCGCGCGAACTTCCGGGCGTGGGCCCGGCGTTCGGGAACGAACGCGTCGACCGAGCCCGCTCCTTCGTCGCCCGGGCCCTCCTGCCAGGCGCGGATCTTGCGGGCGACGCCCTTCACCTTCGGGTGGCCCGGCTTGTACGCGATCTCGAAGTGGGACTCCTTCGGGGTGGTGAAGTCGCCGCCCCACGCGACCACGCCGTCCAGTTCGGCGAGGACGTCCCGCACCACGACGAGCTCCTTCGGGTACAGGCCGCCCTTGACGCCGGCCGGATAGGCGTGCGGCCGGATCGCCAGTGCGGTGCCGGAGAGGTAGTTGGACTCGTACCTCTCGCCGATGTTCCGGTCGATCGCGTGGCCCTTGACGTCGCCGGGGCGGAGCGTGTCGATCTCGTAGTGGAACCGACGGGCGACGTGCAGCAGGATCACGGCCGCGTCACCGTCGGCGAGGCTCACCGACTGGTTGGACCCTTCGATGCGGAACAGCTTGGCCTGCTCCAGGACGGGCCAGCCGTTCGACGAGTTCTTCTCCGACCAGCGGGTGTCCGCGGCGGATGCGGCGTTGGTGGCGTCGGCGGCGTACGCGCCGCGGATGCCGCCGGGGAGAGCCGTCAGGGCCGCTGCGGCTCCGAGGACCGCGCCTCCCGTGAGGACACGGCGCCGGTCAATGGTGTACGTCACGTTTCTTCCTCATGGTGATCGCCGCTGTCGTGGCGCCCGCGGCACAGCCGGGGAGCAGGACTGCGACGGTGACGAGAGTGGGGTTGACGAAGGCAGGCACCAAGTCGTGTTCGGCGTCGCACTTGTTGTGCAGCGGGAACCAGCGCGCCGACTCGCGCCAGTGCGTCGCCCGGTAGTCCTCGTCGTAGCGGAGGTTGCGCTGCGTGCACGCTTCCTTGCTGTCGAGGCCGCCCGAGAACACGCCGACGAACCACGTCGCACAACCGATGCCGACCAGGACGACGGCGGGGAAGGCCCACCACCCGGGGCGCTGCCACCGGCGGGCCGGCATGCCGCGCGCCGTCTTCCAGACGCTCACGACGAACGCGGCGAGCAGCAGGGGCGGGAGGGCGATCATCGCGAGGACCGAGAGGGCTTTCACTGCGCGCTGTTCCTTCGCTTGCCTGAGGTTTCTGAGGTGCCTGCGTGAGGGGCTACCTTCGGGCCTCCGCGGCCTTCAGGTACTTCTTGTGGTTCGCCGCGAGCGAGGAACGCAAGTTGCGCTCGGTTCCGGTCCGGGCCAGCAGGACGTCCACGAAGCCCTGCTCGAACTTGTCCAGCTCGTCGCTGTCGAGCATCGCAGGGAGCGTCTTGATGCCGCCGCGGATCGTGATCAGGCCCACCTGGGCGGCCACGACCTCCTTGTCGTCGAAGGCGGTCAGCATGTTGTGCGCGAGGAACTTGGCGTCGGTGGCATTGCCGTTGAAACGGCCGGCCCAGTAGTCCTTGAAGCGGTGCAGACCGCCGCCGCCGTTGTAGTGGTCCTTGACGGCCTGGACGATGTTCTTGCCTCCCCGGACCGCGTTGGCGAGCAGCCATGCGTCGGCGTCCTCGATGAGGTCGTTGTAGCCGAAGCTGGAGGCGACCCCGATCTTGGCCATCTTCAGTGCGACGAACTTGCCGCCGTCGGGGTACTGGTCCTTGGCGTTGCGCCAGTCGACGTAGAGGGTGAGCAGGTCGCCACCCCAGCCCGCGACGTCGCCCTCGTTCACCGAGCGGGGGTTGGACGGCTTCCAGGAGACGAGGTGGCCGTTGGCGGAGGCCATGAGGTGCTCGCAGCCCACTTCGTAGCCGCTGAAGGGATCGGTGAAGCCGGTCATCACCGACATGCCCTTGCCGTTGGCGTACTCGACGAATCCGCCGTCGTAGCCGCCGATCAGGAATTCCCAGTCGCCGCCGCCGTACCTGCTGTGCCGGATGTACTCCATCACCAGCTGGTCCGGGGAGCGGCCCTTGTTGCCGTAGCTGACGGCGAGGCCGTAGAGACGCTCGATGTAGGCGATGAAGTCGTCGGCGGGGCCCGATGCCTTGTTGACGCTGTTCTGGCCGGAGTCGGCGCCGGAGGTGACGTCACGGTCGAGATCGAACGTGTCGGACCCGTTGGTGACCTTGAACTCCTTGATCTGGTTGAAGGACCAGTTGGCCGGTATCGGGATGCCGAGGTTGCCGGAGAATCCCCACGACATGCCCGACACGAACGAGAAGCGGGCCTGGGTCTGGCGGCTGACGACCGTGCACACGTTCCGGGAGCCGTAGACGCCGTGCACGTAGCGCTTTCCGTTGTAGGCGAGGCCTGCCGCCACGCCGTGGAAATACTCCACGATCTTCCCGTCGATCTCCTCGCGCGTGGCGTCGTAGTCCACGGCGAAGTAGATGACGGTGCCGCGGTTGAAGCCGTAGTCCTCGGCCAGCTTGTGGGCCTTCAACGCGTGCTGGAAGCCGTTGGTGTAGGTGAAGTCGGCGAGCCTGCGGGCGTTGTCCTGATAGATCGGGAACACCTTCAGGCCGCTGTCGAAGATCGTCTTCAGCTCTCCCGGCTTGATCTGCTTGTCCAGCGTGGAGCCCGGCGGATCGTACAGGTAACGGCCCACGACCTCGAAGCCGTTGGAGCGCAGCCACTGTGCCCGGGACGAGGTGATCTCGAAGCGGGTGTCGCAGCCGGTCGCGGGACGGTCGGGGTCGCCCATCGACACCAGGAGCTGTGCCCAGGTCGGGTAGTCGGCCCGGCCGTTGGCATCCAGGCGGCAGAACCGCTGGAAGACCTGGACCCACTCCTTGAGCTTGCCGTCGAAGGTGCTGCGCCATGTGGTGGGAGTGCCTGTGTCACTGGTCCCGGTCGGGACCGGCGAGTTGAAGACACAGGCGGCGGAGAACAGTTCGACCCAGATGCCGGAGTCGCCCTCACCGAGAGTCTTGGACTTCAGGCCGGTCTGGGTGCCGGGGCCGAAGTTGCCGTTCGGGGAGGCGATGCCCAGCTCGTACTGAATGGCGATCACCAGGGCCTTCTGCACGTCGCGGGAGTAGATCCCGTCGCAGGGGCCGATGCTGTACTCGCCCCTCGTCCAGTACCGGCTGTTCAACCACCGCTGGATCTTGCGCACTTCGTCCGTGCCGCCGGTGACCCGGGCGTAGGAGTCCATGTTGAGGATGCACTTGAAGATCTTCGGCGTGGTCACGCCGCCGGTGGTGCCCGTGCCGCCGTCGGGCAGGCCCATGTCGACGCGGAGCTTCTTGACCGCTTCGGTGGTGACGGCGCCGTACCCGCCGTAGCCGTTGGCCCCCCAATACCCCTTGCAGAACAGGCCGTGCTGGAGGATACGGACGATGTTCTCGTTCTTGTTCCAGCCGAAGCCGATGTCGCCGAGGGCCTCCAGCTTGGACATCGTGCCCGGGCCGAAGCTGGCCACGACCGGGCTGATGCCCAGTTCCTTCTGCAGGCCCATGGTCAGGGCGAGCATCGTGGACCAGCCGGTACGCCCGTCCTCGGGGCACCGCGCATAGCCGGGGACATTGCCGTAGGTGGCGTTGACCCACTTCTGGGCGTCGAGGACCTTCTCGTCCAACTGTCCATTCCTTTTCTGGGAAAGCGGCGCCGACGGCGCGGCCTCGGAGACGGCACGGCACCAGGCCGGGGCGGTCCGGGGGCGGGGGGTGCCGTCGGACCGCGGGCGTCCTGGTGCCGTGCGAAGCGACCGTAGGTCTCGGAGTTCTTCGTCCGCTCTTCGTCCGATATCGGGTGCGTGGTCGCCGGGGATGTGCCGTGCGGGCTAACGGCGCGGGGAGAACGTCACGACGTCGCCGGCCCGCTCCTCGCCGGTCGGCAGCTGGCCGTGGGCCTCGGTGCGGATGTAGACGCGGTGCAGCCACCGGTCCTTGCCGTCCCAGCGGGGCGTGAAGGGCGTCCGGGCGTGCGTGGTACGGAAGTTGTCGATGATCAGGACGTCGCCGGGCTCGAGGGTCACGCCCTCGGTGACATCGTCCAGGGCCTTCGACAGCTTCTCGACGGCCTCCGCGTCCGCGCCCGGGTGCGGCTTGAGCAGTTCGCGGTCGTAACCGAGCAGCAGGTCCTCCCTCGACCCGTACAGCGGCTTCACCTCCGCGATGGCGCCCGGGTCGTCGACCCCGCCGCGGAAGGCCACGTCGACCTCGCACGGCTGCTTGTTGTCGAAGAGGCGGTCCACGGTCTCCTCGTCCAGGAGCTCGAGCGCCTTGCGGACCGAGCCGACCAGCGTCCGCGCCCGGCCCTCGTGGTCCTTGCGCGAGCACGCCAACATCACGTAGTGGGGCTGGAGTTCGTGGTAGGCCATCTCGGTGTGGAACTCGAGCAGGGTCTCGCTGGTCTCGCTGGAGAGGTGGTGCGCGCCCGGCGACGGGTACACGTCGTGGTAGACCGTGCCCGCTCGCAGTTCCGCGTAGCCGGTGTGCAGGCCGAGGCGGCGGCCGACGATCGCGAGGAACGCCTCCATGAGCAGGGTTTCGCGCTCGACCGGGGCCGGGGTGCTGGTCGGGGTGGCCGGGAGGTCGTCGTCCGCCTCCACCGGGAGCCCCTTGATGAGCAGATAGCCGTCCTTGTCGGCGCTGCGGCGGAAGTCGTCGAGGGCGTCGGCGATCTCGTGCGGCAGCTCCTCGGCCAGCTTGTGGCCGATCTCCAGGGAGCGGTACAGGTCCTCGCGCAGGACCTCGGGCATCAGCGAGGCAAGGTACCGCAGGTGCTCGCGGTGCTTGCTCACGTCGAGTGTCGCCACTTACTTCTCCTCCTTGTTTCGGTGCGCGCGGGCGTACTGGAACAGCAGCTCCGCGCCGATCTCCGCGGCCAGAACCGAGGTGATTCCGGCGTGGTCGTACGTGGGCGAGACCTCCATGACGTCGAACCCGATCGGGGCCAGGTCGCCGACGTGGCGCAGCAGGGCCAGCACCTCGCGGCTGCTCGGCCCGCCGGGCGCCGGGGTGCCGGTGCCCGGCGCGAAGGCGGGATCGACGACGTCGACATCCACGGAGACGTAGAGGGGACGGCGGCCGACCTTCTCGCGGATCAGGCGAGCGGCCGCCTGCACGCCGAGGTCGGCGAACTCGTCGGCGGTGACGACCCGTACGCCGTGGTCGCGCGGCCAGTCGAGCGAGTCGGGCCGGGGGTTGTGCCCGCGGATGCCGAGCTGGACCATGTGCTCGGCGTCGATCAGCCCCTCTTCGATGCCGTGCCGGAACGGGGTGCCGTGGTGGAACTCGCCGCCGATCATGGCCGGGTTGGTGTCGGAGTGCGCGTCGAGGTGGAGGACGGCGACCGGCCCGTGCTGCTGCGCCACGGCGCGCAGGCCCGCGAGGGTGAGCGAGTGGTCACCGCCGAGCATGAGGAATGCCGCGTTGCGGGCGAGCAGGCCGGACAGGTGCCGCTGGGCCGTCTCGACGGCGGCACGCTGGCTGAACGGGGTGAGGTCCATGTCGCCGCCGTCCACCACCCGGATCAGGTCGAAGACACCGGGGCCGCGGTCGATGCCGACGCCGTGGATGAGCCCTGACTCGCAGCGGATCTGCTGCGGGCCGAACCGGGCGCCGGGCCGGTAGCTGGTGCCGCCGTCGTAGGGGGCGCCGATGACGACGACGTCGTTCCCTTCCGGCTCCCGGTCCAGCGGGAGCCGCATGAACGTGGGGACTTGGGCGTACCGGGGGGAGAAGTGGGAGTTGATCTGTCCGCTCACGCGGCCCCCTTTTCGTTGGCGTCACCGGTGGTGCGTACGGTGTCGGCGGGTTCGGTGGTGTCGATACGGATGCACGAGGCCGCCGTGCGGGCCTTGCTCAGCGCCTCCTCGGCCGTCGCGGCGTGTGCGTACACGAAGCCGACCGACGCCGAGTTGTCCAGACGCGACGCCACGGTGTCGCCGAGCTCGGCGTGCAGGGTGACCTCGACGCCGTGCGCCCCCGCCTCGAGCAGCCCGCCGATCCCGGTGAACCGGCCCGGCGCGTCGGGGAAGAGCACGTGCACGGCGGCGCCGCCCGCCATCCCCCGGCCCGGTCGCCCCGGGGCGACGGGCTGCCCGAGGGCGAGGAGCTTGGCGTCCAGATGCGGATCGGTCCCGCACACGTCCGCGACCATGTGAGAGATCCGGTGGGCGGGCAGACGGGGGTTCACCTCCACGATCCGCGGCCCCTCCTCGGTGATCATCACCTCGGTGTGGGCAGGACCCTGTCGGTAGCCGATGGTCTTCAGGGTCCGGTCGACGCAGTCCCGGACGGCGTCCCACACGTCCGCCTCCAGGGCGAGCGGGAAGGAGTGGGCCTCTTCCAGCGCCGTGTCCCCGTGCAGTCGCTTCGACGTCGCGCCGAAGAAGTGGGTGCGCCCGTCCGCGGTCAGGGACTCGACGCTGACCTCGACGCCGCGCAGACATTCCTCGAACAGCACATGGCCGTCCCGGGGCTGGCCGCGCAGCGACCGGCGGACCGCCGACAGTTCCCGCCACGCCGCCTCGGCCTCCGCGCGGGTGTCGCACCTGCGGACGCCGTAGGAGATGGCCTCCGACGGTGGCTTGGCGATGCACGGGAGACCGACGTGGTCGACGGCCTCGTCCAGCTCCCGCTCCGAAGTGACCAGCCGCCAGCGGACGTTCGCCGGGTCGGCGCCGAGCGCCGCCCGCAGCAGGTGTTTGTGGTTGGCCGCTCGGACCGCGGCAAGCCCTTGGGAAGGCAGGCCCAGATGCTCGGCGGCCTGAGCGGTGACCTCGGTGTGGTAGTCGGAGAAGGAGAGCACGCCGTCCACCAGCGGCTTGCCCTCGTCGTCGGTGACGGCTTCGACGACGGCACGCCAGTCGTGGGTGTCGACGTGCAGCACCTTGTCGACCTGGGCCAGCGGGTGCTCTTCGAAGGGCCGCCCGGAGGTGTACCAGTCAGTGTCCCGGAGGAGCAGCCATACCTCGCAGCCGAAGTCACGGGCGGCCTGGACGCCGTCGTAGAAGGCGTCGTGCAGCATGGACTCGACGAGCGCCAGCCGCTTGCCCGCGAACAGCGCGTATGTCATGAGCCGCCGCCGATGCGTCCGGCGATCCGGGTGACCACGTTCGCCACGGACACCTCGTCGGGGTCCGTGCCGCCCGCGACGACCTGGTCGAACAGGTCCTCCACCACCAGCGCCCTCGCCCGTGCGATGTCGCCCTGCGCGATCCCGGCGTCCGCGAGGAGGCGCGAGAACGCGGACGTGGTGCCGGACCCCTCGTGGACGCCGAGCTTGGGCCGGTTCACGGTCTCGGCGGGGAGCAGCTCGGCCATCGCCGCGCGCAGCACCCACTTGTCGCGGCCGTAGCGCCTCTTGAGGCCGGCCTCGAGGCCCGTGAGCAGGTCCAGGACGTCACGGTCCCAGTACGGATGGGTGGACCAGTGGCCGGCGACCGTGGACAGGACGGGGCTCATCTCGTTCAGCCCGTCGTACGTGTCCATGTCGTGGACGACGGCCGAGTCCAGCCGGGGCAGCCGGTCCTCGCGGTGCATGCCGCCGAGCGGGATGTCCGCGCCGTAGCCGGTGAGCACGTGTCGTGGCGGCCCGTCGAGGCGCCGGTACAGCGCGGTCAGCGGCAGCAGGTATTCGATCACGTCGGGGTCGAGGGACTCCGCCGCGTGGACGGCGTGCGGCAGTCGCGCGAGGAGGTCCCGGGTGGGGATGGTGATCTCGCGGTGGCCGGAGCCGAGATGCTCGGCGACGACGCGGGCCTGCGGGAACTCGTCGGACATGTCGGTGCCCATGGACAGGGTGTCGATGCCGCCGGGCACGACCGAGTGCGCCAGGGCCGCGACGCCGGACGAGTCGATGCCGCCCGAGAGGACCACCAACGGGCGTCCCCGCGACGGGAGTCGGCGGATGACGGCCCTCTCCAGGGCCTCGCGGACCTGCTCGACCGCTGTGTCCTCGTCGACGATGCGCCGGGAGACGGGCGGCTGCCAGGTGCGGTGGGCCCGGGTCGCGCCGGAGGCGAGGTCGATCTCCAGGACGCTGCCCGCCCGCACCTGGTGCAGCCCCGGCAGGCTCCGCACCGGCCGGGTGCCGGCGACGGGCGAGGCGGTGGCGACGGGCGAGGCGGGGGCGTCGGTGCCGGACGCGGCCAGCGTCTTCGCCTCCGTCGCGGCGACCACCCGGCCCGCGGTGATCCGCGCGTACAGGGGGACGGTCCCGGCGTGGTCGGTGGCGAGGAGCACCCGCTCCCGCTCGCTGATCCACGCCGTGTACCGGCCGTTGATCAGCCGGAAGGCGTGCACCCCGTACTTCTCGAAGAGGCCGGCGACCAGTTCGGCGTCGGACGCGTGGGCGTCCACCATCGAGCCGAGGACGCCGTGGATCTCGTCCCGGTTGTAGAGCTCGCCGGCGAGGGCGACGAACGTGTCGGCGCCGCACGCGTACGCGCCGGAGGCATCGGCACCGGAGTGCACCAGGACAGCGCCGACCGTCTGGCAGCGCAGCCGCTCGCGAACCTCCGTGCGGTGGCCGTGCGTTGCGAAGGCCGCCTCGATGGGGCCCTGGTCCCCGCCCGAGCGGGCGGAGACCAGGAACCCGAAGGCGGCAGGAAAGGCCTGCTCGCTCATGTCAGACCTTCAGCGCCCCGAAGCCGCCGGAGGTGAACTCGTAGTTCACCGGGACCTCGATGAGGTACGGGCGACCCAGCTCGGCGCCCTTGCGGAGGGCGGCCAGCAGGGCCTCTCGGGTCGTCACGCGCTCCGCGTCGACACCGTTGGCCTGGGCGAGCTGGACGAAGTCCACCGCGCCGCGGCCCGAGTTGTCCGGGCCGAACTTGACGGCGGGGTCGAACGAGCGCTTGTGCCCGATGTTCTGGTACAGCTCGATCAGGCCGTTGGTGTCGTTGTTGACCACCACCGTGACGATCGGCAGGTTGAGGCGCGCGATCGTCTCCAGGTCGGAGCTGTTGGAGTGGAAGCCGCCGTCGCCCGCGATGAGGAACGTCGGCTCGTCCGGGCGGGCCATCTGGGCGCCGATCGCGGCGGGGATGCCGTAACCGAAGCTGGAGCAGCCCGCCGAAGTGAGGAAGCCGAAGGGCTGGTCGGCGCGGGCGAAGAGCACGCCGTAGTGGCGGAAGAAGCCGATGTCGGACACGATCGTGCCACGGCCCGGTCCCGCGGCCTCGGACATGACCGTGTTCATCGAGTCCATGACCTGGTGGACCCGCATGCCGTCGTCATAGCTCTTGGGGTCGGCGAGGAACTCGGCGATGCGCTCGCGCAGCGCCGTGATGTCGTGCCGCTCCTTGGGCTGTACGTCGGCGGTGGCCGCGTCCAGGTGGTCGACGAAGGCGAGGACGTCGGTGACGACGTCGACGGTCGGCCGGTAGATCCGCGGCACCGGGTTGAACGTCGGGGAGACGCGGACGGTCTTCTTCTCGGCGCCGCGCTGCCACATGGAAGGACGCAGGTCCTCGGCGTAGTCGTAGCCGAGGGTGAGGACGACGTCGGCCGGGCCGAACAGGGTCTCCAGGGCCGGGAAGGACAGGATGCCGTCCATGTAGCCCGTGACTGCGCCGTAGTTGAGCTCGTGGTCCTGCGGCAGGACGCCCTTGGCGATGTACGTGGTGATGACCGGGACGTTCAGCCGCTCGGCCAGCTCGCGGATGCGGTCCACGGCGCCCGCGCGGATGGCGGCGGCACCCACGACGAAGACCGGGTGCTCGGCCGCCTTGACCAGTTCGACGGCCTCGTCGGCGATTGCCTCCCAGCCCGGCTGGACCGTGCCGAGCGGCTTTTCGGGGGTGCGCGCCGGGCCGTGGTCGTGGTCGATGTCGATGCCGTCGGAGGAGCCGAGCAGGTCGACCGGGAGCGAGATGAACGACGGGCCGACCGGCTCCGTCATGGCGTTGAGGACCGCGGAGTCGACGAGGTCGGTGATCTCGTGCGGCCGCTCCAGCTCGACGGCGTACTTCGTCATCGGCTCGGCGATCTTCACCAGGTCGAGGCACTGGTGGGTGTCGTTCGGGAAGATGTCGTGCGACTCGGACTGGGCGGCGAGGGCGATGACCGGGGAGCGGTCGAGCACCGACGTGGCCATGCCGGTGGACAGGTTGGTCATGCCGGGGCCGAGGGTGGCCCAGCAGGCGGCGGGGCGGCCGGTGATGCGGGCCAGGACGTCGGCGGCGACGCCCGCGGTGAACTCGTGGCGGGTCAGCACGAAGTCGAGGCCGTCCTGCTCGTCGAACAGGATGGACGCGGCCTCGCGCCCGACGACGCCGAACACCGTGTCGACACCGTGCTCCTTCAGCCGCTTGAGCAGGGCGTGGGCTGCGGTCGGTCGCTCGCTGGGGCCGGTGGATACACGGGACAAGACAGGTCTCCTTCTCAATGACGCGGAACGCCACGCATCCTGGCCAGGCGCGCTCTTGCGTCTCTCTCAGCCCGCTATCCGGTGCGCGGGGGACGCGGCGGAGAGCGGGCCGAGAGCAGGACGCTCCAACATCCCCGTGTGAGCAGTGGAGTTGGAGTTGCAGTTGAACAGTGGGAGACCCCGGAGCAGGCCGCCGAGGCGGGCTGGGACGGACTCCTCGGTCCGCAGGACTTCTTCCTGACCCCGCCGTGGCTGCGGGTCCTGCACGACTCCGCCGGTGCGTGGATGCGGTACCTCACCGCCCACGACCGGCACCGTCGCGTCCGGGGCGCGCTGCCGCTGGTGCGGGCGACCCTTGACGCGCCGTGGGCGCTGGGCCGCACGGACCTGTTGATGCGGCACTGCGCCGAGGAGGACATGCCGGGCGCCCGGGAGGTGCTCGCGTCCTTCGGGGACGTGTCGCGGCTGATGCCCTCGCTGATGTGCGGTGGCCGGCACCTGGGCCGCACCCGGCTCCTGCTCCCGCCGGACGCCCGCGACGCGGCGGCCTCCGACGCCGTGGACGTCGCCCGCGCGCTCGTCCGTCACGCCGAGCGGACCGCGCGGCTCGCCGACTGCGCGTCCGTCTGCTTCCCGTACGTGGACGAGACCGACACCGTCGTGCGGGCCGTACTCGACGAACTCGGGTACACCGCGCACGAGTCCGGCCGCTTCGCCTCCCTGACGCTGCCCGGCGAGGGGTTCCCCGACTACGCGATGGGGCTGCCGTCCCGCCGGTCCCGGCGGGTGCGCGCGGAACGGCGCCGGATGGAGGCATCCGACGTGGCGATCACCCTCGCCCCGCTCGACGTCGCGGACGTCCCCCGGCTCGCCGCCCTCGAGACCGAACTCTTCGCCAAGTACGGCATGACCGGCTGGGACCCGCGCCGCAGCGAGGCCGTGCTGTACGCGGCCGCCGAGCAACTGGGCGACGGGGCACTGGTGTCGAAGGCCGTGCTCGACGGCACGATCATCGGCTTCGGCCTGGTCCTCGCCCACGGCGGGGACTGGTTCGCCCACCGTGCCGGGTTCGACTACGCGGGCCAGGGCGGGCTGCCCCTCTACTACGAGCTCCTCTACTACACGCTCGCCGACCACGCGCCCGCCCACGGCGTGCGGACGGTCCACTACGGCATCGGGTCCACCGAGGCGAAGGTCTCCCGCGGCTGTGCCCTGTCCACCCAGTACCTGTACGTGAAGGAAGTCAACTGATGCCCGGCTGGAACGCGGCCGTCGGTGCCGTCGTCAACCCCTCCACCCGGCGCGGCGGCCGCCTGACCACGGTGGCCTCCGCCGACGTGGACTCCCTCGACCCCGCCCGCACCTACTACGTGTGGTCCTGGCTCCTCCAACGGTGCATGCAGCGCACCCTGATGGCGTTCGGCACCGACCCGGCCACGCCCTCGGTCGTCCCCGACCTCGCGGCCGGTCCGGCCGAGGTGTCGGACGACGGCCTGACGTGGACGTACCGGATCCGCCCCGGTGTGCGCTTCGAGACCGGCGAGGAGGTCACGGCCCAGGACGTCGCCCACGGGATCGAGCGGGTCTTCGCCCAGGACGTCCTGCCCGGCGGCCCCACCTATCTCGTCGAACTGCTCGACCACGACGGATACCCGGGCCCCTACCGGGGCGGGCGCTGCTCCGCGATCGAGTGCCCGGACGACCGCACGATCCGCTTCCGCCTGCGGCGCCCGTTCCCCGACTTCGACTACCTGATGGCCCAGCCCAACACCGCACCCGTGCCCCGACGGCACGACACCCGCGAGCGGTACGGGCAGGGCCCGCTGTGCTCCGGCCCCTACCGCGTCCGCCGCTACGACCCCGGTGCGTTCCTCCACCTGGAGCGCAACCCCCAGTGGGACCGTGCCACCGACCCCGTCCGTCCGGCGCTCCCCGACGAGCTGACCGTCCGATTCGGCGTCGACGTGGACGACATGGACGCCCGGCTGCTCGCGGGCGAGTTCCACCTCGACATCGAGGGCCGGGGCATCCAGCACGCCGCCCGGGACGTCATCCTCGCCGACCCGGTGCTGCGCGCGCGGGCGGACAACCCGGCCACCGGGTTCCTCCAGTACGTCACGGTGCAGACCGCCGTGCCGCCCTTCGACAACGTCCACGCCCGCCGTGCCGTGTTCCGCGCCGCGGACAAGGCGGCGCTCCTGCGGGCCCGGGGCGGCGACGGGGTCGGCGGGTCCCTGGCGACCAGTCTGTTCCCGCCGACGCTGGCCGCCCACACGGGGTACGACCGCTACCCGTCGGGACCGGACCTGACCGGCGATCTGGACGGCGCGCGCGCCGAGTTGGCGGCCGCGGGCCTGCCCGACGGCTTCGACACCGTGATCGGCACCCAGCCCGGCAAGTTCGAACTGGTCGCCCGCGCCCTCGCGGAGTCGATCGCCCGCGTCGGCATCCGTGCCCGGATCGAGGTCCTCGACACCGCGTCGTACTACCGGACGGGCCTCGGCCACCCCGGCACCGTCCGCGAACGCGGCCTGGGACTCGGCGTCACGGACTGGGGGGCGGACTACCCGACCGAGTACGGCTTCCTCGCGCCGCTGGTCGACGGCCGTCACATCAAGCGCACCGGCGGCAATTTCAACTTCGCCGAACTGGACGACCCGACGGTACGGACGCTCATCGACGAGGCCCAGGCCCACACCACCGCGGGCGCGCGGGTCCGGGCGTGGCGACGCGTCGAGAAGACCGTGATGGACCGGGCGGTGATCCTGCCCATGGCGCACGACCGCACCCTGCACTACCGCCACCCGGACGTCACGAACGTCTACGTCCACCCGGCCTTCGGCCTCTACGACATCCAAGCGATGGGACTCACGCAGTGAACCTCCTCTTCACCGCCGTCGACCCCGAGGACCGCGGCACGGTCGACGACATCCACGCCCTCCGGACGGCGGCACACCGATCCGACACCCCGCACCTGCCGCCCCCGTGCTTCGACGACTTCGCGGGCTCGCTGCGCGTGCCGCCCCCGGCCACCGACGTGGAGGAGTGGGCCGTGTACGACGAGCGGCAGCGCTGCGTCGCCTCGATCCGCCTCGAGTTCCCGCGCGAGGAGAACACCGACGCCGTCACCGCCGCGGTGCTCGTCGTCCACCCCGCGTTCCGGAACCGGGGGGCAGGAGCCCGCTGCGTGGACTTCGTACGCGACCGGGCCGGGGCGGCCCTGCGTTCCCGGATCATCCTGAGCGCCGACTCCGGGCCCGGCCAGGACCGGCCCTCTCCCGCGCACCACCTGGCGAGCACGCTTCGCGCCCGGCCGATACTGACCCTGGAGCACCTGCGCCTCGACGTCGGCGACGCCCCCGCGCCGGATCCCGTCCCGACGGGGTCACGCGTGCGCTTCTGGGGCTCCGAGGTCCCCGAGGACCTGGTGCGCGAGGCGGCCCGGCTCGAAGCCTCCCTGTCGGCCGACGCCCCCACCGGCGACCTGGGCTGGGAGCCGCAGCCGGCCGCCGTGTCCCGCATCCGCGATTTCGAGCGCATGCGGATCGCCCGCGGCCGCCGCGCCCACCAGTGCGGCATCGTCGACGAGGCGACCGGGCGCATGCTGGCGTGGACCGCGCTGTCGATGACCCGGGCCAACCCGGACCACGCCCTGCAGGCCGTCACCGTCGTCGACCCCGCCCACCGGGGCCAGGGCCTCGGCCGCCTCGTGAAGGCGCACAACCTCGCCAACTGCCGCGCTGCCGAAGCGGAATTGCGCCGCGTCGACACGTGGAACGCCGAGGGCAACGCCCACATGATCGGTGTCAACGCCGCCTTCGGGTTCCGGGCCGCGGGCTCCCGGTGGCTGTGGGAGCTGGCAGCCGCCCGATGACGCCACCGTTCTCCCGCCTGGTCGCGGCGCACCTGTCCGCGCACCTGGGTTTCAGGATCGGGCAGACCACGTTCCCGCTGGCGGCCCTGTCCGCGACGGGCGCCACCGCGGCACAGGCCGCGCTCCTCGTCGCCTTCCAGACCGCCGGATTCCTCGTGGTCGGCCTGCCCGCGGGGGCCTGGGTGGACCGCTGGCCGAAGGTCCGCACGATGGCCCTCGCGGACGGGGCGCGCTGCCTCGCGGTGCTGGTCCTCGTGCTGCTGTGGACCTGCGGCGGCCTGGCGCTGTGGCATCTGTACGCGGCGGCACTCGCCGTCGGGGTCGCGTCCGTGTTCTTCGACGTCGCCGCCCAGTCCGCGCTGCCACGCCTCCTCGGTCCCCAGGCGGACCTGGTCCCGGCCAACGCACGGCTCCTCGCCGTGGAGTCGGTGGCCTCGGTCACCGGTCCCGCCACCGCCGGTGCCCTCGCCTGGATGTCGGCGCCGCTCGGCTTCTGGTGCGCCGCGCTCGCCTACGGCGTCTCCGCCACGGCCCTGTCGTTCCTGCGCACCCCGGACGACCGCCCGGCAACCCCCCGGCGTCGCGGCGTGCTCGCGGAGGTCGGGGAGGGGCTGCGGTTCGTGACCGGTACGCCCGCGCTGCGCCGGCTCGGGATCGCGACGGGGCTGTACAACCTGGCCTGGTCCGGCGTCATGGCCCTGCTGATCGCGCTGCTGATCGGCCGGGGCCTGACGGAGACGCAAGCCGGTGTCCTCGTGACGGCCTACGGCCTGGGCGGTGTCACCGGCGCGCTCGTCGTCCGCCGCCTCTCGCGGCGGCTCGGACACACCCGGTCGATCGTGATCGGCCTGCTGCTGCCCGCGCCGTTCGCGGTGCTGACCGGGTGCGCGGGCCACGTCCCGGCGTGGGCGGTCGCCGTGGGCCTGTTCGGCGCCGGAGCCGGTGCCGCGGTCTACAACGTGACCCAGCTCAGCCTGCGTCAGCGGATCACGCCCGCCTCGCTGCACGGCAGGGTGAACGCGACCATGCGGTTCCTGGTGTGGGGCACGATCCCCCTCGGTTCGGTGCTCGCGTCGGCGTCGAGCCACGCCTTCGGGGCCGCCGACACCGTGCTGGTCGCCGGCGGCTGCTGTGCCTTCGTCTGGCTGCTCCTGTTGCGCTTGCCGGACCCCCTTCCGGACCCTCTTCCGGACCCGCCCGCCGAGCACGGGAGCCGGCGGGCGGGACCGGAGAACGAGGAGGCGCGCGCCTGACGCCACGTCACTGTCCGTTGCCCGAGGGGACGGTCAGCACGCTCTCGGAGGGATCGATCCGCACCCGCGTTCCGGCCGGGTAGCGCAGGGTGTGGTCGCGGTCGGTCGAGGTGAGGACCAGGCCGACGCGGTGCCCGGCGGGAACCACGTGGTCGGTGGGTTCGAGGCGCCACCGGAACGTGTAGGAGGTGTCCGGGTCGACGGCCGTCTGACGGCTCGTGCTCTCGCGGTTGCGGATGTCCGTCCAGCCACGAGTGATGATCTTGAAGGGTTTGGTCTCCCGCACGTACTCCTTCAACGGGCGACAGCCGGAGTTGCCGGGCGCGGAGTCGCCGAAGCACCAACTCCCCTCGCCCGCGCCGAGCTTGACCGGGTACTCGGCGGGCCCGTAGTCCACGAGGAATGCCGACAGGTACGGGGACGGCCCGCTGACCTTCGCGCGCAGGGTGATCCTGGGGGTGCCGGAGATCCGCCGGTCGGCGGGCAGCGGTCCGGTGAGGAACGCGAGGCGCGCGGGGTCGACGCCGTCGGGGTCCGCGGCGAGCTGGTCGCCGGTGCGGGACGGGTCGTCGGTCCAGCCGGATCCGCCGCCGCGCAGGGAGCCGAGGCGGACGGTCCGGTCGGACGCCGTGCGCGAGGGCCACTCGGAATAGGTGTCCCACCGGCCGGAGGGCCGCTGGATCTGGACGCGCGGCTCGGCGTCGGCGGCCGACGGCAGACCCATCAACTCCTGGTCGAACCAACGGTGCACGGAGTCCAGCCACTCCTGGCGCCGTACGTCGATCGGGTCGTCGTGCTGCGCCTGGGTCAGCCACAGCCGCGACTTGACGCCCGAGGCCTGCAACCGGGTCCAGAGGTCGAGGGACTGCTTGGGCCGCACGTTCCAGTCGTTGAGCCCGGCGACGAGAAACACGGAGGCGCGGACGCGGTCGGTACGGGCGGCGAAGTCCCGTTCCCGCCAGAAGGAGTTGTCGTCGCCGGTGGTGTGGTCCATGCGCCGTTGCACCTCCTCCACGGCCGCCGCGCACTTCTCCGGCCGGTCGCGGGTGAGGACCAGCTTGACGTGCATGTCGGCGTCGTTGCCCGGGTACCCCTTGGGGCCGACGTTGCCGCCGTTGGCGCGGTAGTAGTCGTACCAGCGGGAGACCGGCAGGAGCGGCACCACGGTCCTGAGCCCCTTGACTCCGGTGGTCGCGGTGGCCAGGGCGAGGGTGCCCTTGTAGCTGGTGCCGGTCATCGCGGCGGTGCCGGTGGACCAAGTGGCCCGCACCGGGGAGCCGTTCGCGTCCTCGGCCCGGGCGCGTCCCGCGAGCCAGTCGACGACCTTGGTCATCGCCTTGACCTCGGCCGGGGAGACGGTTCCGGGGCAGCCGGTCGAACCGCCGGTGCCGAGCGTGGACACGGCGAGGGTGGCGTAGCCGCGCGTCACGAAGTAGTTGTCCCAGTAGGGCGGGTACTGGTCGATGTCCCGCGCGCCCGCGCCCGGGGCCCACGGGGCGAGGCGGGGTGTGTCGATGACGTCGGCCGGGTGGAAATCGGCCTGCGCGAAGCCGCCGTGGTACGGCGAGGCCTCGATGATGGACGGTACGGGCTTCTTGGTGTCCGGCCGGATCACCTGCACCCGGACCCTGTCCTCGATACCGTCCGCATCGGTATCCGTGCCGGTGGGGACGTAGACGGTCTCCCGTATGGCGGTGCTGAAGTCGTGGACGGGCATCGTCTGCCGCGGGGCGGCCGCGTGCGCGGGCGCCCCGGTCGCGGGGAAGAGGAGAGCGGCAGACACGAGCGCCACGACGAGACGTCGTGCTCTGTGCATCCGGCCACCTTTGCCTTCGCCACGGGGAAAGAGCAAGGCGAGACCGGCGCCTCCTAGGGTGCCGGTCATGGCTCGACGCACGGAGAAATCTCATGGCGGGCCCCGCCGGAGCCGGGGCAAGCAGGCACTGGGCGGTGCGGTGGCTCTCGCTGTCCTGTCCGGGATCGGCTACTGGGGCTACGACGCGCTCGTCGAGGACTCCGACGACCCGGACGTGGCCCAGGCCACGGCACACCTGCAGAAGTTCCTCGACGCCTGGGCCGCGGACCGGCCCCGGCAGGCCGGTGAGCTCACCGACTCGCCCAAGAACGCGGAGTCGTTGCTGAAGTCGGTCATGAAGAACCTCGCCCCGAGGAAGACGGCGATCGACGCCGACCGTGACGGCGCGTCCAAGAACGGGCCGGGCAATGTGACGGTGCCGTTCCGGGTACGCATGGACATCGAGTCGGCCGGCGGCCTGACGTACGGCTCGCACGCCAAGGTGCTGAAGAAGGACGGCACTTGGCAGGTCGAGTTCTCCACCCCCGTCATTCACCCGAAGATGGTGCCCGGCCAGACCCTCTCCCTCGAGACCGCCGGGGACCGGGGGCGGATCCTCGACAAGAACGGTGCGGAACTGCGTGCCACGTCCGTGACGGGCGCCGTCGACGAGCACGGCAAGGGCATATCCGGCCTCGAGGCCCGCTACGACAAGGAACTCTCCGGCGGGGGCAAGCACCAGCGCGACGTCGTCGTCGTGGACCGGACCACGGGCCGCGCCGCGGAGAAGCTCACCGACTCCGGCGCGGGCAAGGGCGAGGACATCCGCACCACGATCGACCCGAAGGTGCAGCAGGCGGCCGCGGACGCGCTGGAGGGCACGGAGAAGAACGCCTCCATCGTCGCCGTCGACCCCGCCAACGGGCACATCCTCGCCGCGGCCAACCGCCCGGGCGGCATGAACCGCGCCCTGGCGGGCCGCTACCCGCCCGGCTCGACCTTCAAGGTCGTCACGGCGGCCGCGCTCCTGAAGGCCGGACTGAGCCCGGAGCGGGTCGCCGAGTGCCCCAAGTTCGCACACGTAAACGGCCAACGGTTCGAGAACCAGAACCAGTTCGTGCTGCCGGACGGCTCGACGTTCGAGGACTCCTTCGCCAAGTCGTGCAACACCTTCTTCGTCGGCGCCCGCGCCAAGGTCGCCGGGAACGCACTGCCCGAGGCGGCGAGGTTATTCGGCATCGGCGGTGCCTGGGACGTGGGCGCGGTGACCTACGACGGGTCCGTGCCCGCGCCGCGGAGTGACAACGAGCTGGCCGCCGCCACCATCGGGCAGGCCCGCGTGCAGGCGTCGCCCATGGTGATGGCGTCCGTGGCGGCGACGGTGAAGGCCGGCGGGTTCACCCAGCCGGTGCTGGTCCCGGACAAGGTGAAGAACCGGCACACCGCACCCCGCCTCGACGCGTCCGTGGGCGACGGCCTGCGCAGGATGATGCGCGCCACCGTCACCAAGGGCGCCGGGGCGATGCTGCGGGACATCCCGGGCGAGCCGCACGCCAAGACCGGTACCGCCGAGTTCGGCGAGGCCAAACCCCCGCAGACACATGCCTGGATGATCGGTTACCAGGGGGCGGAAAGCCTCGCCTGGGCCGTGCTCATCGAGGACGGCGGCTCCGGCGGAAAGGACGCCGGACCGGTCGCCGCCCGCTTCCTGAACAACATGCACAAGGCAAGCTGAGGAACACCCGTGGCTTTCAACGCCGTGACCCGCGGAACCGTCAACCCCTCTGCCCGGAAGGGCGGAGTGCTGCGTTTCGTACGCACCGACGACTTCGACTCGCTCGATCCTGCCGACACCTACTACGCGTACACCTGGAACTTCATCCGCCTGCTCGGCCGCCCCCTGGTCGGCTACGTCGACGGCCCCGACGGACAGCCCCGCCTCGGTCCGGACCTCGCCGAAGGCCTGGGCGAGGCGACCGACGGGGGCCGTACCTGGACGTACCGGCTGCGTGCGGACGTCAGGTTCGCGGACGGCGCGCCGGTGACCTCGGCCGACGTCAAGTACGCGGTGCTGCGCGCGAATTTCCCCGAGGAGGTCTACGGCGAGTCCGTCGCCCGGGGCGGCCCGCAGTACTTCCGCCAGTACCTGACCGGCCCCGACGGGATCGAGACCCCGGACGAGCGCACGGTCGTGTTCCGGCTCCGGGAGCCGTTCGCCGGCTTCGACCACCTCGCGGCGCTGCCCACGACCATCCCCGTCCCCGCCGCCCACGACGACTTCCCCCGCTATCGCCGGCATCCGGCGTCGTCGGGCCCCTACCGGATCTCCTCGTACGACCCGGGTGCGACGCTGCGGCTGACCCGGAACCCGTACTGGTCCGGTGATTCCGACCCGATCCGCACCGCTCTGCCCGACGAGATCACCGTCAAGCTGGGTGTGTCCGGCCCGGAGGTCGACCGGATGCTGCTCGCGGGCGAAGCCGACATCGACCTGGCCGGGGTCGGGGTGCAACCCGAGACGCAGGAACGGCTGCTTGCCGAACCCGAGTTGAGGGCACGCGTCGACAATCCGCACACCGGCTTCGTATGGCTCTACTGCATCAACCAGAACATCGGCCCCCTGGCAGACGTGCACGCCCGCCGCGCGGTGCAGTACGCCACGGACAAGCAGGCGATGCTCGACGCCTACGGCGGCGCCCCGGCCGGTGACCTCGCCACCACGCTCCTGCCGCCCGGCCTCTCCGGCCATGCCCCCTATGACCGCTACCCCGTGGGCGAGCACGGAACGGGCGATCCGGCCGCGGCCCGCCGCGAGTTGGCGCTCGCCGGCCTGCCGGACGGCTTCCGTACGCGTATCGCCGCGCGGGAGGACCGGCGCAAGGAGTGGCACGCCGCCCTGGCCCTGTCACGGGGGCTCGCGCGGGTGGGGATCGACGCCGAAGTGGTCCCCTTCCGGTCCGGCGACTACTTCACCAAGGCCGCGGGAGTGCCCGCGTACCTGCGGGAACACGGCATCGGCATCGTGATGTTCGGGTGGGCCGCCGACTTTCCCGACGGGTTCGGGTTCCTGCAGCAGATCGCCGACTCTCGCGCGATCAAGGACGCCGGGAACCAGAACCTCGGGGAGCTCTCCTCGCCGCGGATCGACGGACTCCTGGACACCGGCGCGCGCACCGCCGACACCGAGGCACGGGCCGGGATCTGGACCACGGTGGACCGGGAGGCGATGGACGCCGCGGTGATGTGTCCTTATATGTACGTGAAGTCGGTTCTGTATCGGGGTGACCGGGTCGCCAACGTGAGGCTGTCGCAGGTGTACGGCATGTACGACTACGCTGTGATGTCTGTCATGGGCAACACGCGTTAAAGGCCTTACATTTACTGTATATTTACCATTCGTTGCCCTCTCCGTTGATGGTTTCTGTCGGACCAACAGGTCAGGGCACGAAGGCAGTTACGACAGACATGGGGGGAACCATGGTTGTGGCCACACGCCTGACGGTTCAGCTTCTGGGCCCGGTCACGGTCCGGCACATCGACACGACAGTGCAGATCAAGGGGCAGCGGCAGCTCAAGTTCATCGCCACGCTCGCCCTGGCCGGCGGCCGGACTGTCAGCAAAGAGACGATCATCGCGGAGTCCTGGGACACCGAGCCGCCGCGCACGGTCGAGGGCCAGCTGCAGAACAGCGCGTGGATGATCCGCAGCGCGCTGGAACAGGCGGGAGCGGACCGGGACGTGCTGCTGTCGCACGACGCCGGTTACCAGCTCTGCGTCCCGGCCACGTCCGTCGACCTGTTCGAGTTCCGTGACATGGTCCAACGGGCCAGGTCGCGCGTGGCCGAGGGCGACTGGGCCGCTGCCTGGATGCTGATCGACGCCGCGCTCGGCCTCTGGCAGGGACCGCCTCTGGGCGGCCTCGCGTCGGAGCGCCTGCGGGCTCGGGCAGAGGCCATCGGCCGGGAACGCGTGGTGGCGCTCGAACTGCGGGCCCGCGTCGACCTGCAGCTCGGCAGCCACGACGCGGCCATCAGCACGCTCGAGGAGCTGCTCGTGGGCGATCCCCTGCGGGAGGACCTGTACGAGTTGCTCATGCGCGCCTTCTACGCGGCCGGTCGGCAGGCCGACGCGATCGCCGTGTTCCATCGGGCCCGGAAGATCCTCATGGTCGAGATCGGCATCATGCCCGGCCACCGGCTCCAGTCGGCGATGCAGGGGGTCCTCGAGCAGCATCTGCAGGCCGCCTGAGGCGGGAGCGGGAACCGCGGGCCACCTGAAGCGAGGCGACGGACGGGCCGGACGAGGGGTCACGACCTCGTCCGGCCTCCGGCGCAGAGGAGAAGTGCATGAACAAGCCGGTACGGCACATAGCCGTTTTCTGCGGGGTGCTGACATTCGCTCTGCTGGCCCGCGCGACGTGGGTCCAGTTAGTCCAAGCCGACACCTTGGCCAACGACCCCCACAACAGCCGGGTCAAGATCGAGGCGTTCGCGAATCCCCGCGGCGACATCATCGTCGGCGGCCGGGCCATCACCGGCTCCCGCAAGACCTCCGGGGACTTCCGGTACCAGCGGACGGTCAAGGACGGCCTCATGTACGCCCCGATCACCGGATACGCCTCGCAGCTCATCGGGACCTCCCTGCTCGAGCACACCTATGACAAGGTCCTCAGCGGCCAGGACGACCGGCTCGCGTTCAACCGCGCCCTACGGGTCCTCACCGGCGACAAGCCGCGCGGCGGTGACGTGATCACCAGCATCAACCCCAAGGCGCAGAAAGCCGCCTACGAGGGGCTGAGCAAACTCCACGCGAAGGGGGCGGCGGTCGCCATCGAGCCCGGCACCGGCCGGATCCTCGCGATGGCCTCCACGCCCTCCTACGATCCGTCCGCCTTCGCCGGGATCACCGATGGCGGCACGTTCGCCAAGCTCGACAAGCGCAAGGACAAACCGCTGAGCAACCGGGCACTGCGTGAGACCTATCCGCCCGGCTCCACCTTCAAGATCGTCACGGCGGCCGCCGCCCTGGAGAGCGGCGTGGTCACCGACGTCGACGCCCCCTCCGGCATCGGATCGCCCTACGCGCTGCCGCTCACTCGCACGACGATCGGCAGCGAGGCGGGCGACGCGGCCTGCGCCAAGGTCTCCCTGAAGAGGGCCATGCAGCTGTCCTGCAACAACGTCTTCGCCGACGCGGCCGACAAGGTGGGCCTGGACAAGATGCGCCGGACCGCGGAGAAGTTCGGCCTCAACTCCACCCTCTACAACGCCGACTTCGGGGACCTTGCCGCCGCCAAGAGCCTGTACCCGGACAAGCTCGACCGGCCGCAGACGGCCCTGACCGGCATCGGACAAGGCAGCCTCACCAGCACACCACTGCAGATGGCCGCGGTCACTGCCGCTCTCGCCAACGACGGCAAGCTGATGCAGCCTCATCTCGTCGACGAAGTACGCGGCCCGGACCTGTCCTCGATCGAGAAGAACCGGCCCAAGGAGGTCTCCCGGGCCGTCTCCGCCACCACCGCGAAGAAGGTGCAGGAGATGATGGAGGCCACTGCTACCGGAGGCAGCGCCCGCGGGGCACAGATCAGCGGAGTCACCGTCGGCGGCAAGACCGGAACCGCCCAGCACGGCGCCGATGTCCGCGACGAGCGCCCGTACGCCTGGTTCGTCTCCTACGCCAAGAAGGCCGACGGCACGTCCCCCGTCGCGGTGGCGGTCTTCGTCGACCCCAAGGACATGGACATCCCCCGCGCCGACATCGCCGGCGGCAGGCTCGGCGCCCCCATCGCCAAGGCCGTCATGCAAGCCGTCCTCAACTGACGCCCGTCAGATGCGCAGCTCCGTCGGGAAGCCGGTCCAGCGGAGCTCTTCGGGCAGATGGCTCATGTCGTTGAAGAAGAGGACGGAGGCAGGCCTGCCGGGCGCGTACCGGATCACCGTCAGGGCCGCATTGCAGTGATTGAGGCCCAACCAGCGCCACTCCGGGGCGTCCTGGGCGGCACGTACGAGCCAGCCGATGAGGAAGTTGTGGGTCACCACGAGCTCGTGGCGGGGCTCGTCGCTCCCCTCCACGGGGCCGGTGAACAGCCCCAGCGCCTCCCGGGCCAGCGCGGGCCCGAGCTCACGCTCCTCCGCCGGGAAGCGGTTGAGGTAGTCGAGGAAGAAGTCCGCCGAACCCGGCGGCAGTTCCTCGCGCTTCGGCACGTACGGGATGCCGTCATCGGCTGCTGCCGACTGTTGCAGCGGCACGCCTGCGAGCTGTTCGCCGATGAGCCGGGCGGTCTCCGCGGCGCGGGGCAACGGGCTGTGGTGGATCACCGACAGGGGTGCGTTGCGGAGCCGCTCGCCGAGGAGTACGGCCTGCCGCCGGCCGTTCTCGGTCAGCGCGCTCTCGTCGGGCGTGGCCTCGCCGTGCCGGGCGAGGTAGAGGTACCGGGGTGCTGTGGCGGTCATGCCCGCAGGGACGCCGCGGAGCGCGGTCCGGTTTCGGGTACGTTGAGAGCGTGGCCGAGCAAGGCACTTACCGGCACCTGCGTGAGTACCGCGACACATTTGGCAAGCCTGCTCCCCTCGCATGGCCAGAAATCAGTCACGGTCAACTGCTGTTGATGCTGAGCCCGGCGTTGCACCACCAGCGAGTCGCTCATCGCGTACGCGTACAGTTCGACGCGCAGCTGTCGGGAACGGGCTTGGTCGCGATGACCGAAACCGACGTCGAGGACGTCGCACTCGGCATCCTGCGTATCCCCGACATCGTCGTCATCGACGAGGACATGGCCGACGCGGACGCCGAGGCGATCGACCCGCGTCGCGCCCACCTCGTCATCGAGATCGTCTCCCGCTCCAACCCGGAGAACGACTACGAGGGAAAGCTGCGCGATTACCCTGCGATGGGCATCCCGCACTACCTGATCATTGATCCCCGCGACGGAACCGCCCTCGACTACTGGGGCCTTGCAGCAGGCAACGGCGCACCCGTCTACGACAACCGGCAGCGTTACGCCTTCGGTGAGACGGTCACCGTCGGCGACTGGAAGGTCGAGACCGCCGGTCTGCCGCTCTATACGCAGAGCACCACCCGGTGACTTCTCAAGCCGGTTCGTCGGCGCGAGTCGCGTAGTCCGCCAGGGACGGTTCCAGTAGGTCGAAGGCGCGGGCGGCGTCGTCGGCGACGACGGTGGCGATCCGGTCGTTGTCGTGCCCGGCGAGGGTGAGTTCCTGGATGCGCTGGAAGAGGATCCGGTGCACGGCGCCGAGTTGGGCTGCCACGGTCCTGGGGGCGATGTCGTCGGGGGCGGCGCCGGTGGCCGTTGCCAGGGCCTCGGCGAGGGCCTCCTCGCGCTGGTCGTGGAGGTCACGGAGACGCGTGGTGAGGGTCGGACTGTCGGCGACCATGCGGGAGAACTCCGGCCCGGAGAAGCCCGCGACGGGGTCGCGGTCCTGTACGGCGGCCAGGAAGGCGCGCCGCAGCGCGGCCAGGGCCGATTCGTCGGGTGCGCGGTCGGCGACGGCCCGGGCCAGGCCGGTCACGAACTCCTCCTGGCGGTCGAGGGCCAGGTCTTCCTTGCGCGCGAAGTAGTTGGTGACGGTCTTCTTCGCCACCCGGGCCGCCGCGGCGATGTCCGCGATGGTCGTGGACTCGAAGCCCTGCTCCATGAAGAGCCTGGTCGCGTGCCCGGAGATGGCCTGCCTGGTCTCGTGCTTCTTGGACTCGCGGAGCCCCATGCGGTCGGCACTCATGGGCGAATCTTACATCCGACGTAACTTTCCCCTTGACGTACGAAGTGCGCCGGGCGTAACTTTACGTCGGTAGTAAGAATGGGATTGGCTTGGGGAGTTGAGGAGTCCGATGAACGTCACCACCAGCACCGTGGCCCTGACCGTCGACGATGTGGCCGCCTCGCGCGATTTCTTCATCGAGCACTTCGGCTACGCGAAGGCCATGGAGGCGGACGGCTTCTGCTCGCTGTCCCGCGAGGACGGGGCCGTCGACATCGCCCTGCACCGGCGTGGCCTCGAGGTGCTGCCTGCCGAACTGCGCGACCAGACCGCCTCCGGCGTGATGGTGGCGTTCACCGTCACCGATCTCGAGGCGGAGGAGCGGCGACTGCGCGAAGCCGGGGTCAACATCACGATGCCGCTGCGGGAGGAGCCGTGGGGTGAGCGGCTCTTCCTGGTCACCGACCCCAACGGCGTCGTGGTCGAGCTCCTCGACTGGATAACCCCGGCTGGTGAGTGAATCCGGCTTGCGGCTTCCGTAGCGTCAACTTCTACGGTCTTCCGTGTGGCCGGAGAAACCGGCCCGGCGATGAGAGGCAGAGCGAGGCAATGGCCTGGTCGATCGCGGACGTGGCCCGGATGTCCGGGGTGACCTCCCGGACGCTGCGGCACTACGACGAGATCGGCCTGCTGCCGCCGGCATGGATCGGGAGCAACGGGCACCGCTACTACGAGGAGGCCGATCTGCTGCGGCTGCAGCAGATCCTGCTGATGCGTGAACTGGACGTGGGCCTGCGCGAGATTCAGGCGGTCCTGGACAGCCAGGCCGACCAGGTGGCCGTGCTCCGCGAGCACCAGCAACGCCTGTTGGGGGAGCGGGACCGCCTGGAGACGCTCGCCCGCACGGTCGGCCGCACCATCGCCGAACTGGAGGAAGCGAAGGGCAACAAGAACATGACGAAGATCAACAGGCCGGAGAACCTGTTCGAGGGCTTCACCCACGACGCCGAGGCCGAGGCCGAGGTGCGCGAGCGCTGGCCGGAGGCGTGGGAGCAGTCCCGGCAGGCCGTCGAGGGCATGACCCCCGAGACCACGGAGCAGTGGCAGCGTGAGGCGACGGCGCAGATGATCCGCATGGCGGAGTTCATGGTGGCCGGCACACCGGTCGACGACCCCGCGGTCCAGGCCGAGGTGGACGCCCACTACCAGGGCGTGTGCCGCTTCTGGATCCCGAACGCGGCCGCCTACAAGGGACTTGGGCGGCACTACGCCGACGACCCGGCTTTCCGCGCCAACTTCGACAAGATCGCCGAGGGGCTGGCCGTCTACCAGCGCGACGCGATGGTCGTCTACGCGGACGCCCGGCTGAGCTGAGCGACGGACCGCACTGCCGGGGGCTGCAGACTCCGGCAGCGGGTCTCGTCCCTTGTGGTCCCCTCAGCAGCACTGCCATGTGAACATCGCCCGGTCGAACCGCCGTTCAGCCAGATCCTCCGGGCGTATCAGCCAGTACAGGGCTCCGCAGTCGCCCCACATCATGTCCGCGTCGCCGTCCGAGTCGAACTGGGCGAGCAGGGTCCAGCCGCGAGCCTCATCGTCGACGCGGGGGTCGTCCCAAGGGGTGTCTTTACCGAGGACGCCATGGGCGACCTCGCACTCGACCGCACCCTGGACGGGGCCCGCATGGCCGCCGATCCGGTGACCGATGTGCTCGTCGTCGTGCTCGTACAGCGCGTCGATGAACGCCTCGGCGTACACGGGGTGTTCGGGACGTGCCGAGTCGTCGGAGTCGGGGATGAACGCTTTGCGGACAACCGGATGCCAGATGTCGGGTGCGGTCACGCGGGCTTGTGCCGTCAGGGGAACCGCGGGGTAGGCCTCCAAGTCGCCTGGCATGGCACGTTCGGTGACGGCGGTCCCGGCCGCCACATAGAGCACCCGTGCCCCGGCCCAGCTCTGCGGGTCGTCCGGGTCCACGAATGCGTCCCCGTCGTCGAGTTGTCCGTCGAAGAAGAAAAAGACGAGCGTGCCGTCCGTGGGCAGCGCGATGTCCAGGGCGCCGGAGGGCAGCGCGGCGCAGTCCACGGAGGCGATGAAGGTGAGCGGGCCGTGGCCCTCCCACATCGGCCACTCCTCGCTCTCCGGCAGCTCCGGCAGCCCACCGAGCCGGCCGACCACCGCCTCCGAGCCGGTGTCCGACTCCGCCCCCGGGTGCTTCACCAAGCGCACTCCGGGCCGCAGCATGCCGATCCAGCGCTCCGCCACATCCGCGGGCAGGTGCCGGTGCGCGACGGTGTGCAGCGGGTCCGGGTGGGAAGGGGACGTCGTCTGTGTCATGCCGTCGATGATGCACGGCACCACTGACAATCGATCGGGCCCCTGTGGGTCGGCTGACGTTATGCCAGCGGTGAGTTGGGTACGTTCAATTTTCTGTTACATCCCATTTGTAACGTCACCAATTCACCGCTGACGTCACGTCAGGTACCCGGGAACGGATTACGCCCAGCCGGGCGTTGAGCGGGCATGGTGGCAACTCTGGCTGATGTTTCAGGCGAGTCGCGTGGGTGATTTCCTGCCGTACTTGGTATTGGTCGGCTGCCTCGCCGCGGTGATGGGCTTCCTCACCTGGCTTGCAGTTTTGGCCCGCCGCTGCGGCACCGCGGGCTCAGCTGTCAGTGCGGCTCTGGCCTCCCTCGAGGAGGCCATGCGCATCACTTCGCACGACGCCCACCACGAGGTGCGTGCGCAGGCCGATCGTCGGGCGCCGATCGCCTCGCCCGGCGACCCGCAGTGGGTCAGTGGCCGCTCTGCCGGTCTGGGCGAGAGACGTCGCCCAGATCCTCGGCCGACTGCCGGACGTCTTCGCCGTCGGCTCCGTCGTAGGTGGCGTGGCCGCTGAGTTGGCCGGGAGCGGCAGCATCGTGTTGTAGAGGGGACTGTCGCGGTTGTGGAGCCTATGGCTGGAGGCGGTCCTCGGTCAGAGCCGCGATGAACGCATTCCATGCGGAGGTGGGGAGCGTCAGCGAGTATCTGTGTGCGCGTTTGCTGTCCCGTATGGGGACGGTGTCGACCATGTCGCTGGATATCTCTAGACAGTCGGCATCACCACCTATGTCGCTGTAGGTGGACTTTCGCCATCGAATGTTGTTCGTGGTTTGCATGCGTCGAATTCCTCTATTGCCTGTTCGAGCACTCTGATTGATGCATCTGGAGGTAGGGCTGAGGCGTGCAAGAGATCGTAGCGATGAGAGTGGCGGGCTACTGCCGCCGGTTCTCTCACGAGCTTCGCGAACGCGCCTCCTTCCAAGTAGGCGACATCCGGGCTGTTTTTGAAGGACAGCAGTGTCAACGAACCGCCCATGGAGGCGTGGGCACCGACTGAGAACGGCAAGAGTTGGACTTCGATGTTCGGCGCCTTGGCCGACTCGACAACATGCGCCAATTGCTCGCGCATCACTGCAGGCCCACCGACGGTGCGACGCACCACTGCCTCGTCCAGTACGGCCCAGAGGAGTGGCGGCGCATCCCGAGAGAGGATCAGCTGTCGGCCGAGCCGGGTTCTCACCTGCTCTTCGATCTCGTCGGCAGTGCACCAGGGCTGCCCGACACGCATGATCTCGCGTGCATATGCCTCGGTTTGCAGGAGTCCAGGGATGCTGTGCGCCACGTATTTGTGCATGGCGGTTGCCTTGTCCTCATAGGTGAAGAACTTCTTGGACCAGTCCTGAAACGGCCCCTTCCCGATGTGATCCCACAGATCTGACAGGTCGCCGTCGGCGTTCAACACCTTGTCGAGCAGGTTGGAGACGTCCTCGGTGGGTACCTCTTGGCCGAGCTCGAACTGGGCGATTCTGCTGTGGGTCACCTGGACCTTGCTGCCGAGCTCTCGCTGCGTCCAGCCTGCTCGGTTGCGCAGCTTGCGCACCTTCTTGCCGTACAGGGCACGTGAGGTGCTGAGCGCGGATGTGGCGCAGGTGAATGCGCAGAGTCGGCGGGGTGGGCTCGCATGATCGAGGAACAGGGCAAGTCCGTGGCGGAGAAGGAAGGTTGTGTCGAGTGTCGGCGGATCAAGGTGTGCTACTACGTGGCGTTCCGGGCGGGGGAGCGGGAGTCTGCTGAAGCTTGGTGCGTGGTGATGGGGATCCATCTGCGCGAAACGCACTGAAACTCATCTTGCTTCACTCGTACGGGTGTTGTGATGCGGTGGCGGGTCGTGGGGCGGCCTGTGCGGGTTACGTTGCGGGCAAAGCAGCGACCCCCGGTGGTGCTCAGAACACCGGTCCGGGGGTCTTCATCACCAGGAGAAAGAGGCTCCCCGCGATGCTCGTGCACTTTATCGCGCCCGACGGTGGCTACACCCGCGTTTCGAACGAGATCATCCGGCATCCGCGCCTCGGTTCGGATGCCGTTCGGCTGCTGGTGTGGCTGCTGTCGCTGCCGCCCGGGGCGGACATGGCGCTGTCGGACGCGGCACGCCGCGCCGGGGTCAAGAAGGCCGCGTTCCAGCGGGCGAAGGGGCAGTTGAGGGACGAGCGGTACTTTCACGAGTGGCGGCTCCAGGGGCGGGACGGGCGTTGGACGACCACTCAGCTGATCTCCAACACACCCCTCGACCCTGCCGAGGCCCGGGCGATCCGTGATGGGTTCGTGCCGCCGACGGATGTGAAACCGGCCGCCGGTGAACCGACCCCTCGGGTCGTCGGCCGTTCCCAACAAAAGACTGGGGAGAAGACTTACCTCCCGCCCTCCCAGCCCTCCCGCATCGTGGAGCCTCATCCTCTCGCCGAGCGTGCGGGGCAGGTCCTCGCCTCCGTCTCGCACTCCGAGCGGCGGCTCCGCCTCAACGGCAGGGATATCCAGGCCCTTGCCCCGCTCGCCGCCGACTGGCTCCTGCGCGGCACCACCGCCGCCGACCTCCGCGAAGCGCTCACCCAGGGGCTCCCGGAAGCCGTCCACAGCCCGGCCGCTCTCCTGCGCGACCGGCTCGTGCGCAAGATGCCCGACATCCCTGCCCTGCCTGCCGTCGTCCGTCAACGGACCTCGCCGAGCGTCCCGTTGGTGCCTCGGGTTGCCGGTCGGATCGAGTGTCGTGGCGACCACATCCAGCCGTTGCTCTTCCTCCCTCAAGGTGACGAGGTCCTGTGTCGCGACTGTCGTCTGCAGGACGTGCAGGCCGCCCACGCCGAGGTCACCGCGCGCGGCGCAGCCGCCGTACGCGCGCAGTTGCGGGGGCGTGGCTGAGGGCGTAGCCCAGCAGTACGGCCGCGACGGCCACCGAACCCACTACCAGGCAGGTCGTGAGGCCGTGGAAGCGGAGCAGCAGCGCTCCGGCGAAGGCGCCGGCGAGCATGAGCAAGGGGGCGGAGAGGCGGCGGGGGAGGCGGGGGTTGGTGCCGCCCGCGAGGGTGGAGTCGGCGGCGAGGCCGGTGAGGGTGAGGGTGAGGACGGTGGTGGTCATGTCCGGGAGGCCCAGGCGTCTCACGGTCGCGTTGCGGCAGCCCATGGCGAGGGCGAGGGCGGCGATCACGGGGTAGAGGGAGGCCGTGGAGCCCACGAGGACGGTCGCCAGCACCGTGCCCGCCGTTTCGGCGGCGAGGGCGGCGGTGACCCAGGTCCGGCGGGAGCGGAGGTGGACGGCGAGGCGTCCGCCGAGCACCGCGCCGGTGAGGAAGGCCGCGAGCGAGACGGCGGAGGCGGTCATGGAGAAGCCGGGGGTGCTCGCGGCGGCGAAGCCGAGGATCACCACGTTGCCGGTCATGTTGGCGGTGAAGACGTGGCCGAGGCCGATGTAGCTGACGGCGTCGAGGAAGCCGCTCACCACGGTCAGGCACGCCAGGGTGGGGATCAGTCCGGATTCGTCGTCGGTGTTCATGCTCTCAGCGTCCTGCGGGGCGATTGATCGGTCCAACGGATCTTTTCGATGATCGTGATCGCTGTCATCGAACAATATCGTCACGGCGGGTAACGGCCCAACAGCTCCGTGGCTGCGTTCACTTGGACTTGATCAGGGCGCGCGGCTCGGCTAGATTCCACTCGCTATCGGACATGTCTTCGACAAAATCCGGTCGGCGGGAGCCTTGGTGCGCCCGAGTTCATGGGGTTTCGCACCCCTGCTCCTTACGTTAGGCAAGTGGTTGTCGATGTCGCCTGGTCTGCCCTGATCCCGCGCTCTGCGTCGCGGAATCCGCGCCAGGCAGCCGTCTCCGACGGCTGACCGACAGTCACTGAAAATGTCAGGTTCCTGACACTCTGTTCACTTCAAGGGGGAACAACAATGAGTCGTGCCCGCAAACTGAATGCCCTCGTGGCGGTTTCCGTTGCCGCGGCGACCGTCGCCGTGTCCGCCGGCGTCTCCAACGCGAGCGCCGCCGAGCAGGGCCGCGCCCAGGCCGCCGCCGCTCAGTCGGTCAAGGCCGACAACGGCAAGGGCCACCCGTTCGGCCTGGGCGCCGCGCCGTCCCAGTCGCCGTGGCGGCAGTCCGAGCTGAACACGCCCGTCGAGGACAGGCTGAACGCCCTGGCCCCGCAGCAGGCGGCCGGCATCGCCGCCGGGTCGAAGCTCCCCTCCCACGTCGACCTCACCAAGTTCGCGCCCACCCCTGGTAACCAGGGCCAGGTGAACTCCTGTGTCGCGTGGGCCATCGACTACACGGCCATGAGCGTCCTCGAGCGCGAGCAGAAGATCTCCGGTGGGCCCCAGGCGCCCATGTACACCTACTCCCAGATAGACCGGGGCCACAACGGCCCCACCCCGTCGTACCCCCACTTCAAGATCGCCGTGCAGCAGGGTGTCGACTCCAAGAAGGACTACTGGCAGGGCGACTACAACTACTCCACCCAGCCGACCGCGCACGAGCGTCGCAACGCCGCGCACTGGAAGCTGAGCGGGGCCACCCCGCTGCGCACCGGCGGCGCGATCGTCAACGGTGTGAAGTCCTCGCTGGCCAAGGGCATGCCCGTGGTCATCATGATCCCGATCCACAACGACTTCGAGTACCTCAACTCGAGGCAGGCTTCGTCGTTCGGGTACTACCCGAGCCGTAACTCGCCGCAGGTGGGCTACCACATGATCACGATCGTGGGTTACAACAACAAGGGCGTCCGGGTCGAGAACTCCTGGGGCACCCAGTGGGGCGACCACGGCTTCGTCAACTTCTCCTGGAAGTACCTGGCCAACCAGGTCGTCGAGGCTGACGCGGTCGGCAAGCTCAAGCGCCGGTAACACCAGGGCTGTCGGCGGCCTATCGGCGCGATGTCGGTGGGCCGGTGCATCCTGACGTGCATGGCAGAGATTCATGCACGCTCTCACGACGGTTCCCTCGTCACCGCTCTCGACGAGGGAACCGGGCCAGCGTTGCTGGTGGTTCACCCGGGTTCCAGTGATGTGGCGACCTGGGACGGTGTCAGCCGGTCGCTGATCGGCGACTTCCGCGTGGTCAGGATCCGCCGCCGGATCTACGCACCCGGGACGGCTTCCGCTTCCACGTCCGCACGGCCTCATTCGATGGCGGTCGAGGTGGCCGACATTCTCGCCATCGCCGGGCTCCTCGAGCCCCCGGTGCTTCTCGTGGGGCATTCCTCGGGCGCGGTCGCCGCGCTGGAAGCCGCGTTGTCTGCGCCGTCGTCCTTCGCCGGAGTGTTCCTCTACGAACCTCCGATGCCGACCTCCATGCCGATCGCGGGGGAAGCGGGGCGGCGTGCCCGCGCGAAGCTCGACGCGGGCGACCCGGTGGAGGCCATGCGCATCCACATGCGTGACATCGTCCGCATGCCCGCACCGGTGGTCGAGGCAATGTTCGAAGACCCGGAATCGCGTGCCGTGTTCGCCGCGAACGCGGCCGCACAGATCGCCGACACTGAAGCGATCGAAGCACTTGGCGTCGGCGTCGAGCGTTTCGCGAGGCTCGGGATTCCGACGACTCTGGTCGAGGGCGACCAGAGTCCGGCCCACTTGCGGGACCGGGTAAGGGACTTGGCGAGGACCCTGCCGGACGCGCGGACCGTCACGCTCGCCGGCCAGGGGCACGTCGCCCACCTCACCGCTCCCGATGTACTCGCCGGCACGATCCGGGAGATGGCCGACCGGGTCCTGGCACGGCACATCAGTGGCATCGAGTGAGGTGATCCACCGGTAATGGAGTTGCGGCAGATCGAGCACTTCCTGGTGCTCGCCCAGGAACGGCACTTCACGCGCGCCGCGCAGCGGCTGCACGTGGCGCAGTCGACGCTGTCCGCGTCGATCCGGGCGCTCGAGCGGGAGATGGGGCAGCCGCTGCTCGTCCGTACGACCCGGAGGGTGGAGCTCACGGCGGCCGGGGAGGCGCTGCTGCCCGCCGCGCGCAGGATGCGGGCGGCGGCGGTGGAAGCGCGGGCGGCCGTGGCGGAGGTGGGGGCGTTGCTGCGGGGGCGGGTCGCCATCGGGCTGATCCAGACGCTGGACGCGCTGGACGTCCCGGCACTGCTGGCGGAGTTCTCCGCCGCTCATCCAGGCGTCGAACTCCGGCTCGTCCAGGGGGACTCGGCACGCCTGGTCGAGGGCGTACGGGCCCATGAGTACGACCTGGCGCTCGTCACCGGTGGGGACCGTCCCGTCAACGGCGTGACGCTGACGGCGATCGCCGAGGAACCGCTCGTGCTCGTGACGGCGCCCACGCACCCCTTGGCGGGTAGCGAAGGGGTGCTTCTGCGGGATTTGGCCGGGCTTCCCTTCGTCGACTTCCGTGAGCGGTCCAGCCTGCGATCGCTCATCGATGCCGCGTGTGCGGGGGCCGGGGTGGAGCGGCGGGTGACGTGTCAGGTCGAGCACATGCCGGCGCTGATCGACCTGGTCGCGCACGGCCTGGGCGTCGCGCTCGTGCCGCGCAGTACGGCGGAGGCGTACGCGCCGCGGGTGGCGCCGGTCGCGGTGCGGCCGGTGATCGAGCGTACGGTCGCGGTGGCCACGGCGGCCGACGGGCCCGTCGAGCCCGCGGCACGGGTGGTGCTGGAGCTCATCACAGACCGTGCCGGTCGAGGAAGTCGAGGATGAGCTTGCGCCACTCCTCGCCGCGTTCGGTCATGACGAGATGGCCGGTCTCGATCTCGGCGTACTCGGCACCGGGGATTCCCCTCGCCAGCGCACGGGAGTTGGCGGGGGAGACGAGCGTGTCGCGGGTGGCGGCGACGACGAGCGTGGGGACGGAGATGCCCGCGAGGTCGCCCGTGGTGTCTCCGTGGCGGACGAAGTGCGCTTGGTCGAGGGCGCCGTCGGGGACCCCCTTGGCGGTCAGCTCGTAGAAGGGGGCGATCAGGTCGGGGGAGAGGTTGTTGAAGAAGTCGGCACTGAGACCGCTGAGGGCGACGAACCGGGCGAAGCCCTCCAAGTCCCTTTCGGACAGCAGCTTGTGCCAGAGGTCGAGGGAGGCGATCAGGCGGTTGTCGGGCTTGGCGAGGCCCGCGGTGAGCACGAGGCCGCGGACGCGCTCCGGGTGGCGGGCCGCGGCCCGTACGGACACGAGGGTGCCCGCGGAGAAGCCGATCAGGGTGAAGGTCTCCACGCCCGCGCGGGTCGCGGAGTCGACGACGGCGTCGGCGAGTTCGTCGAGGTCCAGCGGCCCGGTGCGGGGAGTGGCGCCGGAACCGGGGTAGTCGGGCGCGACGACGGTGCGGCCGCGGGAGAACTCCGGTATGCAACTGGCGAAGTTGGCCGTGATGGTGGCGCCCGCGCCGTGCGCGAGCAGGAGACCGGGGCCGGTGCCCTTGACGGTGGTGGCGAGCTTCATGTCCATGATCGCCAGCCTGGCACGGGACTCGGGTGCGGTGGGGTGTGACATCGGCCGCGTTTGAGCCGGTGTGCCATCCATCCGACAGGTCGTTGCCATGCGGCTGACGATCCTGTGGGGCAGGCTTTCTTGCGTGCAAGCGCAACTGCTCACCCACCAGAAGGGTTTATGACCATGCGAGTTGTTCGAACCGGAATTGTTGCTGCTGCGATCGTCGGCGCTGTCGCAGCCTCCGCTCTCCCCGCCGTCGCGGCCACTGACTCGGCGCACGGCACGTCCGTCGCGCACGTGGCGGCGAACCCGAAGAGGGTCAAGGACGCCGATTACAACTCGGCACGCGCCACCCTGATCGCGGCCGGAAGCCACACGGCCGCGGCATCGCACGTCAAGCACAACAAGAGCGGGGACTCGCCCGTGGACCACGGCATCAGCCTGCTGACCGAGGCGCGGGACGAGTTCCGGAACACGGACGCGCACCTGCCGGACGTCGACAAGAAGTCCCGCATGTCGATCGCCCACCGCAACGCGATCCAGAGCGCGGCCAAGACCATGGGCATCACCTCCTGGTAGCCGACCGCCATGTAGTCGGCAAAGCGAAGGGCCCCTCTTCCGGCGTACCGGAAGAGGGGCCCAACGCCCTTGCTGCGTGCGGGGGATCAGAAGCGGCGCGTGATCAGCGCGCGCTTGACCTCCTGGATCGCCTTGGTGACCTCGATGCCACGCGGGCAGGCGTCCGTGCAGTTGAAGGTGGTGCGGCAGCGCCAGACACCGTCCTTGTCGTTGAGGATCTCCAGGCGCTGCTCACCCGCCTCGTCACGCGAGTCGAAGATGAAGCGGTGCGCGTTGACGATCGCCGCCGGGCCGAAGTACTGGCCGTCGTTCCAGAACACCGGGCACGAGCTCGTGCACGCGGCGCACAGGATGCACTTGGTGGTGTCGTCGAAGCGCTCGCGGTCCTCGGCGGTCTGCAGGCGCTCGCGCGTCGGCTCGTTGCCCTTGGTGATCAGGAAGGGCATCACATCGCGGTAGGCCTGGAAGAACGGCTCCATGTCGACCACGAGGTCCTTGAGGACCGTGAGGCCCTTGATGGGTTCGACCGTGATCGGCTTGGCCGGGTTGATGTCCTTGATCAGGGTCTTGCACGCGAGGCGGTTCTTGCCGTTGATGCGCATCGCGTCGGAGCCGCAGATGCCGTGCGCACAGGAACGGCGGAAGGTCAGCGAACCGTCCAGGTCCCACTTGATCTTGTGCAGGCCGTCGAGCACGCGCTCCTTCGGGTCGATGTCGACCTCGAAGTCCTGCCAGGTCGCCTCGTCCGAGATCTCCGGGTTGAACCGGCGGACACGGAAGGTGACCTTGATGTCGTGCGAGGTGCGGGCCTCGTCCTCGAGCTTCTCGAGAGTCGCGGTGCTCATCAGTACTTACGCTCCATGGGCTGGTAGCGGGTCTGCACGACCGGCTTGTAGTCGAGGCGGATCGAGTCCTTGCCGTCCGTGTCGACCTCGCGGTACGCCATGGTGTGGCGCATGAAGTTGACGTCGTCGCGGTTGGGGAAGTCCTCGCGGTAGTGACCGCCGCGCGACTCCTTGCGCGCCAGCGCGGACACGGCCATCACCTCGGCCAGGTCGAGCAGGTTGCCCAGCTCGATGGCCTCCAGCAGGTCGGTGTTGAAGCGCTTGCCCTTGTCCTGGACGGACACGTTCTTGTAGCGCGCGCGCAGCTCGGCGATCTTCTCGACGGCCGTCTTGATGGTCTGCTCGGTGCGGAAGACCATGACGTTGGCGTCCATGGTCTCCTGCAGCTCCTTGCGGAGCTCGGCGACCCGCTCCTTGCCGGTGGAGTTGCGCAGGTTCTCGACCTGGTCGATGACGAGCTGGGCCGGGTTCTCCGGCAGCTCGACGTAGTCGGCCTTCTGCGCGTAGTCCGCGGCGGCGATGCCCGCGCGGCGGCCGAAGACGTTGATGTCGAGCAGCGAGTTGGTGCCCAGACGGTTGGCGCCGTGCACGGAGACGCAGGCGACCTCGCCGGCGGCGTACAGGCCCGGCACGACGGTGTCGTTGTCGGCCAGCACCTCGCCCTCGACGTTGGTCGGGATGCCGCCCATGGCGTAGTGCGCGGTGGGCTGGATCGGGATCGGGTCCGTGTAGGGCTCGATGCCGAGGTAGGTGCGCGCGAACTCGGTGATGTCCGGCAGCTTGGCGTCCAGCTGCTCCGGCGGCAGGTGGGTGAGGTCCAGGTAGACGTGGTCGCCCTCGGGACCGCAGCCGCGGCCCTCGCGGATCTCCGTGTAGATGGAGCGGGAGACGACGTCGCGGGAGGCGAGGTCCTTCATGACGGGCGCGTACTTCTCCATGAAGCGCTCGCCGTCCTTGTTGCGGAGGATGCCGCCTTCACCGCGGGCGCCCTCGGTCAGGAGGATGCCCATGCGCCAGATGCCCGTCGGGTGGAACTGGAAGAACTCCATGTCCTCCAGCGGCAGGCCGCGGCGGTAGCAGGCGGCCTGGCCGTCACCGGTCAGGGTGTGCGCGTTGGAGGTCACCTTGAAGAACTTGCCGGTGCCGCCGGAGGCGTAGACGACCGACTTGGCCTGGAAGATGTGGATCTCGCCGGTGGCCAGCTCGTACGCCACCACACCGGCCGACTTCCTGACGCCGTCGACTTCGGTGATCAGCTGGTCCAGGACGTAGAACTCGTTGAAGAACTCCACGCCCTCCTTGACGCAGTTCTGGTACAGCGTCTGGAGGATCATGTGGCCGGTGCGGTCGGCCGCGTAGCAGGCACGGCGGACCGGGGCCTCGCCGTGGTTGCGGGAGTGACCGCCGAAGCGGCGCTGGTCGATGGTGCCGTCCGGGGTGCGGTTGAACGGCAGGCCCATCTTCTCGAGGTCGAGGACCGCGTCGATGGCCTCCTTCGCCAGGATCTCGGCGGCGTCCTGGTCGACCAGGTAGTCACCGCCCTTGATCGTGTCGAAGGTGTGCCACTCCCAGTTGTCCTCCTCGACGTTCGCGAGGGCGGCGGCCATGCCGCCCTGGGCGGCGCCGGTGTGGGAGCGGGTGGGGTACAGCTTGGTGAGAACCGCCGTGCGGCTGCGCTTGGTCGACTCGATGGCCGCGCGCATGCCGGCGCCGCCGGCGCCGACGATGACGGTGTCGTACTTGTGGATCTTCATGTCGCGTCAGCCCCGGGCGCTAGCGGATGTTCGGGTCGAAGGTGAAGATCACCAGCGAGCCCAGCAGGACGGTGAACACCGTGGCGGTGTACAGCAGCATCTTCAGCCAGAAGCGGGTGTTGTCCCGCTCCGCGTAGTCGTTGATGACGGTACGCAGGCCGTTCGCGCCGTGCAGCATGGCGAGCCACAGCATGATCAGGTCCCAGGCCTGCCAGAACGGCGAGGCCCAGCGGCCGGCCACGAACGCGAAGCCGATCTTGCTGACGCCGCCGTCCAGGACGAGCTGGATCAGCAGGTGGCCGAGGACCAGGACGACCAGCACGATGCCGGACAGCCGCATGAACAGCCAGCCGTACAGCTCGAAGTTGGTGCGGGTCGACTTCGGGGTCTTCTTGGTCCGCTTGCGGGGCGCCTCGATGAGCGGGGCCGGGTGGTCGACGTCGTACAGGGACACGTCGCTCACAGCGGGGTTCTGGGCTTCAGTGGACATCTCGCGTCAGCTCCCGAACAGCGTGCGCAGGGTGTGGCTGAGCACGGGGTAGAAGGCGCCGGCCATCAGCACGACCCAGATACCGACAACGGACCACAGCATCTGCTTCTGGTACCGCGGGCCCTTGGACCAGAAGTCCACGGCGATGACGCGGAGACCGTTGAGCGCGTGGAAAAGGATGGCGGCGACGAGGCCGTACTCCATCACGTTGACGACGGGTGTCTTGTACGTCGCGACGACAGTGTCATAGGCCTCGGGTGAGACCCGGACAAGAGCGGTGTCGAGGACGTGCACGAACAGGAAGAAGAAAATGAGGACGCCGGTGACTCGATGAGCCACCCAGGACCACATGCCTTCCCGGCCGCGGTACAGCGTTCCAGCCGGCACGGAAAACCCTCCGGGAGCGGGGATTGGGGCCTGCCGGCTTCGCCGTCGGTCGGGCCCGGCCGGGTATGGTCCACCGGCCCCGGCCATCGTAGCGACGCCTTGTCGGTTCGGTCTCGCGGGGTATGGCAGGTGTGATCAAACAGGCACGTACGGGTCCGTGCGGCGAGGCCGTTCGGCCGTTCGGCGACGGATTCGGGGGGACTCGCCCGTATGAGTTACGGCTCGGGCGGGCATTCGGTGAAGAGTGATGTGAAAGTAATACCTTGCCCAGAAATGGGAGGTATTGCTCCATGGGTCTGCCTATGCGAAACACTCGTGCCTCGGTCGTCCGGGGAACCGTCAGCGCCGCCGCTCTCGTCGCGACCCTGTCCGTCATGGGCTGCCCGCGCAGCACCCCCGCCCCGCACGGCAGCGACGACGCGCGTTCCGGCCAGGCGTCGCTCGGCTCGCCCTCCGCCGCCCAGTTCGCGCCCGTGCCGGAGGGGGCGCCGCGCACCATTCCGTCCGTACGCTCCTTCACCGCGGGCAGCGGACCCGGCTGGCGGCCCTCGCCCGGCGCCCGGGTGATCGCCGACCCGGCGGGGCCCGTCGCGGGCGAGGCCCGGATGCTGGCCGACGACCTCGGGCTCACCACCGCCCCGCCGCCCGCCCGCTCCGGCGACGTCGAGCTCGCGATCCGCTCCGGGCACGGGCGCGGCCCGGAGGCGTACGAACTGGCCACCCGGGACCGCAAGGTGCTGATCACCGGCTCGGACCCGGCCGGCGTCTTCCACGGCACCCGCACCGTGGTGCAGGCGGTGCGTTCCGGAGGTGGCCTTCCCGAGGGCACGGTGCGCGACGCGCCCGACCGGCCCCAGCGCGGGCTCAACCTGGACACGGCCCGCAAGCACTTCAGTGCCGGGTGGATCGAGGCCCGGCTGCGGGAGATGGCCGACCTCAAGCTCAACCAGTTCGCCCTGCACTTCTCGGACGACCAGGGGTTCCGGATCGAGAGCGAGACCCACCCCGAGGTCGTCTCCCCGGAGCACCTCACCAAGGCCGAGGTCCGCAGGATCGTTTCGCTGGCGTCCCGGCTGCACATCACGGTGATCCCCGAGATCGACTCGCCCGGGCACCTCGGCGCGGTCATCAAGGCGCACCCGGCGCTTCAGCTGAGGGACGTGAACGGGACCGTGGTGCGGGGGGCCGTCGACATCGCCGATCCCTCGGCGGCGCGGATCGTCGACGACCTCATGCGCGAGTTCGCGCCGCTCTTCCCCGGCCCGTACTGGCACCTGGGCGGTGACGAGTACCGGGCGCTCGCGGCCAGGGACCCGCAGAGCTCGTACCCCCGCCTCGCGGAGGCGGCCCGCCTGCGGTACGGGCCGCAGGCGCTCGTCCAGGACCTCGCCACCGGCTGGCTGTCCGACCGGGCGGCCGTGGCGCGGGCGCTCGGCAAGCGGCCCAAGGCGTGGAACGACGGCTTCTTCAAGGGCGGTGTCGCCGACAGCGACAAGGGGATCGAGGTCGAGTACTGGACCGGGAAGGAGCTGGGGGCGCGGGACCCGCAGGAATACCTGAACGAGGGACGCACGGTCGTCAACCTCAACGACGCCTTCCTCTATTACGTGGTCGGCGAGCCGAACGGGTTCCACTATCCGACGGGGGAGCGGATCTACCGGGAGTGGTCGCCGGCGGTGCTGCGGGGGACGGTCGCCGTGTCGTCGCAGCTCGCCGGGGCGGACCGGGTGCCGGGCGGGCGGCTGGCGATCTGGTGCGACGGCGCTGCCGCGCAGACGCCGGAGCAGGTGGCGGTGGGGGTGCGGATGCCGTTGGCCGCGGTGGCGCAGCGGTTGTGGGATCCGGCTCCGCCGCGGTTGAGCTGGACGGATTTCGGTGCGCTTGCGGGGAGGGTGCGGAAGTAGGGGTACCCCCCGGGCCGGCCCCTGGCCGGAAAATGCCGTTCGCGTCAGGACTCCGCTAGCCTCCGGGGAAACCCGTCCCGCGAACGAGGTCCCGATGAAGATCGAATTCCTGCTGCACAACGCATACGGGATCGGCGGCACCATCCGCTCGACCGTCAACCTCGCCACCGCCCTCGCCGAACGGCACGAGGTGCGGATCATCAGCGTGAACCGCCCGGTGGACGAGCCCGAGCTCGACATCGACCCGCGGGTGCGCCTGACCCCGCTCGTCGACATGCGCGAGGGCACCGACGGGGACGAGCACGGCACCCCGCTCAACCAGCGGCCCAGCGAGATCTTCCGGGACGAGCGCATCGACAACGGGCGGATGGCCGCCACCGCCCTCACCGACCAGCGGGTGGCCGCCCACCTCGCCGCCACCGACGCCGACGTCGTCATCGCGACCCGGCCCAAGCTCATCGGCTACCTCACCGCCTACGGCAGCGACCGCTACCTGCGCCTCGGGCAGGAGCACCTCACGCACGAGGCCCACGTCCCCGAGCTACACGAGGTCATGGACCCGGCGATCGCGGCCCTCGACGCCTTCGCCACCGTCTCCGAGGCCGACGCGGGCCACTACCGCGACGCCCTCCCCGACGCCCGGGCGCGGATCCTCTCCATCCCCAACGCCGTCCCGGCCCCCGTGGCCGAGCCCTCCGACGGCGGCTCGAAGACGATCGTCTCCGCCGGCCGGCTCGTCGGCGTCAAGCGCTACGACCGGCTCATCGACGCCTTCGCCAAGGTCGCCGCGGAACGCCCCGACTGGTCGCTGCGGATCTACGGACGCGGGCCCGCCAAGGCCAAGCTCCGCAAGCAGATCGAGGAGCTCGGCCTCTACGAGCGCGTCACGCTCATGGGCGCCCGCTCGCCCATCGAGACCGAGTGGTCCAAGGGCGCCGTCGCCGCCGTCGCCTCCGACGCCGAGTCCTTCGGCATGACGATCGTCGAGGCCATGCACGCCGGGCTCCCGGTCATCGCCACCGACTGCCCGTACGGTCCCCGCGAGATCCTCACCGACGGCACCGAC
Organism: Streptomyces sp. SX-6; assembly: GCF_059089585.1. Taxonomy (NCBI): domain Bacteria; kingdom Bacillati; phylum Actinomycetota; class Actinomycetes; order Kitasatosporales; family Streptomycetaceae; genus Streptomyces; species Streptomyces sp. SX-6. The sequence continues at coordinate 34,226 of NZ_JBTHHU010000012.1, read as the reverse complement.
GGCATCCTGGTGCCGCTCGACGGCGCCGGCACCGTCGACGCCTACGCCCAGGCGCTCCTCGAGGTCACCGGCGACGCCGGGCTGCGCGCCCGCCTCGGCGCCGCGGCCCGTACGGCCGCGCGGCGCTACGAGCCCGACGCCATCGCCCGGCGCTACGAGCAGCTCTTCGAGGAGCTGCGCCCCGGATCGACCGCGGCGGCGAAGAAGGGCGGCCTGCTGCGCGGGCTGTTCGGCGGCGGGCGCAAGCAGCCGGTGCCGGCCCCGCGCAAGGCCGACGAGGTGACCAACCCCGAGGCCCGGTGCGCCGTGGGCGCCGACGGTTCGTTCACCGTGCGGCTGCGCGCCGACCAGCTCACCGCGGCCGACACGCATCTGCTGCTGCGCCACCGCGGCAGCAAGGGCAAGGAAGCCGTGCGGGTGCCGCTGCCCGGGCAGCGGACGGCGGGCGGCTGGGTCGAGGCCCGCGTCGAACGCGCCGCGCACACCCTGTCCGAGGGGCGCTGGGACAGCTACGCCGAGCGCTCCGGCGACAAGTCCCGCCGCCGCCTCGCCGCTTCGCTCGTCGAGCAGAAGGCGCTGCTGACCTTGCCGCTCGCCGACGCCGCGGTCACTGCCTGGGTGCCGTACGAGACCAGCGACGGCTTCCTCGCCGTCCGTACCTGGCAGCGTGCCCGGCACATCGAGGCCGCCGACGTCCGGGTCGGCGCCGACGGCATCACGGTCACCGTCACCGCGCACGGCGCGGCGCTGGGCGAGGGCGCCGAGCTGATCGCCCGGCTGCGCGACGGCGACGGCTCCGCCGGGGACGTCCGCGCGGCCCTCGAGGACGGCACGGGGACGCTGCCGTACGAGCCGATGCTGCGGCGGCACAACCCGGAGCAGGACCTGTGGGACCTGCACGTACGCCCCGCGGCCGGTGCCGCGCTGGTCCGGGTCGGCCGGCTCGCCGGCGACTTCGCCGACCGCAAGGGCGTCGACACCTTCCCCGCCGCGACGCGCGGCGAGGCGCGGCTGCGCCCGTACTTCACGGTGACCAACGACCTGACGGTCACGGTCAAGGACGTGGCGAAGGCGGAGCAGGAGGACTGAGGAAGGACGGACGACGGCCGCGACCGCCACCCCCCACAGGAGAGGTCACGGCCGCCATCCGCTGCGGGACCCTGGTGAGGCCCGCACTTCTTACAGCGCCGCGCCCCGGGAATTCGTCACACCGGCGCGGCTGGACGCCGCGGGCCGATGCCCGTACCCTGCGGCATCCGCGGTGTGTGGGGGGCCAAATACGATGTATTCGCAGCATCCGCAGTATCCGCAACAGCCGTTGCCCATGGCGGGCGTGGACCTGCGCCGTGGTGTGCGCGTCGCGCTGAACGCGCTGCTGACGCTGTGCCTGCTCGCGCTGCTGCTGGCCGCCGTCGCGCGCTTCCAGCAGCGCGGCGCGATCGCGGACGTCCTGGGCGGCGGTGGTCACGAGGCGGCGGAGCGGGCGTCCGACGCGGACAGGTTCTACGGCGTCGCGAACGTCGCCTTCCTCGTGCTCCAACTGGCCACCGCCGTGCTGTGGGTGACCTGGTTCCGTGATGTCCGGCTCAACGCCGAGGTGTTCGCGCCGGGCCGGCACCGCTTCGGCAGCGGCTGGGCGGTGGGTGCCTGGTTCACGCCCGTCGTCGCCTGCTGGTTCCCCAAGCAGATCGCGAACGACATCTACCGGGCCAGCGCTCCCGCGGGGCCGCAGAGCGCGCCCAGGGGGCTGCTCAACTCCTGGTGGGCGCTGTACGTGGCGGGGTGCACGGCGGGCGGAGTGCTGAACCTCCTCTACGCCGGGTTCGACGGGCTCAGGCGCCGGGACGCCGGAAACGGCGACTACGAGAACTGGCGCCACGACGTCGAGTTGATGAGGACGATGGCGGGGCTGAGCGCACTCGGGCTGCTGCTCTACGCGGTTGCCGGGGTGCTCGCGCTGCTCGTCATACGTCAGTTGACCGCACTCCAGGAGCAGCGTGCGGTGTCCGGGCCCCCGGCTCCGCCACCGGTGGCGATGCCGTACAGTGGCCCGCCGGTGTATCCGCCCGGGGTCTGGGGGCCGCCCTACGGGCAGGAGCCGAACCCTTACCGCAATGGCCCCGCGGGCTACTGAGTCAAGAGTTTTGTGAGTGGTGCAGGATGTTGGTGTGCAGGGGGATGACGCTGAGCTGACCGTCGCGGTGCACGCGGCGCAGGGCGGGGACGAGACGGCCTTCCGCACGGTCTACCGTTCCGTGCATCCCCGCCTGCTCGGGTACGTGCGCACCCTGGTCGGCGATACGGACGCGGAGGACGTGGCCTCCGAGGCCTGGCTCCAGATAGCCCGCGACATCGACCGGTTCACCGGCGACGCGGACCGGTTCCGCGGCTGGGCCGCGAGGATCGCGCGCAACCGGGCGCTCGACCACATACGCATGCGCGGACGGCGCCCGGCCATCGGCGGCGACGACAGTGAACTCGCCCTGCGGCCCGGCGACGCGGACACCGCGGGCGAGGCGCTGGAATCCATAGGCACCGGGAACGCCCTCGCCGCCATCTCCCAACTCCCGCAGGACCAGGCCGAAGCCGTGGTCCTGCGCGTGGTCGTCGGCCTCGACGCCACGACCGCGGCCACCGTACTGGGCAAGCGCCCCGGCGCCGTGCGCACCGCCGCGCACCGGGGGCTGCGCAAGCTGGCCGAGCTCATGACGGGAACGACGACGGCGGTGACGGCAGTGACGGTGGTGAGGGGAGCGCAGCAGACGAAGGACACCATCCCCGCGCAGCGACGGTCATCCACGTCATCCACGTCGACCACGTCACCAACGTCGCCGACGTCACCGACCGACGTGGCGACTTCCCAGGGTGTGACGCGATGGCGTGCGCGGACGCAGAAGGACATGTGATGGCGGACGATCACGAGCACAGCTGGCCGGTCGAGATTCCGGATGGTGAACCACAGCCCGACGCACGACAGTTGGAGGCCGTGCGGACGGCGCTGATGGAGCTTGCGTCCCCCGCGGCGGACGGCCCCTTGCCGGGCGAGGAAGCCGCCGTGGCCGCTTTCCGTGCCGCACGTTCCGAACGGTCGGTACGGGACGGCCGCGGTGACTCCGGTCAGGCCGCGGAGATACGCGCGCCCCGCTTCTCGGCGCGCCGCTTCTCGGTACGGCGCCCCGCCGGGGCGGCGGTGGCGCTGGCCGTCGCGGGCTGCGCGCTGAGCGGGGTGGCGGTCGCCGCCGGTGTGGTCGGGCTGCCCCGGTCGCTCGGCGGGGGCGACCGGGAGCCGTCGGCCGTCTCGAGCGTGCCCGCGGCCGGCAACGACGACCCGGACACCACCGCGCCCGAGCCGGTCGGACCCACCGGCGCCACCCCGTCGGCCGACGGCCACGACCGCCCGCGCCCGCGGCCGTCCGTAACCGCCTCCCCGCGGCCGGACACCACGCCCGGCACCGGGAACGGCGAGCAGCGGCCCGGTCCCACCGCGAGTTCCCCGGCCGCCCCCGCGCGCGACGGCGACCACGAGGGCCGCGGGGACCGCGACCGGGGCGACCAGGGGTCCCCGAGCACCCCGGTCCCGCACGCCTGGGTCGTCCGGATGTGCCGTGCCTACCTCGACACGAACCCCCGGCACGAGCGGGACGAGGACGCGGTGCGCACCCTCGAGCGCACCGCCGGCGGTCCCGCCGAGGCCCGCTCGCTCTGCGAGCAGGTCCTGCGCGGGAAGGGCGACGGGCAAGGCGGCGACGAAGGCGACCAGGGGGGCGACAGCGACTCTCCCGGCCGCGGCAGCAACTGGCTGCCCCGCCTTCCGCAGCACGCTCCGATGACAGGTGTGACGTTTTCCGGCGCCCCGGCGCTGTAGGAAATGAGCCGACTGGTCATCGGCCGCGCAGGGCCGCCGTTCCCCCCATACCGCGGCTCCGCGCCACCGCGCGGGCAGGGCCCATCCCCCGGCCCTGCCCGCGACGGGCCCGTTCTGCGCGTCCCCTGACAGTCCCGGCCCGCCGCCGCTACAGTCCGATGGCGGGAGGCGCGAGGCCATGACACACGAGCCCACGACACACGGGGCGGACACCACGCGGACCACCGAATCCGGGCTCCCCGTCAGGCCCGTCTACGGCCCCGAGGCGCTCGAGGGCTGGGACGCGCACGACAGGCTCGGCGAACCCGGTGCGTACCCCTTCACCCGCGGCATCCATCCCACGATGTACACCGGCCGCCCCTGGACCATGCGCCAGTACGCGGGCTTCGGCACCGCCGCCGAGTCCAACGCCCGCTACCGCGAGCTCATCGCGCATGGCACCCACGGCCTGTCCGTCGCCTTCGACCTGCCGACCCAGATGGGCCACGACTCCGACGCACCGCTCGCCCACGGCGAGGTCGGCAAGGTCGGCGTCGCGATCGACTCCCTCGACGACATGCGGGAGCTCTTCGACGGCATCCCCCTCGGCCAGGTCTCCACCTCCATGACCATCAACGCCCCCGCCGCACTCCTGCTGCTCCTCTACCAGCTCGTCGGCGAGGAACAGGGCGTCCCGGCCGCGGAGTTGACCGGCACTGTCCAGAACGACGTGCTCAAGGAATACATCGCACGTGGCACCTATATCTTCCCGCCCGGGCCCACGCTGCGCCTGACCGCCGACATCTTCCGCTACTGCCGGACCGAGATCCCCCGGTGGAACACCATCTCCGTCTCCGGCTACCACATGGCCGAGGCCGGTGCCTCGCCCGCGCAGGAGATCGCCTTCACGCTGTCGAACGCCGTCGCCTATGTCCGGGCGGCCCTGGCGGCCGGCATGGCCGTCGACGACATCGCCCCCCGGCTGTCGTTCTTCTTCGTCTCCCGCACCACCTTCCTCGAAGAGATCGCCAAGTTCCGTGCCGCGCGCCGGATCTGGGCCCGGGTGATGCGCGACGACTTCGGCGCCCGCAACCCCAGATCGCAGATGCTGCGCTTCCACACCCAGACCGCGGGCGTCCAGCTCACCGCGCAGCAGCCCGAGGTGAACCTGGTGCGCGTCGCGGTGCAGGGCCTCGCCGCCGTGCTCGGCGGCACCCAGTCCCTGCACACCAACTCCTACGACGAGGCCATCGCCCTCCCCACCGCCAAGGCCGCCCGCCTCGCGCTGCGCACCCAGCAGGTCCTCGCGCACGAGACCGATGTGACGGCCACCGTCGACCCGTTCGCCGGTTCCTATGTGATGGAGTCCCTCACCGACGACCTCGAGGCCGCCGCCCTCGAGCTGATGGCCCGTGTCGAGGACCGCGGCGGGGCCGTCGCCGCCATCGAACAGGGCTTCCAGAAGGGCGAGATCGAACGCAACGCCTACCGCATCGCCCAGGAGACCGACAGCGGCGAGCGCGTCGTCGTCGGCCTCAACCGCTACCGGCTGGACGAGGAGGAGGCGTACGAACCCCTGCGCGTGGACCCCGCCATCGAGTCCCGCCAGTGCGAACGCCTCGCCGCACTGCGCGCCGCCCGCGACCGCCGCGCCGTCGACGCCGCGCTGGCCGCGCTGCGCAAAGCGGCCTCCGGCACCGACAACGTCCTGCCCCCGATGAAGGACGCGCTGCGCGCCCGGGCCACCGTGGGCGAGGTGTGCGGCGCCCTGCGGGAAGTATGGGGTTCGTACGTCCCCACGGAGACCTTCTGACGAGGACCTATGACGAGGACCTTCTGACACGTCTCGGCGTGGTTTGCGAGACACTGTACGGATGTCCTCCTCGCCGCGCCGTGCCTGTCCCGTCTGCTCCCGTGAGATCGCTGTCGTCGGCGGCCGCTACGCCCGCCACGACCCGCCCGGCCGCCGCACCGTCTCCTACGAGCTCGTCTCCTGCCCCGGTTCGCGCCGCTTCGCCCCGCTGCTCGATACCGCCCCCCGGCTCTTCGACCCGGAGGAGCCGTCGATGCCGGGACAGTGCCAGCTCTTCTGAGCTACTTCGCGCAGAAGGTGTCTCCGGCCGGGCGCTTGCCGGTGGTGAGGAACCCGGTGACCGTCCGGTCGCCGCAGGCGTTGCCGTTGCCGAGGTAGGAACCGTGGCCGCCCGCGTCGACCGTCACCAGGCGGGCGCGGTCGCCGAACGCCTTCCGCATCTTGAGCGCGCCGAAGTAGGGGGTCGCGGGGTCGCGCAGGTTCTGGATCATCAGGACGTTGGACGGACCGTCGGAGGTTATTCGCGCGGGCTTGTCGGCGGGCGCCTGCCAGAAGGCGCACGGCGTGATGTTCTGCGGCATGCCTGCCGTCAGCGGGTGCCGGGCCCGGTCGGCGGCGACGGCCTTCTTGTACCCCGGTATGGAGCGCGGCCACTGCACATCGTTGCAGACCACCGAGACGTAGGTCGCCACATCGGCCGGGGCCAGGACGGGAGCCTTCCCGGGGATCTTCCCGGTGCCGGTACGGGCCGCCTTGATCAGCTGCGCGGCATGGTGGAAGCGGCCGTCGGATTCGAGGCTCGCCTGCAGGGTCTGGCGCAGCAGATTGCCGTCGAGGTGTCCGCCGCCCTCGAACTCCCTCGGCTTGCGGTCGAGTTCGCCGGCCAGCTTGAGGAACATCGGCCGTACGTCCCCGGGCTTGTCGGCGAGCTTGTCGTCCTTGTGCTCCGGATCCGGGTGGGCGGCCCACTCGGCGAAGTCCGGGAAGCGTTCGTCCGCCGCGGGCGCCATGTTCGCCAGCCAGCCGCGCGCCACGCGCTTCGGATCCGGGTCTCCGTCGCTGTCGAGCACCCAACGGTCCGTGTGCTGCGGGTACTTCTGCGCGTACGTCGCGGCCACATAGGTGCCGTACGACTCCGCCCACGCCGACAGCTTCTCCTCGCCGAGCGCCTGGCGGAGGCGGTCGATGTCCCGGACCTCGTTCGCGGTGGAGAACGACCGCAGGACCTCGCCGCCGTTGCGCCGGCACTGGTCGGCAACGCGGCGGGCGCGGGCGATGTTCTCCGAGATGTCCCCGTCCTTGCCGGGCCAGGGCTGGAGATGCGTCACCAGGCGGTCGTCCTCGGAGAGTCCGCAGTCCGCCGTCGTGCTGCCGCCCACGCCGCGCGGGTCGAAGCTGACGATGTCGTACGCGCCCCCGGTCGCCTTGCGCACCGCCTCGCCCTTGTCCTCGAGCCGGGCCAGCCCGGAACCGCCCGGACCGCCGGGGACGAGCAGCAACGTGCCGCGTCTGGCCTCCGGATGGTCGCTGCGCAGCCGGGAGACGGCGAGGGTGAGCTTGCGGCCGTCGGGCTTGCGGTAGTCGAGGGGCACGGTCAGGTCGGCACACTCCCGGTCGGGGCCGCACTGCTTCCAGGCGAGGGTGGGTCTCGTCGCGTCGGCGCGAGCCGTGACGGCCTGTGCGGGCGCCGCGACGGTGGCGGCGACGGACGCCGTGGCGAGGGCGAGGAGGATCGGGCGGCGGTTCCAAGTGGTCATGAATCAAGGGTGATTGATGGGGAACCGCCGCACTATCGGGGCTTTCCCGAGTCTTCGGGGTGGGGCTAGCCCCAGGAATGTGTAAGGGCCGTCAACGCGGCGCCTGGTCTGCCTCGTCCGGGAACAGCCGGGTGATGATCCGCCCGTCCGCCGTGACATAGCCGTACCGCATGCCCTCGGTGTTGTACGGGGCCGCGAGCGTGCCCCGGCAGTCCAGTGCGATCACCCCGCCCCTGCCGCCGACGAGCCGCTTCCCCACGACCTCGTGGGCCGCCGAGGCGACGTCCATGCCGCCGAACTCGATCAGGTGGCTGACCGTCGCCGCCGCGGCGCAGCGGATGAACGCCTCGCCCTTGCCGGTTGCGCTCACGGCGACGGTGCCGTCCTGCGCGTACGTCCCCGCGCCCACGAGAGGACAGTCGCCGACTCGGCCGAGCCGCTTGTTCGTCGTACCTCCGGTGGACGTGGCGGCGGCGAGACCGCCGTGGCGGTCGAGGGCGACCGCACCCACGGTGCCCGTGTCCGACGGGAGGGTGCAAGCGGCCGTGGTGCCGGGGTGTTTGGCCTCCAAGAGCTCGTCCCAACGCCGCTGCGTCCAGTAGTGGTCCTGGGTGACGGGGACGAGGCCGTTGCGGGCGGCGAAGTCGTCGGCGCCCTGGCCCACGAGCAGTACGTGCCCCGACTTCTCCATGACGAGGCGCGCGGCGGTGACGGGATGGCGTACGTGGCGCACCGCGGCGACGGCCCCGGCCGCCTGGTCCGACCCGCGCATGATCGCGGCGTCCAGTTCATGGCCCGCGTCCTCGTGGAACACCGCGCCCCGGCCCGCGTTGAACAGCCCGCTGTCCTCCAGCACGCGCACCGTGGCCTCCACGGCGGCGACGCCGTCACCGCCGCGTTGCAGCACCCGCTGCCCGGCGCGCAGCGCTTCCGCCATCGCGTCGCGGTAGGCCCGCTCGGTCCGGGCGTCGATGTCCTCGCGCCGCATGGCCCCGCCCGCGCCCACGTGCAACGCGAGGACGACGTCACGGGCTTCGGGGTGCGCACGCATGGAATCCACCCTGGGCATCAGGCGGACCGTTGTCCACAGCACAATTGCGCCATCGGAGAGCGGGCTGATGCGCACACAACGGACGTACGGTTAACGTGTGTTCGTAACGTGACGTGCGAAGGGGGATCGCATGCATCGCATGACAGGGATCGTGACGGACGCGTTCGAGGGGCTCGCCGCGCAGGCGGACGCGCTCGCCGACGGGCGGGTGTCGTCCCGCGAGCTGGTGGAACGCTCGCTGCGGCGCATCGAGGAGACGCAGCCCACGCTGAACGCCTTCCGGGTCGTACGGGCCGAGGCCGCCCTCGCCGAGGCGGCGGACGCCGACCGGCGGCTCGCGGCGGGCGAGCGCGGTGCGCTGCTCGGGGTGCCGGTGGCGGTCAAGGACGACATGGACGTGGCGGGGCATCCCACCGGGTTCGGGTGCCCGGGGAACTTCCCGCCGAGGCAGGACGATTGCGAAGCCGTCCGCAGATTACGCGCCGCCGGTGCGGTGATCGTCGGCAAGACGAACACCCCGGAGCTGGGGCAGTGGCCGGTCACGGAGGGGCCCGCGTTCGGGGTGACGCGCAACCCGTGGAACACGGCGCACACGCCCGGCGGTTCGTCGGGCGGCGCCGGAGCCGCGGTCGCCGCGGGCCTGGTGCCGGTGGCGCTGGGATCGGACGGTGCCGGGTCCGTACGCATCCCGTCGGCGTGGACGCACCTGGTGGGCATCAAGCCGCAGCGCGGCCGGGTCCCGTCGTGGCCCGAGCGGGAGATGTGGCGCGGACTGACCTGCTACGGCCCGCTGGCCCGTACGGTCGAGGACGCGGTACGGCTGCTGGACGCGGTGAGCGGCTCGCACCCCGGCGACCTCCACCGGCCGCCCGCCGTCGACCTGTTGGGGGCGCTCCGGCGCGAGCCGCGGCGGCTGCGCGTCGCGCTGTCCTTCAAGCCCGCGTTCGCCGCGGTGCGCCACCGGCTGGACCCACAGGCGCGGGCGGCGACGGTGCGGATGGCCGAGCGGCTCGAGGCGCTGGGGCACGAGGTGGCCGAGGAGGACCCGCGCTACGGCCAGGTCGGGCTGACCTTCGCGCCGCGCTCGATGTCCGGGGTGCGGCAGTGGGCCGCCCGGGTGCCGGACCGGCCGGCGCTCGACAGGCGTACGCGCGCCAACGCGCTCGGCGGGCTGCTGCTGGGCGGCGACATCCTGAGGGCCGCGCGGGCCGCGGAGGGCCCGCTGCGGCGCAAGGTGGGGGAGATGTTCGGGCGGTACGACGTCGTCCTCACACCGACCACGGCGAGCCCGCCGCTGCCGGTCGGTGCACTGGATGGGCTGTCCGGCCGGGCGACCAACTCCCGCATGATCACGGCCTGTCCGTACGCCTGGCCGTGGAACGTGCTGGGCTGGCCCGGCGTGAGCGTGCCCGCCGGGTTCACGGACGGCGGTCTGCCGCTGGGCGCGCAGCTGCTCGGCCCGGCGAACAGCGAGCCGCTGCTGATCTCGCTCGCCGCCCAACTGGAGGCCGACCAGCGCTGGTTCGAGCGCCGGCCGGAGGGCATACCGGCCTAGGAGTGCCTATGGTGCGAGGATGTCCAGCTCCGCCATCGCCCCCGTGGCGATCTCGCGGGTGAGCTCCTCGGCGCGGGCGGCGTCCCGTGCGCGTACGGCCTCGGCGACCCGGACGTGCAGGGTGACGGCGGCCGGGTCGGGGTCGGTGAACATGACCTGGTGCCGGGTGCGGCCGGTGAGGACCTCGGCCACCACGTCCCCGAGGCGGGCGAACATCTCGTTGCCGGAGGAACGCAGGACGACGCGGTGGAAGGCGATGTCGTGCAGCAGATAGGCGTCCAGCTGCTGGCCGCGTGAGGTGGCGACCATGCCCAGGGCGTGCTCGGTGAGTTCCGCGCACTGCTCGGGCGTCGCGTGCAGGGCGGTGAGGCCGGCCGCGACGGGCTCCACGGCCAGCCGCAGCACGGTCAGCGAGCGCAGCTGACGGGGCCGGTCGCTGCCCGCGAGGCGCCAGCGGATGACGCGGGGGTCGTAGACGTTCCACTCCTCGGTGGGCAGCACCGTCACCCCCACGCGCCGCCGCGACGCGACCAGGTGCATCGACTCCAGGACCCGTATCACCTCGCGGACGACCGTGCGCGAGACCTCGAAGCGCTGCTCCAGCTCGTCCGTGCGCAGCACGCTGCCCGGCGGGTACTCCCCGGACGTGATCGCGGGCCCCAGGGACTCCAGCACATGGGCGTGCAGTCCCTGCCCTTTGTTGCTCATGAGCTCAGCCTAAGGGGCGGGTGTCGGGGCGATTAAGTATGACGTTTAAGTCACAGGGGCTTGAATATGTCGTACCTCTTGGGTTTCAGTGTGGCGGCGGGTCGGCGTCGACGGTGACGCCGCGGCCGGAGACAGCGAGGTACCTCATGAGCACCCCCCACCCCGTCGTCGTGGTGATGGGCGTCGCGGGCACGGGCAAGACCACGGTCGGCCCGCTGGTGGCCGCGGCGCTCGGCGTCCCCTACGCCGAGGGCGACGACTTCCATCCGCCCGCCAACATCGCGAAGATGTCGGCCGGCATCCCGCTGGACGACGCCGACCGGGCACCCTGGCTCGACGCCGTCGGCGAGTGGGCGCGCGGACGCGCCGGGTTCGGCGGGGTGGTCAGCTGCTCCGCGCTCAAGCGCGCGTACCGCGACCGGCTGCGGGCCGCCGCGCCCGGCCTTGTCTTCCTCCACCTCACCGGCGACCGTGAGCTGATCGCCGACCGGATGGCGGCCCGCAAGGGCCACTTCATGACCGCCAGGCTCCTGGACTCCCAGTTCGCCACCCTGGAGCCGCTCGAGGCCGACGAGGCGGGCATCCGCGTGGATGTCACGCCCGAGGCGGCCGTCATCGCCGAACAGGCGACCGCCGCCCTGCGGCAGCTGTAGCCCCCAACCTTCCCGTTAGGAAGCCCAAGTGAGCACTCTCAGCGTCGAGATGCTGGCCGCGGCCCCCGCCGGACCGATCACGTCGGCCGGTCATACGCAGCTGGGCATCGCCGTACTCGTCGGCATCGCCGTCATCGTCCTCCTCATCACCCGCTTCAAGCTCCATGCCTTCCTGTCGTTGACCGTCGGGTCACTGGCGCTCGGCGCGACCGCCGCGGCGCCGATAGACAAGGTCATCGCCAGCTTTACGACGGGACTCGGCTCGACCGTCGCCGGTGTCGGCGTGCTCATCGCGCTCGGCTCGATACTCGGCAAGCTCCTGGCCGATTCGGGCGGCGCCGACCAGATCGTGGACACGATCCTGGCGAAGTCCTCCGCCCGCTCGATGCCCTGGGCGATCGTGCTGATCGCCGGCGTCATCGGCCTGCCGCTGTTCTTCGAGGTCGGGATCGTCCTGCTGATCCCCGTCGTGCTGCTGGTCGCCAAGCGCGGCAACCACTCGCTGATGCGGATCGGCATCCCGGCGCTGGCCGGGCTGTCCGTGATGCACGGCCTGGTGCCCCCGCACCCCGGACCGCTGGCCGCGATCGACGCCATCGGCGCGAACCTCGGCGTGACGCTCGCGCTCGGCGTGCTCATCGCCGTGCCGACCGCTGTTGTCGCCGGGCCGCTGTTCTCGCGCGTCGCCGCGCGCTGGGTCGACGTCGCTCCGCCGGAGAAGCTCATCCCGCAGCGGCCGTCGGAGGAACTGGAGCGGCGTCCGGGCTTCGCGGCCACGGTGGGGACCGTGCTGCTGCCGGTGGTGCTGATGCTGGTGAAGGCGCTCGTCGATGTCGTCGTGGACGATCCGAAGGATCACGTCCAGCGGATCGCCGACGTGGTGGGCTCCCCGCTCATCGCGCTGCTCGCCGCCGTGCTGGTCGGGCTGTTCACGCTGGGCCGGGCCGCCGGTTTCGGGCGCGAGCGGCTCGCCTCGACCGTCGAGAAGTCGCTCACGCCGATTGCCGGGATCCTGCTGATCGTCGGCGCCGGCGGCGGCTTCAAGCAGACCCTGATCGACGTGGGCGTCGGGCAGATGATCCTCGACTTCTCGAAGGACTGGTCCGTCTCCGCCCTGCTGCTGGGCTGGCTGATCGCCGTCGGCATCCGGCTGGCCACGGGGTCGGCGACCGTCGCCACGATCTCCGCGGCCGGGCTGGTTGCCCCGCTGGCTGCCGACATGAGCACCACGCATGCGGCGCTGCTCGTACTCGCCGTGGGCGCCGGGTCGTTGTTCTTCAGCCACGTCAACGACGCGGGGTTCTGGATGGTGAAGGAGTACTTCGGGATGGACGTCGGTCAGACGATCAAGACGTGGTCGCTGATGGAGACGATCATCTCGGTGGTGGGGCTGGGGTTTGTGATGCTGCTGTCGGTGGTGGTGTAGGGGGAATTGGGCCTGTCCAGGACGTGCCCGGTGGGGCGGCTCCGACCCACCGGGCACACCGTCGAGGGCGGGCGGGCCGGTCGTCAGCTGATCTGCTCCGCCAGCTCGACGATGATTCCCTCCGGACCCCGGACGTAGCAGAGCCGGTAGCTGTCCTTGTAGCGCTCCAGTTCGCCGACGAGCTCCGTGCCGCGAGCTCGCAGACCGGCGACGACGGCATCAATGTCTTCGACGGCGAATGCGACATGGCGCATGCCCGGCATGTTCGCCGGGGTGCCTCGGTCGCCGCTCTGACTTGTCGGCGTGTGGTACTTCGTCAGCTCGAGTCGTCCGTGGCCGTCCGGGGTCTGCACGACCGCGAACTCCGCCCTGACACCCTCGAGCCCCACGACGCGGTCCACCCAGCCGCCCTCGACCGACCCCTCGCGCTGCAGCTCCAGTCCGAGCTCGATGAAGAACGCCGTCGCGGCCGCGAGGTCCTCGACGACGATGCCCACGTGGTCCATCCTCCGGATTGTCATTTCCGCGATGGTAGGACCCAGCCGGCCGGCTCTGAATGGTGACTGACGAGTAGGGTACGGGTTTCCTTACGCGAACTGTCCTCAGACGCAAGGAAACCCGTACCCGGTTCCCCGTTCAACACCCGGGCTGTGCCGCGCCGGCGGGTCCGGGCCGATCGGCAGGCTCAGAGCCGGCGCTGCGCTGCCTCGACGCTGTCCCCACCGCTGGTGTTGAACGCGATGGCGGCCTGCGGCGCGTGGTGGCGGACCAGGTTCACGATCTGCTCGAAGAGTGGGAGCAACTGCTCCGTCTTGCGGATCCCGCCGCCGATGACGACCACGTCCCACGGGCGTTCGGCCAATGACGTGATGAGGGTGGGCTCCGCCGATTCGTCGAACACCACCAGAGTCATGGAGGCGTCGATGCCGTGCTCGCCGAACCGGGCCAGCTCCGCATCGAGCGCCGCACGAAGGGCCTCCCCGTCGACGCCGGGTATCGCTTGCGGGTCGTAACCAACGACAAGTACCGAGGGCATGCGGTCAACTTACCGGCATCTGCCTGAGCGCGATCCACCGGACAGGCCAGAGGCGGCCGTCCTCGTCGATCGGAACGACGACAGGACTCATGGGGCATGCTGCTCTTTCGTCCCGTTACGCCGGGGACATGCTCTGTCAAGAAGTGCGCATCAGCCGAAATATGCAACTTGGGCGTAACATCGATCCATCCTGCGCGCAAAGGGTCCATCCTCAGTACGCTCCCGGTGTGTGACTGCCCGGCAACGACGCCGGGCAGCGACAAGTGAACTGGGGGGATTCCATGGGCACTTGGAGCGAGTGGAACGACCTGGGCGGCAACCTCTTGTCCGCCCCGGCCGTCGCGTCACGCGAGGCAGGCAACATCACCCTCGTCGCCATCGGCAACAAGAACCAGATCATCCGTCGCGAGTGGACGCAGGCGACCGGCTGGGACAACTGGTCGGACATCGGCGGCCGGGGGACCTACACCCCGGCCATCCTCTCCGGGGCGCCCGGCGCACTGACGGTGTATCACATCGGCGGCAAGCAGAACGTCTTCCGCCGCACCTGGTCCAGTACGAACGGCTGGGATGCCAACTGGAGTCTCACGCAGGACAACCGGCCGGCCTTCAACGGCCTCGCTGCGGCTTCCGCGCGGGACAAGCGGTACGCCATGTTCGCGCTCAGCGACACCAACGAGCTGCTGTTCTCCGACGCCGACGACAACGCCGGCAGGGGCTGGGGGCCGTTCACTTCGCTCGGCGGGAACTTCCAGGACTCGCCCGCCGCAGCCGCCTGGGCGCCGGGCGGCCGTGTCGACGTCTTCGTGCGGGGCGCCGAGAGCAACAACCTGCTCCACCGCACCTACGACGGGAAGGGCAACTGGGGCGGCTGGCGCAACCGTGGCGGCTTGCTGGCCTCCGGCCCGGCCGCCGCATCGTGGGGCGTGGAGCGCCTGGACGTCTTCGCCAAGGACAGGAACAACCATGTGATCCACCTGACCTACGACGGCAACGGCTGGCAGTCGTGGAAGGACCTCGGCCTCATTCAGTCGGTCGGCAGCCTCGCAGCCATCTCGCACAAGAAGGGAGTCATCGACCTCTTCGCCCGAGGGGCGGACAACAGGCTCTGGGGACGGACCTACGTGGCCGATTCCACGGAACTCGGCGATGCCGACGCCGACCCGCGCTGACCCCATTGTCGCGGTTCGCTGAGTGAGGCTTCCCATCGACAGGGGGCAGGTGGGCGGCACAGTGAACGTGAACGGAGCGCGGTCCCGACACCACTGTGTCGGAACTGCGCTCCGTTTCAGGACCCTCAGGCGCCGTCGAGGGCGGAGAGGTACGGCTCCACGTCCGCCGGGTCGGTCGTCGCCAAGGCGACGTAGCCGTCCGGGCGGATGAGGAACGTGCCCGTGCCGTAGGCCCGTTGGGCGTGGCCGTCCGGGTCGTGGAGGGTGGTGTGCGGCTCGTGGATGTGTACCGCGGTGGCGTCGACGGTCAGCAGCGTGAAGTGCGGGCCGCGGAAGATGTCGAAGAGGCGGACCGCCTCCCCCGCACCGGACTTCAGCGGGGCGTCCGGGGCGCGGTCGCCGGCGCGCAGGGCGCCCTCCGCCAGGCCCGTGCGCAGCTCGCGGGTCAGCGGGCTGTCGGGGTAGGCGAGGTGCAACTGGTGTGCTTCTCGGGGGCGTTGGATGGTCAGCTTCAGCCCCTGGCTGTCGTCGACGCCCTTGTGCAGCCGCGTGCTCAGGCCCAGCACCCCCGCCGCCACCGGCAGGCGTTCTGCCTCGTAGGAGTCCAGCAGGGCGTCCGGGGCGCCGTTCCGCAGCACGCGGCCCAGCTTCCAGCCGAGGTTGTACGCGTCCTGGATGCCCGTGTTGAGGCCCTGCGCGCCCGCGGGGGAGTGGATGTGGGCGGCGTCCCCGGCCAGGAAGACCCGGCCCTCCCGGAAGCGCTCGGCCATCACCGCCCGGGCGCGGAAGATCGACGCCCAGTGCACCTCGCCCGCACGGAACCCCGTCCAGGAGGCGACCAGTTCGCGCACCGACTCCGGGTCGGTGTCCGGCTCGGCGCCTCCGAGGTCGGCGTACAGCTGGAAGGGCGTACCCGGCAGCGGGCACAGGGCCAGTGAGCTCCGCTCGCGGCGCCAGACGTGCCAGTTGTCCCGGTCCAGGCCCTCCACCTCGAGGTCGGCGACCATCATGGGGGTCGGGTCGACGGTCTCGCCGGTGAACGGAGTGCCGAGGACGGTCCGTACCGTGCTGCGTCCGCCATCGGTGCCGGCCAGGTACGCGGCGCGTACCGTCTCGGCGGTGCCGTCCGGGCGGAGGAGGGTGGCCGTCACGCCGTCCTCGTCCTGGGTGAAGCCGGACAGGCGGGTGCCGAACTCCACGCTGCCGCCCAGCTCGTGGAGCCGCTCGTGGAGGATCTCCTGGGTGCGCCACTGGGGGAGCAGCCGCCCCTCGCCGTAGGGCACGTCGGGCGTGGGCTCGCGGCGCGTGATCATGTCCCACTCGGTGACCTTCCGGCCGTCCTCCCAGGAGGCCATGAGCGGCATCCGCTTCCCCGCCTCGTACACCGCCTCGACGACCCCCAGGTCGTCGAAGACCTCCAGGGTGCGCGGCTGGATGCCCTTGCCGCGCGACCCGGGGAACAGCCGCTCGCCCGCCTCTATCAGGCGGAAATCCACGCCCCGTCGGGCCAGTTCACAGCCCAGCACCAGCCCGGTCGGGCCCGCGCCGACGATCAGTACCTCGTGTGCGGACACGATGCACCCCCTCCTTAACGCCGTTCAATTTAACCTTGTTAAGGAGGGTGCACTGAACGCCGTTAAACTGTCAAGGTGGGAAATCGACTGGACCGTGATCAGGTGGTGCGCACCGCGCTGCAGGTGCTGAACGAGGTGGGCCTGGAGGGGCTGACGCTGCGGCGTATCGCGAAGGAGCTCAACGTCCAGGCGCCCGCGCTCTACTGGCACTTCAAGCACAAGCGGGACCTGCTGGACGAGATGGCGACGGAGATGATGCGCCGCATGAGCGCGCAGCTCGCGCCCGACACGCAGGACTGGCGGGTCGTGCTGGCCGAGGCCCAGCGCACGTTCCGCCGCGCACTGCTCGCCTACCGCGACGGGGCCAAGGTCTTCAGCGGCACCCGGTACACCGACCTCAGCTACGCGCCGCCCATGGAGGCGCACCTGCGCAGGCTGGTCGACCTGGGCTTTACGCCCCGCGCGGCGGCCCGCGCCTCCTTCACCGCCAACTGCTACACCGTGGCGTACGCCATCGAGGAGCAGGCCATGGGCCCCGACCCGGGCCGGGGCGAGGAGGGCGAGGGCTACGACCTCGAGGCCCGCGCCCAGCGGCTGGCCGACTACCCGCTGACCGCGGAGGCCGGTTTCGAGCTCTTCGGCGACCCCGACGCCGGGTACGAGGCCGGGCTGCGCGCGATCATCGCGGGGGTCGAGGCCACGCTGCTAGCCGTCAAGTGAGCGGCGGAGCAGGGGAGTCAGGCGGCGTTCGACGAGCACGTGGATCGTCCACGCCAACAGCAGCATCAGGCCGATCGTCAGCACGAACGTGCCGTACGACGGGATGCCCAGCTTCCGGTGCAGCACCCCGATCGTCACCCACCCCAGATGCTCGTGCACCAGGTAGAAGGGGTACGTCAGCGCGCCCGCCAGCGGCAGCCAACGCCACGTCGCCCAGCGGGCCTTGCCGAGCGCGATGGCGGCGACGGCCGCGTAGCCGACGGCGAGGATCGCGATGATGACGTACGGGGAGCGGTACGAGAAGTAGTGCGGGTTCGGCGGGTGCCACAGCCCCGCCACCGCGTAGTGCTGCCCCATCAGGAAGCTCGTCGCCACGATGCCCCAGCTCAGCGCGTCGTGGCCGAAGCGGTGGATCAGGTACAGGCCGATGCCGCCGATGAAGAACGCCGAGTACTCCGGCATCACGATCACCCGCAGCACTTCCAGGTGCGAGGCCGTGGTGATCGCGGTCGCCAGTGTCCACCCCGCGCAGAAGAACATCACGCGCGAACGCGTCGCGCCCGGCAGGACCACGAAGAGCGCGAACAGGGCGTAGAAGCGCAGCTCCGCCCAGAGAGTCCAGCACACTCCGAGCACCCGCTGGGCGCCGACGGGCTGTTGGAGCATGGTCAGGTTGACCAGGGTGTCGCTCGGGGAGACGGTCTTGTACGCGACCCAGGGCAGGGCGAAGGCGAGCGTGACGAGTGCGATCGCCACCCAGTACGCGGGGTAGAGGCGCGAGACGCGTGAGGCGAAGAACGAGCGCAGGGAGCGCCCCCAGCCGCTCATGCAGATGACGAAGCCGCTGATGACGAAGAAGATCTCGACGCCCAGGCAGCCGTAGGCGAATCCGGTCGACAGGTGCGGGAATTCGTGGCGCGGCGTCGTCCCCCACGCGCGGCTGACCTCGCCGTCCCGGCCGCCGTAGTGGTAGAGGGCCACCATCAGCGCGGCGATGAGACGGAGCCCGTCCAGGGCGTACAGGCGGCCGGTTCGCGGCGGTTTCGCCTTCTGTACGGGGGAGGCAGTGCTGCGGGGGAGTGTCGGGGCTGTCAACGGGTCACCGAGTCTTCCTGGCCAGCCTCCGCTGCACGGCACGTGCCCGGCGGGCCATCCTGCGGACGGCCGGATTGCGCGGCAGGAAGGCGAGTTGGGAGGGGAGGGCGCCGGGGAGCGCCAGGGCGGTCAGGCGGCGGCGCTTGAAGTAGCGCCGGGTACGGGAGTTCAGGTGCGCGGCCAGATAGCGTTCGGCCGCCGGGCGAAGCCCGGGGTTGACCTGCGGCTGCATGGCGTAACCCACGGCAGGCAGGAGGCTGTTGAGCTCTCCGGGGCCGTCGCCGGTGCACAGCTCCGTGGCCTCCAGGGCGGGCAGCAGGGCGTCGACGATCGTGACGGGCACGCGGTTGCTGTTCTGGTACGGGGTGAGCCGCTCCAGCAGCAGTTCGGTGCCGGTACGGGCGGCCGGCAGGCCATGGAAGGTGCCCGCGGTGATGAGCGCGGTGGAGAAGCAGCCGACGACGAGGGCCGGGCGCAGCCGCTGGTACACCACCTCCGCCAGTGCGGAGGTGTCCAGCAACGTGAGCCGTACGCCCAGTCGTTCGGCCTCTTCCTCCAGCATCCGCGACCAGCGGGCCGGGGCGGTGGGGTGGGGCTTGAAGACGAGGTCGCGGTGGCCGTGGCGGACCGCGCCGCGCAGCATGCGGACGTGCAGCTGCTCCTCTTCCTCCGGGGTGAGGATGTCGAGCGCCGAGAGGTACTGGCCGAGGAGCAGCGCCGCCCCCTCGGGGGCCGGGGGCAGCTCGACGGCGTCGGCGAGTTCGGCGAGGACCTTGGTGAAGGCGCCGCCCGGGATGATCTCGGGCTCGACGCCGAACTCGGCGAGCAGCAGCGGGCGCAGGCCCGGCACGAGGTCGAGGTGGAGCAGCCGGCGGATGCGGGTGCCGACGAGCGGGTCGAGCTTGTTGCGGGTGGGGCCGTAGCTCATCAGCCCGTCCGCGTAGACCTCGAGCGGTGCGTCGGGGAAGACCTGGGCGAGGGCGAGCGCCGGGCTGACCTGGATCGACTCGACGACGATCTCGAGTTCGTCGTCGCCCAGGTCCCACAGCAGGCGCAAGTACCGCTCCCACAGCGGTGCGTCGTCCGGGCGCGGGGACCAGCCGCCGGGGTGGAAGGGGCTGATCGTCTCGTTCCAGGACAGCACGCCGTCGAAGCGGGTGCGCAGCCGGTCGAAGCCGGGGGCCTGGTCGAGGGCGGGTGTGGTCTCGGGGACGGCCGCGTTGTTGGCGACGAGGAGCAGGCGGCGTCCGGAGGGTGGGAAGAGTCCGGCGTCGAGGGCGGCGGAGAGGGTGGCGGCTCCGTAGAGGGTGGAGGCCAGGAAGATCTGGGTCATGCGACTGCCTCCGCCGGGACCGGGCGGCGGCGCAGTCGGCGGAGCCTTGCAGCGCGGTCGTCGTCCATGGAATTCAGGGCGTCTTTGAGCAACTCCTGGGGCATCCGTTTCATGGCGGCCGCGCTCATCGAACGCAGTGTTCGGGCCACGGCGGGTTCGAATCGCTCGATCGAGCCGAGGTGATGGGAAATGATCGCGCAATAGGTGCGTACGGCCTTGGGCAGCAGGGCGTGTGCGTCGGTGTCCCGCGAGGTCTCGTCGATGACCTGATCGAAAGCGCGGATGAAATCGAGTTGGCGTACGTCGCCGATCTGGGTCAGCGAGGAGGCGACGCCGCGCCGGTAGAAGACGCCGAGCAGTCCGGCCACGGCGAAACTGCGTGTCTCGCGGTGGAGCCGCCAGATCCACGGCCGGTCCTCCGCGGTGCGCAGGCCGTGCCGGAAATGCAGCAGACCGTCGTCGAGCAGACGGCGGTGGTAGATGCCCGCCCAGGCGTAGGGGTAGTCGACGGACGTGGAGCGGTCCGCGGGCAGTATCGCGCCGCGCGGGTCGAGCACCACGCCCCTGCGGCCTTGCGGAACGCGGTGGATCGTGCGGGTGCGGCCCGTGCACTGCACGTGGTCGGTGCGGACGAAGTCCACGCCCAAGCCCTCGATGGCGGCGAGGAGTTGGCGGTAGTAGCCGGGGGCGAGCCAGTCGTCGCCGTCGAGGAAGGCGATGTACTGCCCGCGGGCCGCGTCCAGCCCGGTGTTGCGGGCGGTCGCCAGGCCCCCGTTCCGCTCGTGCCGCACGAGCACCGCGCCCGGCAGTTCGCGCTCGGCGCGCTCCAGAATCCCTGGTGTCCCGTCGGTCGAACAATCGTCGACGAGAATGAATTCGAAGTCCTCATTGCTGTTCGCATTCAGGCTTCGCAGGGTGTCCGGCGCATAGGTCTGCACATTGAAGAACGGCACG
This sequence comes from Streptomyces sp. SX-6, assembly GCF_059089585.1. NCBI lineage: Bacteria > Bacillati > Actinomycetota > Actinomycetes > Kitasatosporales > Streptomycetaceae > Streptomyces > Streptomyces sp. SX-6. Next base: position 13,535 of record NZ_JBTHHU010000012.1, on the reverse strand, counting down.
ATGACGGAGAGCTTGACCACCCGGGTGACGGTAGGTGAACCTCCGGCATTCGTCCTGACCTCCGCCGTAAGTGCGGGTGAACGACGCGCGGCGAAATGATGAACCGGACCTGCGCGTCAACCACTTCGCCGACCGTCGATGTGCTGTTTACCGGCTGTTGAACTCGCGTTGGGCGGTGAAACGGAATCAATTCCTATCGTCATGGCTGTGTCGTCACGCACCGAATCCTCACCGTCCGAATCCCCGCCGCGTGTCGCCGTGCTCGCCGACTCCGACACCCGGTGGAAGTGGGGAGCGCTCACCGCGCACCGGCTCGCACCCGGTGCCCGGCTCGACGGCTTCCTGCTGAGGGGGCGCGCGACCCCGACCCCGCGCCAGCTCGGTGAAGTGGGCGTGCGTGCCGACGCGTTGCACGAAGTGACCGGCCCCGGATTCGTCCGCACCGTGGGCTCGGTCGGGCGTGAACGGTACGACCTCGTCGTCCTCGCCTGCGTCGGCGGCGCCGTACAGGCGATGCTGCACGGACTCGCCCGCGCCTGGGCAACGGCCCCTTCCCGTCCGGTCGTTGTCACGGGCTACGTCGGCGTCGTCTACGAGAAGCTCGCCGACGGACTGCTGCTGCGTCATGGCGCGGACGTCGTCCTCGCCAACTCCCGCCATGACGCGGAGCGGTTCCGGGATGTGTACGCCGGAGTGGGCGCCCCGGCGGGCAGCGTCGTCGAGTGCGCCCTGCCCTTCCTCGGCGGCGCCCCGTACGAGCCGTGCCACGACGGCCCGTTCACGGTGGTGTTCGCCACCCAGCCCTCCGTGCCGGAGAGCCGCACCGACCGGCTCTACCTGCTCGAGCGCGCCGCCCGGCACGCCCGTACGCACCCCGGGCGGGAGGTGCTCGTCAAGCTCCGCAGCAAGCCCGGCGAGCACACCACGCACATCGAGGAACTTCCGTACCAGAAGCTCGCGGCCAAGGTGCCGGGAGGCCTTCCGGCCAACTGCCGCCTTGTGTACGGGCACATGGGCGAGGTGCTCGACCGTACCGACCTGCTCGTCACGGTCAGCTCCACCGCCGCCCTCGAGGCGCTGCACCGCTCGGTCCCCACCGCGGTCCTCACCGACCTCGGCATCCGCGAGCAGCTCGGCAACCACCACTTCCTCGGCTCCGGCTGCCTCGCCTCCTGGGACCAGCTCGACGCCGGCCACCTGCCGAAGGCCGAACCGGCCTGGACCGCGCGCCAGGGCGTCGCCGCCGGCGATGTGCCGTACGAGCAGGCCTTCGACGCAGCGCGAGCGCGGGTGTCCGCCCTCGTGGCGCTTCCCCGGCTCCCGCCGCTCGCGCCGTACTACACCGCCGGGACCGCGCCCGGCCACCTGCCCGCGCTCCTCGCCCGGTACGGCCTCGACCCGCAGGGGGACCCGCTGCCCGGCCGCGAGGCGCCGCGCGAGGAGAGCGCCCTGCGGCGCGCCGCGCGTGGTGCGCTGCGGGACGCGGTGCGCGGCGCGTACCGCCACGGCGTCCAGCGAGTGGCGCCCGTCATGCGAAGGATGGGGGAGCTGTGACCGCTCAACTCGGCGTGGCACCACGACAGTCCGTGATCGCCGTCATCCCCGCCCGCGGCGGGTCCAAGGGGGTGCCCGCCAAGAACCTCGCGCCTGTCGGCGGGGTGCCGCTCGTCGCCCGCGCGGTGCGCGCGTGCCGTGCGGCACGCCTGGTGACCGAGGTGATCGTGTCGACGGATGACCCCGCGATCGCCGAGGCCGCACGTCGCGCGGGGGCCGTCGTGGTCCACCGGCCGGCCGGCCTCGCCGGTGACACGGCGACCAGCGAGGCCGCGGTGCTGCACGCCATGGACGCGTACGAGGCGATGCGCGGCCACGCGCCCGCCGTCGTGCTGCTCGTCCAGTGCACCAGCCCCTTCCTCACCCGCGAGGACGTCGACGGCGTCGCCGCGGCCGTCGTCGAGCAGGGCGCGGACAGCGCGCTGACCGTGGCGCCCTTCCACGGCTTCGTCTGGCGGGACGGCACCCCGCCCGTCCCGGCGCAGGGCGCCGGCCGGCGGGGCGCGCACGGCGTCAACCACGACAAGGCCCACCGCCCCCGCCGCCAGGACCGGCCCGAGGACCTGCTGGAGACCGGCGCCGCCTACGCCATGCGCGCGGACGGTTTCCGGGCCGCCCGGCACCGGTTCTTCGGGCGCACCGAGCTGGTGCGCACCGACCCCGCGCGCGTGCTCGAGATCGACGACCCGCACGACCTCGCGCGCGCCCGCGCCCTCGCCCCGCTGCTCGACACCCCGCCCGTCCTCCCGGCCCGCGAGGACGTCGACGCCGTCGTCCTCGACTTCGACGGCACCCAGACCGACGACCGCGTGCTCATCGACGCCGACGGCCGCGAACTCGTGGCCGTGCACCGCGGCGACGGGCTGGGCGTCGCCGCCCTGCGCCGGGCCGGACTGTCCGTGCTGATCCTCTCCACGGAGGTGAACCCCGTCGTCGCCGCACGCGCCCGCAAGCTCAAGGTGCCGGTGATCCACGGCACCGACCGCAAGGACGTCGCCCTCAAGCAGTGGTGCGACGAGACGGGCATCTCCGCCGAGCGGGTGCTCTACGTCGGCAACGACGTCAACGACCTGCCGTGCCTCGGTCTCGTCGGCTGGCCCGTGGCCGTCGCGGACGCGCACGGCCCCGTACGCGACGCCGCCCGCGCGGTGACCTGTACACCGGGCGGCGCGGGAGCCGTCCGGGAGATCGCCGGCTGGCTCCTCGGCCCCGGCCTGTAGAACCCGTCAGCCCCACACCGAACCGAAGGAACTTTTCGCACATGAACCTCGCCGTGAACACTGCCGCTGCCCGACGCACCCGCACTTTCGGCGACCGGCCCGTGGGACCCGGCCACCCCGTGTACGTCACCGGGGAGATCGGCATCAACCACAACGGCGACCTGGACAAGGCCCTCGCCCTGATCGACGCCGCCGCCGACGCCGGGTGCGACGCGGTCAAGTTCCAGAAGCGCACCCCCGAGATCTGCACACCGCGCGACCAGTGGGACATCGAACGGGACACTCCCTGGGGACGGATGACGTACATCGACTACCGCCACCGGGTGGAGTTCGGCGAGGACGAATACCGCACGATCGACGAGCACTGCCAGGAGCGCGGCATCGCCTGGTTCGCCTCGCCGTGGGACGTGGAATCCGTCGCCTTCCTGGAGAAGTTCGACCTCCCCGCCCACAAGGTCGCCTCCGCCTCGCTCACCGACGACGAGCTCCTGCGCACCCTGCGCGCCACCGGCCGCACGATCGTGCTGTCGACGGGGATGTCCACGCCGAAGCAGATCCGGCACGCGGTCGAGGTGCTCGGCAGCGAGAACATCCTGCTCTGCCACGCCACTTCCACCTACCCGGCCAAGGCCGCCGAGCTCAACCTCCGGGTCATCCACACCCTCCAGGCCGAGTACCCCAACGTGCCCATCGGTTACTCGGGCCACGAGACGGGCCTCCAGACCACGCTGGCCGCCGTGGCCCTCGGCGCCTCCTTCGTCGAGCGGCACATCACCCTCGACCGCGCCATGTGGGGCTCCGACCAGGCCGCGTCCGTCGAACCCGGCGGTCTGCAGCGGCTCGTGCGCGACATCCGCGTGGTCGAGGAGTCGCTCGGGGACGGAGTGAAGCGGGTGTACGAGAGCGAGCTCGCCCCGATGCGGAAACTGCGCCGCGTCGCGGGCGTCGTGGCCGGGGAACCGGAAGCCGTCGCGGTCTGATGTCCGGCACCGGCCCGGCCCGCACCCTGGCCTTCGTCGAGAGCCCCGTCCAGCTCCTCAACGTCCTGGAGTGGGCCCACGCCCGCGCCGCCCCGCGGCCCGGACCGCTCCCGCTGCAGGGCGGCGTACCGCGCCAGCCCGACCGCCGGGCCGAGGGCGACGATGACGACGCCGCCGACACCGCCGTCGACGACGCCGCGAGCGACGACGGCACCGACGACGCGAGCGACCTGCTCGTCGTCGTGCTCGCCCCGCACGACCCCATGACCCGCGGGCAGCTGCGGCGCATGGCCGAACTCGCCCGCGACCAGGGGCACCGGCTGCGCTGGGAGGAGGCGCGCGGCGGGCCGGGAGCGCCGGTGAACACCATCGGGAGCCTCGCCGCACCCCTGCGCGCGGCACGGTGCATCGTCATCGGCGACCCGTTCTCGCGGTACGTGCAGTTGCTGCTCACCATCACCCGCGCCCGCGAGCTCGTCGTCGTCGACGACGGCACCGCGACCATGGAGTTCGCGGCCCAACTCGCGCGCGGGGAACGGCTGGTGCGATGGCACCGCAACGGACGAGGGGCGCGCGACATAGTCTTCGCGCCGGTGTCCGCATCGGCGCGCCGGATGCTCACCCCGGGCGGCCGCCGCAGCGTGTGCCTGTTCACCTCGATGCCGGTCGAGGCACCGCCCGGGGTGACCGTCACGGCCAACGACTTCGCCTGGACCCGCGCCGCCTTCGGCCCGCCCCGCCTCACCCGGGGCACGGACCTCGTCGGCACCTCGCTGGTCGAGACGGGCGTCGTGGACCCCGAGCGCTACCTCGAGGCCGTCGGCGAGCTCACCGCCGCCCACGGCGCCACCCGCTACTTCGCGCACCGCCGCGAGAACACCGACAAGCTGCGCCGCATAGCGACCCTCTACGACCTGGAGATCGTGCGCCCCGAGCTGCCCCTCGAACTGATCGCGCGCCGCGGTCCGATAGGGCGCACGGTGCTGAGCTTCCCGTCGACGGTCGTGCACACGCTGCCGCTGGCGCTCGCGGGCACGGGCGTGACGGTCGCCGTACGCGACATCGATCCCGCCTGGCTCACCGACCACGCCTCGCCCCGCGCGGGGGACTTCCTCTCCGGCGTCACCGGGAGCGCACGCGATGTGCGCCGCCTGCCCTACGCAACCGCCCCGGCGCGCAGTACGTGACGAAGTCTCGTGCGGGTACGCCGTAAATACGTGTCATACCCCCCGGCCGACCCATCCATGCGGCTGAACTTTTCTTGATCGGGAGGCAGTTGCCCCGTGCAGGGCTCTACTCTTCGCAGGGTGAATCATCTGATGCCCTGCGAAGCCGCGCCCGATGTCGCCCCGGGCGAACCCGAAGGTGAACCGACCCGCGAGCTTCCCGGGACGCTCCCGCCCGGGCTGCGCGCCGAACTGATCACCTTCCGGCGGGACTTGCACATGCACCCCGAACTGGGGAACCGCGAGTTCCGTACGACCGCGGCGGTCAGGGCGAGACTCGAGAAGGCGGGCCTGAAGCCGCGTACGCTCTCCTCGGGCACCGGGCTGATCTGTGACGTCGGGCGTTCACGCCCCAGTGCCGCGCGCCGCCCCGTGCTCGCGATCCGCGCGGACCTCGACGCGCTGCCCATCCCGGACACCAAGTCCGTCCCGTACCGCTCGACGGTGCCGAAGACGGCGCACGCCTGCGGGCACGACGTGCACACTACCGTCGTCCTGGGCACCGGGCTCGTGCTGGCCGCCCTGGCGGAGCAGGGGCTGCTGCCCCGGCCCGTCCGGCTGATCTTCCAGCCCGCCGAGGAGGTCATGCCCGGCGGCGCGCTCACCGTGATCGAGGACGGGGCGCTGGAGGGCGTGGACCGGATCATCGCGGTGCACTGCGACCCGAGGGTCGAGGTCGGCCGGATCGGGCTGCGGACGGGGCCGATCACCTCCGCCTGCGACAAGCTCGAGGTGATGCTGGACGGCCCCGGCGGCCACACCGCGCGCCCCCACCTCAGTACGGACCTGGTCACCGCCGTGGCCAAGGTCGCCACGGAGGTGCCGGCGCTGCTGGCCCGGCGGATCGACACCCGCTCGGGGCTGGCCGTCACCTGGGGCCGGGTGGAGGCGGGGCACGCCCCGAACGTCATCCCGCAGCACGCGGAGCTCGCGGGCACGGTCCGCTGCCTGGACCTGAACGCCTGGCGCAGCGCCCCCGACCTGGTGCACGCCGCGGTCGACGAGATCGCCTCGCTGCACCGCGCCAAGTCGCAGATCAACTACATCCGCGGGGTGCCGCCGGTCGTCAACCACCCGGAGATCGCCGGGCTGCTGGACCGTGCCATGACCGCGCGGCGGGGTGCGCAGTCGGTCGAGGACACCGAGCAGAGCCTGGGCGGCGAGGACTTCTCCTGGTACCTCGAGCACGTCCCGGGCGCGATGGCCAGGCTCGGTGTGGCCCCGGTGGGCGAGGCGGGCCGGCTTGATCTGCACTGCGGAGACTTCGACGTGGACGAGGGGGCGATCCAGGTCGGAATCGAGTTGTTCACCGCCGCGGCTTTGCTTGATCGCAACCAAATCCAGGTTTCGTGATTCAAGGCTCGTTCGAATCGATCCGATAACGGCTTGGGAGCTCCCCTTTTCATCCCATCTACGCGCGTTACGATTCCGGCGAACCAGCGCCAATGGAGGCGCTTCGAGTGAAGGGGCCCTCGTGCGCCGGGTATCCACGATCACTGTCGCGGGCATTGCCACCGCGGCTCTCGCATTCACCCTCACCGCCTGTGGCGAGTCCTCGACCGAGTCGAGCGGCGGCAAGGACAAGGGCGTTGGCCTTGCTTTCGACGTCGGCGGCGCCGACGACCACTCGTTCAACGAGTCCGCCGCCCGCGGTGTGACCAAGGCGAAGAGCGAGCTGGGCATCAACAACATGATGATGACGGCGAAGAACGGCGAGACCGAGGCCGAGCGCGACCAGCGCCTCCGCTCGCTGGCCGAGAAGGGCTACAACCCGGTCATCGGCGTCGGCTTCAACTACCAGAAGTCGGTGGAGGCCGTCGCCAAGGACTTCCCGAAGACCACGTTCGGGGTCGTCGACTCGGTTGCCCAGGGCAGCAACGTGGACAGCATCACCTTCGGTGAGCACGAGGGCTCCTACCTCGCGGGTGTCGCCGCGGCGCTGAAGTCCAAGTCCCACAAGGTCGGCTTCATCGGCGGCGTCAACAACGCCCTCATCCAGAAGTTCGAGGCGGGCTTCGTCCAGGGCGTCATGGACACCGACCCGAAGGCGCAGGTCACCCCGCAGTACCTGTACCCGAACAACGACAAGGGCTTCAACGACCCGGCGGCCGCCAAGGACAAGGCCAAGGGCATGCTCGACTCGGGCATCGACGTGATCTACACGGCCGCGGGCCTCTCCGGCAACGGCTCCATCGAGGCCGTCTCCGGCCAGAAGGACGCCTGGGCCATCGGGGTCGACTCCGACCAGTACCAGCAGCCGGGCCTCGAGAAGTACAAGGACCACATCCTCACCTCCGTGGTGAAGAACGTGGACGTGGCGGTCTTCGACCTCATCAAGAGCGTCAAGGACGGCAAGCCGCTCACCGGCCAGCACCAGTACCTGCTCAAGGACAAGGGTGTCTCGCTGGCCACCTCCGGTGGCTTCATCGACGACATCAAGGACAAGATCGACGCCGCGACGAAGAAGATCGTGGACGGTCAGGTCAAGGTCCGCACCAACCCCAAGCAGAGCTGATACACCGGTAGGACAATGCCCGGGCCCGGCGGGGGGACACTCCCGCCGGGCCCGAGTGCAGGTGCCAACGCTACGCGCGTAGCGTCCAGTTGACCCCCCGCTCCCTTCCCCGAGGAGTGTGCGCCATCAAAGCGTCCAGCAGCAGTACCGCCCCCGCCGTAGAACTGCAAGGAATCACCAAGCGGTTCCCCGGCGTCGTGGCCAACCACGACATCCACCTCACGGTCCGCCGTGGCACCGTGCACGCCCTCTGCGGCGAGAACGGGGCCGGCAAGTCGACCCTGATGAAGATCCTTTACGGGATGCAGAAGCCGGACGAGGGAACGATCACCCTCGACGGCGAGCAGGTCACCCTCAGCACCCCCGCCGACGCCATCTCGCGCGGCATCGGCATGGTGCACCAGCACTTCATGCTCGCCGACAACCTCACGGTGCTCGAGAACGTCGTCCTCGGCGCCGAGAAGATGCACGGCATCGGCAACAAGGCCCGCGCGCGGATCAAGGAGATCTCCGACGCGTACGGCCTCGGGGTGCGCCCCGACGTCCTCGTCGAGGACCTCGGCGTCGCCGACCGTCAGCGCGTGGAGATCCTCAAGGTCCTCTACCGCGGCGCCCGTACGCTCATCCTCGACGAGCCGACCGCCGTGCTCGTCCCGCAGGAGGTCGACGCGCTCTTCGCCAACCTGCGCGAGCTCAAGGCCGAGGGCCTGACCGTCATCTTCATCTCGCACAAGCTCGGCGAGGTGCTCTCCGTCGCCGACGACATCACGGTCATCCGGCGCGGCACCACCGTGGGCACGGCCGTCCCCAGCGAGACCACGCCCAAGCAGCTCGCCGAGCTGATGGTCGGCGAGGAACTGCCCTCGCCGGAGACCCGGGAGTCGACGGTCACCGACGTGCCGATGCTCACCGTGGACGGGCTGCACCTGTCGGCCACCGACTCCGACGGCGTCGTGCGCACCGTGCTCGACGGCATCGAGTTCACCATCCACAAGGGTGAGGTCCTCGGCCTCGCGGGCGTGGAGGGCAACGGGCAGGCCGAGCTCGTCGAGGCGGTCATGGGCATGCGCGACCCCGACACCGGCACGGTCACCCTCGACGGCGCCGACATCACCCACGCCGCGACGCGCAAGCGGCGCGAGGGCGGCATCGGCTACATCCCCGAGGACCGGCACCGACACGGCCTGCTGCTCGAGGCCCCGTTGTGGGAGAACCGCATCCTCGGCCATGTCACCGAGGAGCCCAACAGCAAGCGCGGGCTGCTGGACAACAAGGCCGCGCGCGCCGACACCGAGCGCATCGTGCGCGAGTACGACGTGCGCACGCCCGGCATCGAGGTCACCGCGGCCTCGCTCTCCGGCGGCAACCAGCAGAAGCTGATCGTCGGCCGCGAGATGAGCCACAAGCCCAAGCTCCTGATCGCCGCGCACCCCACCCGGGGCGTGGACGTCGGTGCGCAGGCGCAGATCTGGGACCAGATCCGCGAGGCGCGCCGCGAGGGGCTGGCGGTGCTGCTGATCTCCGCCGACCTGGACGAGCTCATCGGGCTCTCGGACACCCTGCGGGTCATGTTCCGCGGCCGCCTGGTGGCGGACGCCGACCCCGCCACCATCACCCCGGAGGAGTTGGGCTCGGCCATGACCGGCGCCGCTACCGGCCACCTTGAGCACACGGACGAGAACGAGGGGGGCGAAGAGGCATGAAGAAGCTCGACAAGAACAAGCTGATCCTCGGCTTCGCCGCGCCCGCTCTCGCGATCGTCGCCGCCCTGGTCATCACCTCGGTGATCATCGCCGCCACCGGCAAGGACCCGTTCCACGCCTACGCGGTCATGGTCGACTTCGGCTCGAAGAGCGACAGCCAGGTGTGGATCATCAACAAGGCCACGCCGTACTACCTTTCCGCGCTGGCGGTCGCCGTCGGTTTCCGGATGAACCTGTTCAACATCGGTGTGGACGGCCAGTACCGCATCGCGGCGTTCTTCGCCGCCGTGGTCGGCGGGTACCTGACGCTGGGCCCGCTCGCCATCCCGGTGATGATCATCGTGGCGATGGCGGTCGGTGCCGTCTGGGCGGGCATCGCCGGCCTGCTGAAGACCACCCGGGGCGTCAGCGAGGTGATCAGCACCATCATGCTGAACTCCATCGGCGCCTCGCTGATCGGTTACTTCCTCCAGGACGGCCGGCTGGCCAAGAAGGAGGGCAACCTGATCCACACGCCCTACCTGCCGGACTCCGCGCACTTCTTCGAGTTCCCGACCACGCCCAAGCCGGTCTACGGCTTCGTGGTGATCGCGGCCGTCGCGGGCGTCGCCTACTGGTTCCTGCTCAGCCGCACCCGCTTCGGCTTCGACCTGCGCACCGTCGGCCAGTCCGAGTCGGCCGCGCAGGCCAGCGGTGTGAGCGTCAAGCGCATGGTGATCACCTCGATGCTGATCTCGGGTGCCGTCGCCGGCCTCGTCGGCATGACCACCCTGCTCAACGTCTCGTACAACTACGGCACCGACTTCCCCACGGGCATCGGCTTCACCGGTATCGCCATCGCGCTGCTGGGCCGCAACAACCCCATCGGCATGGCGTTCGCCGCCCTGCTCTGGGGCTTCCTCGACCGCACCGGCACCCAGCTCGAATTCGAGGGCTACGCCCAGGAGATCGTCGGGGTGATCCAGGGCGTGATCATCCTCTGTGTCGTGATCGCGTACGAGCTCGTGCGCCGCTACGGCCTCAAGATCCAGCAGCGTCAGGTCGGCGAGGAGCTCGCCGCCCAGGCCCGCAAGAGCGACCAGGCGGAGGCAGCCGCATGAGTACGACCTTCACCTCCGCACTCGCCGACAAGCTGCGCGGCGGGAACTCGACGGAGCGGCGGCGGATCTCCTGGCCCGTCGTGATGATCGCGCTGGCGGGCGCGCTGATCCTGCTGTCCGCACTGCGCGAGCTGACCAGCGCCAACGACCTGACCTCCTCGGGCCAGTTCGGCTCCGCCCTCGCGGCGGCCGTGCCGATCGGGCTCGCGGGCCTCGGCGGCCTGTGGGCCGAGCGCGCGGGCGTCGTCAACATCGGCCTCGAGGGCATGATGATGCTCGGCGCGTTCGGCGCCGGCTGGATGGGCTGGCAGCACGGCCCCTGGGTCGCGGCGGCCGCCGGCATGATCGGCGGCGCGCTCGGCGGTCTGGTCCATGCCATTGCCACGGTCACCTTCAACGTGGACCACATCGTCTCCGGTGTGGCCATGAACATCCTGGCCCTGGGCGTCTCGCAGTACGCCGCCAAGACGCTGTTCGGCGCGGACGGCAGCGCGGCGCAGCAGGCGGGCGGCAACGACAAGCAGTCGCCCCCCATGTCCGACATGCAGAACTTCTCGATCCCGGGTCTGGCCGACTGGCTGCAGTCGCTCGAGAAGCACCACTGGTTCTTCGTGTCCGACGTCGCGGGCATCCTGCGGGGCTTCGTCTCCCAGGTGTCCTGGCTGACGGTCATTACCGCGCTGCTGTTCGTCGTCACGTTCTACGTGCTGTGGCGCACGTCGTTCGGTCTGCGGCTGCGGTCCTGCGGTGAGAGCCCGGTCGCCGCCGAGTCCCTCGGCGTCAACGTCTACACGTACAAGTACGCGGCCGTCGTGGTCTCCGGCGCCCTCGCCGGTCTGGGCGGCGCGTTCCTCGCCATCGGCACGCACATGTACTCCGACGGCCAGACCGGCGGCCGCGGCTACATCGGTCTCGCGACGATGATCTCCGGCAACTGGCGGCCGGGCGGCGTGGCCATGAGCGCCGGCCTGTTCGGCTTCATGGACAGCCTCCAGCTGCGCTCCGGCGGCCCGACCGTGCACGCGCTGCTGCTGCTCATCGCGGTGCTGCTGCTGGGCCTCGCGGTCTGGCGGTTCAAGGGCGGCAAGACCAGGCCGGCGATCGTCAGCGCGGTCGTGGCGGTGCTGCTGGTCGTCTGGTACGTGGCGAGCAAGTCCGTGCCGATGGAACTGGTGGAGGCCACGCCGTACCTGGTGACGCTGCTGGTGCTGGCGCTGTTCTCGCAACGGCTGCGGATGCCCAAGGCCGACGGCAAGCCCTACCGGAAGGGACAGGGCAAGTGACCTTCTCTCCTGACGACTGGGAGAACCTGCGCGCGCAGGCCCGGGACGCCATGTCCCGGGCCTACGCCCCGTACTCCCGCTTCCCCGTCGGCGCCGCGGCTCTCGTGGATGATGGTCGTATCGTTACAGGGTGCAATGTGGAGAACGCCGCCTATGGCGTGGCACTCTGCGCCGAGTGCGGCCTGATCTCTGCCTTGTTCGCCTCCGGTGGCGGTCGGCTCACGGCCTTCACCTGTTGCGACCGCAACGGCAACATCCTGATGCCGTGCGGCCGCTGCCGTCAGCTGCTGTGGGAACACGGCGGTCCGGAACTGGCCGTGGACACGACGTCGGGCATCCGCCCGCTCGCCGAGCTGCTGCCGGACGCCTTCGGCCCCGCCGACCTCGAACGATAAGAAAGGCTCGTCTCTTGGACGCCATCTCCGTCATCCGGACCAAGCGTGACCGCGGTCGCCTGACCGATGCCCAGATCGACTGGATCATCGACGCCTATACGCGCGGTGAGGTCGCCGACGAGCAGATGTCCTCCCTCGCGATGGCGATCCTGCTCAACGGCATGGACCGGGCGGAGATCGCCCGCTGGACGGCCGCGATGATCGCGAGCGGCGAGCGGATGGACTTCTCCTCGCTGCCCATGCCGACCTCCGACAAGCACTCCACCGGCGGCGTCGGCGACAAGATCACCCTGCCGCTGGCGCCCCTCGTGGCGGCCTGCGGCGCGGCCGTCCCGCAGCTGTCCGGCCGCGGCCTCGGCCACACCGGCGGCACGCTCGACAAGCTGGAGTCCATCCCCGGCTGGCGGGCGCTGCTCTCCAACGACGAGATGATGGACGTCCTGCGCGAGGTCGGCTCCGTCATCTGCGCGGCGGGCGACGGCCTGGCCCCGGCGGACAAGAAGCTCTACGCGCTGCGCGATGTCACCGGCACGGTCGAGGCCATCCCGCTGATCGCCTCCTCGATCATGTCCAAGAAGATCGCCGAGGGCACGGGCTCGCTGGTCCTCGACGTCAAGGTCGGCTCCGGCGCGTTCATGAAGAACCTCGCCGACGCGCGGGAGCTGGCGAGCACGATGGTCGGCCTCGGCACCGACCACGGCGTCAAGACCGTCGCGCTGCTCACCGACATGTCCACCCCGCTCGGCCTGACCGCCGGCAACGCGCTCGAGGTCCGCGAGTCCGTCGAGGTCCTCGCGGGCGGCGGCCCGGCGGACGTCGTCGAGCTGACGCTGGCCCTGGCCCGCGAGATGCTCGCCGCGGCGGGCCTGCCGGACGCCGACCCGGCCAAGGCGCTCGCGGACGGCTCCGCCATGGACCACTGGCGGCGCATGATCATCGCGCAGGGCGGCGACCCGGACGCGGAGCTGCCGGTGGCCCGCGAACAGCACGTGGTGAAGGCCGAGTCGACCGGTGTCCTCACCAAGCTCGACGCCTACGCCGTCGGCGTCTCCGCCTGGCGCCTCGGCGCCGGCCGGGCCCGCAAGGAGGACCCGGTGCAGGCCGGTGCGGGCATCGAGATGCACGCCAAGCCGGGCGACTCCGTCGTGGCCGGGCAGCCGCTGCTGACCCTGCACACGGACACGCCGGAGAAGTTCGACTACGCGCTCGCCGCGCTGCGGGACGAGATCGAGATCTCGGCGCCGGGCACGGAGTTCACGCCGAACCCGATCGTGCTCGACCGCATCGCGTGAGCTGATCTCCCGCGCGAGGGCCGGTGGTTTTCCACCGGCCCTTTCGCATGCGCCGGGTGGGGTGTTTGTGCCCCGGTCCCGCCCTCTCGCCGTCTCCTGGGGCTGCGCCCCAGACCCCGCTTGTCGCGGCTTCGCCGCTCGTCCTCAATCGCCGGACGGGCTGGAATTGCGCGCCTGCGCCGGATTTCAGCGCAAGCGCGAAATCCGGCGCGGCCGGCACCCTCCAGCCCGTCCGGCGTTTGAGGACCAACGCGGCGGAGCCGCGTT